>CAZYYM010000026.1:0-36192 GCA_964651385.1 uncultured Gammaproteobacteria bacterium | reverse complement strand
TGCGTAATAGATTGATGTGCCTGGTGAAATCAAAAATACCGTGGTCACCTGATTGGTGATGCGTGTGTTTTTGATTTTATCAGGTGCATTAAGGTGTTGCGCAGACTTTCATGATTCAACTGATTTTTCCAGGATTAAGGTAACGACATGAACAATATCGACGATTTGCTCGACTTGATGAAGGCCCTGCGCGACCCGCAAACCGGTTGCCCCTGGGACATTCGACAAACCAGTAGGTCGATAGCGAAATATACCCTGGAAGAAACGCATGAAACGCTGGATGCCATCGAACGTGACGATAAACCCAATTTGAAAGAGGAACTTGGTGACCTGCTATTTCATATCGTCTTCCATTCGCGCATTGCCGAAGAAAACGGTGACTTTGATTTTTCCGACGTCGTCGAATCGATCGTCAGCAAGATGCACCGCAGGCATCCGCATGTATTCGGTCAGGATCGCGGAAAAAAATTAGATGAAACCACGATTAGAGAACAATGGCAGGCCATCAAGGCAGCTGAGAAAGCCGGTCAACCTGAGGCCGGATTCGGTGCTGATTCGAGGAATATGCCCGCGATTTATCGCGCAAAACGTTTACAACAGCAAGCTGCTGAATACGGCTTTGACTGGTCGGATATTCAACCGGTACTCGACAAGCTCGATGAAGAAATGACCGAACTTCGAGATTCCATCGCCAAGGGAGATTTAGACGCGGAGGAAGACGAACTGGGCGATCTACTATTCGTCTGCATTAATATTGCCCGGCATAGAAAGATCAATACCGAGATGGCATTGCGTCGCACCAATCAAAAATTTATTCGCCGCTTCGAGTATGTTGTCGAACAAATGAAATTAGCAGGACTGCCAATGGATCAACAGCATCTCGAACCAATGGAGCAATTTTGGCAGGCATCGAAATCCACCGTCGGTTAAACTACACTAGCCTGTATTTTGTAATCCAGTCGATGTTCTATATTCATGGCTAAAAACCGCCTGCATACCGAAGAGAAAATCCTCCAGGCAGTCGAGCAAATCCTTTTAAGGGATGGCTTTCCAGCCATTGGTATCAACTCAATCGCACGACAGGCTGGATGCGATAAAGTATTAATTTACCGTTACTTCGATGGACTCGATGGACTACTCATGGCATTTGCCGAAACCACCGAGTTATGGTGGCAACTCGAAGACATCATGACCGAAAGCAACGAACAAATCGGCCGCATGGCGCTGCCCGAGTATTTGCAGGTGCTGCTAAAACGACATGCCGAGGCGATACAGGCGAAGCCACTCACCCTCGAAATTATGGCATGGGAATTGACAGAGCAGAATAATCTTACCGTGGCACTGGCGCGTACCCGCGCCGAACGTGGTATGGCATTGGTCAAGGCGATTCGGGTACCATATCAAAACCCGAATATCGATATCGGCGGCATACTCGGTGTCTTCGGCGCGGCAATCAACTATCTGGTGATAAAAGCGCGCCACTCACCTCCACAGCATATGACCGAAGAATGGTGGCGCCTGCAACAAACCATTGTGAAAATGCTCGAAGCCTATGCCTGATGTGCTCCGCTATAGCAACGTAAACAATCAAATTCTCGCTGAATTACTCAACCGATATCATATTTACATCCGGCTCGTTGCTAACAATACACCGATTCCCGGCAGCTTCTGGGGTGACGATGAAGCCGGTTTAATCAAAGATACGCTATACTTGCGTGGCGATACGCCGATTCATTCAGCCCTGCACGAAAGTTGTCATTACATTTGCATGGACGATAACCGCCGACAACATCTCAATAGCAACGCCGGGGGAAGTACCGACGAGGAAAACGCAGTCTGTTTTTTACAAATACTACTCGCCGAAAATCTGTCCTGCGTGGGCAAAACCCGCATGTTTCACGACATGGATAGCTGGGGCTATAGCTTCCGGCTTGGTTCTGCCAAAGCCTGGTTCGAAACCGATGCTGACGATGCCCGCGAATGGTTGTTACAACAGGGTCTGATCGACCTGCAACTACATCCAACGTTCAAGCTTCGCGCAGGCTGAACTTGCTGCCTCCGCTTAAGCCGTTTGCTATTAAAAACGGCCACTTATTCCTCATTATTTCCTGCATCCCGTCGAAATTAAACTAATATTAAAATCATCCGATAACCCGAGAGACAGAGAGATAAGGAGACCTGAGTGGATATCGCTTCAATAGTTGGTTTTATTTTGGCTTACGTCATTATCGGTGGCGCCATCGCAATCGGCGGCCCGTTTATGATCTTTGTCAACGTTCCGTCAATACTGGTAGTAGTCGGCGGAACCTTTGCGGTTACCCTGATGCGGGTGACGCTGGGTAATTTTCTGGGTTCTTTTAAAATCGGCCTTAAAGGTTTTTTCTATAAGCTCGATGCGATTCAGGGCTTAATCGACGAATCCGTTGAACTCGCCAATATTGCGCGTAAGGAAGGCATACTCGCGCTTGAAGGCCGCGATATCAGCAATGCTTTCCTCGAACGCGGTATCGGTCTATGCATCGACGGCCACGCCCCCGAAGTGGTCAAAAACCTGATGAGCAAAGACATCAACATGTCGATTGATCGCCATACCATAGGTGCCGACATGTTTAAAGCCATGGCGATTTACGCCCCGGCTATGGGTATGATCGGAACGCTTATCGGCCTGGTACAGATGCTGTCGAATATGTCCGATCCCGCAGCGATAGGGCCAGCCATGGCTGTCGCCCTGTTAACTACATTGTATGGCGCCGTTATCGCCAATGCTTTCGCTTCACCTCTGGCGGAAAAATTAATTCTCATCAGTGGCTACGAAAAAAACAACAAGAACCTGATACTGGAGTCGATCGCCGGTATTCAGGAAGGTACTAATCCCCGGGTTTTAAAACAATTGCTCGATGCCTATCTGCCGGAAAGTAAACGCCAGGAAGATGAATAGTGAGTGAAGAATGCGAATGCCCGCCTTGCGAAGAAGGCCTGCCGCCCTGGCTTGCAACCTTCGCCGACCTCATGTCGCTGTTGATGTGTTTCTTTGTATTACTGCTGTCATTCGCCGAAATGGATGTACTCAAATTCAAACAGGTCGCCGGTGCAATGAAAACCGCCTTTGGCGTGCAGCGCGACGTTAAAGCCACGGAAATTCCGAAAGGCACCAGTGTCATCGCCCAGCAGTACAGCCCGGGTAAACCAATCGAAGTAACACCGCTGGAAATCATGCGGGAAAAAAGCACCGACGACACCAAAACCAATCTTGATTTTACCGATTCAAGCTCCAAAAACGATCAGTCCATGTCAGCGGCTGACGCCCAGGCCATGGCACAAGCGCAGGCCGCACAGGACGCGAAAGAAGAAACCGAAGACTTGCGCAAGGAACTCGCCAGTGCCATCGGCGATGGCCTGCTCGAAGTCGACGCATTTAATGACCGTGTGCTCATCCGTATCCGGGAACGGGGATCATTCGGCTCGGGTCAGGCTAAATTGAAAAAAGCCTTTCTGCCGATACTAAAACTGATCGCCGAGGTACTCAACCAACGCGACGGACAATTTATTATTACCGGTCATACCGACGACATTCCGATCGAAACCAGACAGTTCCGTTCTAACTGGGATCTTTCGGCCGCACGCGCCGCCAGTGTGGTGCACTATTTTATCCGCGAAGGCGATGTCGATCCGGAACGTATGGAAATTCGCGCGATGGCCGATAATGAACCGATTGTGCCCAATGATAGCTGGGACAACCGGGCTAAAAACCGTCGTGTTGAAATCAGTGTTTTACATGGTAACCGGCAGGCAATTGATCTGGATTCCCCATCGCACAATGTCGACTTTGTCCAGGACAATGCTAACTGAGCATCATCATGTCGGAATATAAACTGCTCAATCCAGGCGCTCTGGAGATTCGTTATGCCTACGGAGTGGACCGCAGTTTATGTCAGTAGAGGCCGCACAAAACTGGTTTTCCGGCCACCAGGAGTTTATTCCGGCACTTGATCATTTTCACGACCGGGTTACCGAATTACTCAACCAGGAAGTCACCACATTAGCTGAAATCGCCAGTGTCATCATGTTCGATCCGGGCATGAGTACACTGTTACTTCGTCAGGTCAATACGAAACTGAAAACAAATGGCCGCGCGGGCATCGACACCTTACATACCGCTGTCGGTCATTTGGGTAAACCGGCAATTGCCAAACTCATCGCCCGGCATAAAAAAATAGGCGAGGTATGCTCACATAAAGCGGCAATCAATAGCTATCGACAACTGCTGAGCGAAGGCTGCCACGCGCTCGTTCAACTCGATGGTTTCGCCAGCATGCAGGGCATTAGCAACGTCGAGGACATGCGCACGGCAACGCTGTTATACAATCTGGGCGCACAGCATGCCTGCCTGTTCGACCCGGACAAATACCAGGAATATCTCAATCGCTTGAAAGTCGACGGGCAAAGCAAAAATCTGGCTGCCGATATATTCGGATTTGATTTCATTCAGCTCGGTAAACTACTGGCACAAGAATGGGCGCTGCCGGAACTGGTAGTCGAGTCCCTCGAATCAACAATTAACTCTGGACGTAAATCACGCCTGATTCAACTGGCTGCAAACATAGCCCACCAGGCTGAACGCGGCTGGTACCACAAGGCCATGTATAATGCGCAAAAAAAATGTGCCGACTACCTAAATATAAGCCTCGAAGAAGCCCGCCGATCCATTCAGAATACTGCTATTAAGGCTGCAAGATCTTCACCGATTGATGATGTTTTTTACGCAGCCGCTCAATTGATTCTAATGCCCGATATTAAACAGGTTTCGATCCCGAACCCGGTCTCTAATGCGCCTGAGAACGTAAAAGCGACCCAACACCTTTCGTTAGCGGAACAAATAAAATTGCTGTTGCAAACCCGCGAAGTCAATCAATCGAATATTCTGAATTCTTTATTGATCGATTTGCAAAAAAACCTCAATTTTTCCCGCGTGGTGTTAATGTTACTCTCAAATGACAAAACCAATCTGAAGACACGAAGCACTAAAGGGCTGGAAGCAGATTCTACTTTCAACCAGCTCGAACTCGAAGTTGCCCAATCGGGTTTAATCAAATCACTACTGCAAAAACCGCATGCTGTGCGTATTGATCCTGCTAACTATAAAAAATACCAGGCCATGCTACCGGGAAAATTCCAGGCAGTCTGTCAGTGTAATAATTTCGCCGTGATGTCGATTTTTATCGGTAACAAGCCAATAGGTCTGGTTTACTGTGACCGCCATCAAATCGAAAAACCCATCGATAATGCCAGCTACCAGGCATTCAAATCCAGCGTCATGATAGCCAGCAAGGCACTGACGTACCTGGCTAAATTAAAAGCCAGGGCAGCCGCCTGATCAATCCACCGTTATCGTGGCACAAATTTTAACCAGCCATTGCCGTAATAAATCAGCCGAAGGCGATAAAGGCCGGTCGGCCTCCCAGCTTAGATAATAGGAACCGGGTGCTTTAACCCGGCTGCCACCCAATCGCCGCAGGCGACCACTTGCGATCAAAGGCGCCACCATACTATGCCACCCCAGCGCAACACCTTGATTTTCTTCGGCGGCTTGCAACGCTACCACATAGTTATTGAAATGCCTGAACTTCAGGTTTTTTGAACCAACGCCGCATTCTGTCAGCCAGGCCTCCCAGCTAGTCCAGGCCGGATCGAGGCTATCGAGCTTCAACAGTGGCAATTCCAGAATATCCACGGGCCGGATTATCGAGTGATTCTGCAGGAATTCCATGCCACAAACCGGATAAATAATCTCATCGAACAATTTCACGGTGACTTCACCGCTCCAGTTACCCGCACCATATCGTACGCGCATATCCGCATTGACGAACCCGGGATCATTTGGATTGTCTGAAATGGAATGGTTGAGTTCAATCTCCTGATGCGCCTGCCAGAAACCACCCAGCCGCGGCATTAGCCAGAGGGTAGCAAATGCGGTAGTGGCCGCGATAGTAAGATCGGTATGACCGCCTCGTGACCTTAAATCCCGGCAGAGTCGACCGATCTGCCGAAAACTGCTACCGACAAGCTGATGTAAATCGACACCTTCAGCAGTCAGCTCTACACCGCGATACTGACGCCTGAATAGTCGGCAATTGAGTTCACCTTCGAGCGATTTAACCTGGCGACTAACCGCACCCAGCGTTACCCCCAGCTCCGCTGCCGCATCAGTAAAACTGCCATGACGTGCACAGGCATCAAATGCGTTGAGCCCGGTTAAACTCGGTAACTGGTAAAATCGGCGCGCCATTCAGCTCCCATATTAGTTTACTTGAAGTAAAGCCTAATTGAACATTTATCATATTGTCAAAACACCGTAACAAAGGCAATGTATTGATTCCACGTTAACTATGCAATAACAGTTCATTGATTTTCAGGAATAGGCTCATGTGTCAGAATACAACGGCTTCATTTTCCCAAAGCATCGACGTCGAATCAGTGTTACAACCCATCGAAAAAGCTTCCGGGTTACCTAACCTGGCTTATGTTAGCGACGAATTCCTGGCTTACGAGCGTGACCATGTACTCGGCAAAAGCTGGGCAGGACTCTGGTTCACCAGCGACCTGCCGAGGAAGGGCTACGCTAAACCCATCGATTTTATGGGTCTGCCGCTGCTGATTCTGCGTAACAAAAGAGACCAGATACATGTTTTCCACAATGTTTGCAGCCACCGCGGTATGATACTGGTTAGCAAGGAGACTGAAATTCAGGGTGCACTGCGTTGCCCCTATCATTCCTGGTCATATAATCTTGATGGCGATTTAATTGGAACACCGCACCTCGGTGGCATGGGTGAACAGAAAGCCGAAGGGTTTCAAAAATGCGACCATGGCCTCAAAGTGATTCGCTCTGCCATCTGGATGGGGGTGATCTTCATCAACCTGTCCGGAGATGCTGTCGCATTCGAGCAGCACATCAAACCATTATCCGACCGCTGGCAGACGTTTCTGGGTGACGGTGGATATGCACGCATGGCCAGCCCAATCGAGGGTGAGGGTCTGGAAATTAAAGTGCAATCGAACTGGAAACTGGCCGTCGAAAATTACTGCGAAGCCTATCACCTGCCCTGGATTCACCCCGATTTGAATCGTTATTCAAAACTCGACGATCATTACCACATTATGATCGAACAAGACTTCGGTGGCCAGGGTAGTAACGCTTACCGGCTTTCAAGCGATGCCGGCACTGCGTTAAAGCATTTCCCAGAGTGGCCAAAATCCAGGCTTGAGCAGGCTGAGTATGTGTCCTTTTATCCCAACGTTTTACTGGGCATTCAGGCCGATCACGCTTTTGTGATGATCATTGAACCCGTAGCAGCCAGTCAATCAGTCGAGCACCTGCGATTATTTTATGTCGAAAACGCCGCAACCGATGATACCTACGCCACCAGCCGAAGCACGACTCTGGCATCCTGGCGTATTGTTTTCGGCGAAGACATCGACGCCGTCGAAGGTATGCAAAAAGGCCGCGCGTCACCGGGTTACAAAGGCGGGGTATTTTCACCGGTGATGGATAACCCAACGCATCATTTTCATCAATGGGTTGCACGCAAGTTAAAGGCCGCCATTCAGATTGAGGAAAATTAGCCGCTATTGACCTGATTCAACCGGACTGATTCGAAATTACTTGAGCCAGGTCAAAAAATTTCGATGAACTTTTTACAATAAATCATCAGCAAACCTACATCGTGAAATAAGCCACAGATAATTCGCGTCTATTATTTATTATCGGAGCCGTAACCAGAGACGAGAATTTCGAGCATGCTTAATTCAAATGACACAACGCCCATCGCCAATTGGGATAATTCGGACGACAAGATGATAATCCTTACGAGGCGTGACGCTTTATGCTATCTAGATCAGGAAGACCTACCCTTCGATAAACCATCGAAAAAATCCAGACCAACGCTGATTGGTTATTTACGTGGTTTTTTCGGATAGCCTATTAACGTGGAAAAAGTAACTGAAAATCTGCCGAATTGATTATTTGACCGATTCATTAGAGTGCCTCCTGTTTGAACCCTGTTATTTAAATAACACAGTTACGACCCTCGGAGCATTTATGACAAACGAATCTTTCTACAATATAGATGAGAATTTCTAATTCGATATATAACGCACTGTCACTCTGATTTTCGCTCAAAAAGTAACGGCTTCATCATCCATAACCCAAAGACCGGACCGGGAATTAAGAGCCAGAAAATAAATTCGGGTTCAATGACCAGTACCAGAGAATTAACCAGTTGAATACTGAAAACAGTAATCAGAAATCCAATCGAATTCACTATCGTCAAAGCCGAGCCGACATATTCTGATGGTGCATTTGCCGCATTCAAGGCCGAAAACTGTGGTGAGTCGCCGACAACGCTTATACCCCAGACTAGTAAAAAGACAATAAAGATACTTACATCGGCATAAAAAAATATCGGCGATAGCAGGCAGCAAAGACCAGAAACAGCCAGTTGGTATGCCGCCACTTTGGCACTTCCTATCTTGACTGATATAAGACCACCAACGACACAGCCGAAAAACCCGATCGCGATCACCGTGAATGACCACAGAGGTACACTAAGATTAATATCGCTTCCCTCGCTATAAGCGAGCAACCAGACCGGTATAAATGCCCATAATGTATACAACTCCCACATATGTCCAAAATAACCAAAGGCGGACGCGCGAAAGTGTTTTGAGCGCAAAATTATTGCCAGCGCCCAGGGATTAAACGCTGATCCTTTTGGTAAGTGCGGCCCGTCAGGAACCAGTACAAGTATCATAGTACCGCCAATCGCCGACAATATAGAAACACCGATTATTACCTGTTGCCAGGGAAGCTCAGCACCCGTTCCGCGAATCAAATGAGGAAAAGCGGTACCCAATACCAGCGCGCCGACCAGGTATCCCAACGCTCTACCTAATTCTTTGTCAAACCAGCCCGCCGCTATCTTCATGCCTACCGGATAAACACCTGCGAGAAAAAAGCCGGTGATAAATCTTGACAGCAACAATCCCGATAGACCCTCCGGCACGGCAAGCAATCCTATGTTACTGAGCGCGCCGACAGTTGAGCAAACAAAAAAAACCCGGCGGGGTGAAAACCGGTCTGCGATGGCAAGAAAAGCAAATATCAGGGTTCCGCAAATAAATCCGAGTTGAACCGCAGTAGTAATATATCCGACCGACTGCTCTGCGAGACCCCAATCGTGCTGCAAATCGAGCACAACGGCATTGCCTGCAAACCATAACGAGGTACCGGCAAACTGGGAAAATATTATGGTGGGTAGTATGTGTGCCGGGCGGTTCATTTGATCAACATCTGAGAGCCATATTTTCGCTGATAGTCGGCTTTACGGACCTCGGTCAGGCGTAGAATATCCTGCTTTTGCTGTTCTGTCGCCCGGCTCCAACCAACGATATCTTCAAGACTACGGAAACAGCCCAAACAGATATCGTCCTCATTCAGGCAACAGTTTCTAACACATGGGGAAGCTGTGGCTTTCTTCATAATTCTTCTCGGAAACCGGCCGAAACCAGATCAGGTCAACAAAAAACCATGCGCGTAAGGGTCTCGCTCATCGATAATAATTTCGTTTCTAGCCATAATTTTCGCCCAGCCTTTGACCGTTGGCAGTATACCTTTAAATGGTCCGACAGTAGTTTCGGCGACTACCCGTCCGGTAAAGTGACTGCCGATGATACTTTCATGGATGAAGTCTTCGCCGATCTTGAGGTCACCACGATGTGACAGTTGCGCCATTCTGGCCGATGTACCGGTGCCACAGGGGGAACGATCAATACCTCGTTCACCATAGAATACAGCATTTCTGGCATGCGCCATTTCGCTTCGCGGTTTCCCCGTCCACATGACGTGACTGACTCGGTTGATGAGCGGGTTTCGAGGGTGCACAAACGCCTCGATAGAATTGATTTTATCTCTGACAATGGGGCTTAAAAATCTGATTTGATCGACGGACAACTGCTCGAGGTCCTGATAATTATCCTGCTTTTCGATTATGGCATAAAAATTTCCACCATAGCTGATATCCACTTTTATACTCCCTAACACCGGAACTTCGATAACCAGATCGGTCGAATGAAGAAACGAAGCTACGTTCGACAGCTTAACCCAATCCACATGACCATCTTTCATACCGTATTCAGCTTCCACCTTGCCGGCCGGCGTATCCAGAACCAATACGCCGGGTGTCTTTGGCGTGACCAGGTTTTCTTCGATCGCGACCGTCACTGTGCCGATCGTGCCATGCCCACACATAGGCAGACAGCCGCTTACTTCGATAAATAGAATCGATAGATCGGATTCCGGATTTACAGGCGGGTAAATAATAGAACCTGACATGGCATCGTGCCCTCTGGGCTCAAACATTAATCCCTGCCGAATCCAGTCATATTTATTTTCGAAACACTGACGCTTTTCAATCATGGTTAATCCATCCAGCTCAGGGCGATTACCAATGACGACTCTTACCGGATTCCCACAGGTATGCGCATCGATACATTGGAAAATATGTTTTGGCCTGGTCATTTCAGTCAATGTGAATCAGTCCGAAATTTCGGCAACCAATTGCTTCAATCGATCGGCTTCGCTTTCAGTCAGCGGCTGGACCGGTCTGCGACAATTACGAAGATCATGGCCGAGCAGGTTTCCGAGTGCCTTTACCGAAGGATTGAACGGGTTATGCCAGATAAAATCGTTGATTGCATAGATTTTACTCCACAGTAGCCGACCTTCTTCCCATTGCTTTTTTTGACAATACTCGTAGAGCATTACCGCCTGTTCGGGGATAGCATTCGATGTTCCCCAAAAACAACCGACCGCATTAGCAATTAGCCCATGGAACATCAATGGATCCGAACCATTAAAAAGTCGAACGCCGTTACTTACTAACTGCTGCACTCTGAGGAAATTACCAGTACTGTCTTTCAGGTAGCGAACATTATCAATTTCCATTAGCTGCTGTACAAATTCCGGTTCCAAATCAATACCCGAGTGAAGCGGAATGTTATAGGCCATCAGATCGATGTTCACCGAGTTGGCCACTTTTTCGTAATGCTCATAACTGCCCGCCAGAGTCGGACCTTCGAAATAAGGCGGTAACACCAAAAGACAATCCGCCCCGTGATCTTCAGCATGTCTGGCATAGTCGATGGTTTCCTCGGTCATCACCGCCGAAGTATGCACGATTAATTTGGCTCGACCATCGATATGTCTGGCAACCAACTCGGTTAATTTCAATCTTTCTTCACGGCTTAAAAACGAAAATTCCCCGGTACCGCCACAAACCGCAATGACATGAATCCCGGCGTTCAGGAGCGTGTCTAAATGCTTTTTCTGAGCGATTTCATCGATTCGAGAACCATCTTCTGAAAAAATGGTACAGATTGGTGTGCAGATACCTTGTAAATCAGCCATTATCGAAACTTGACCTAAAAATTTGCTTAATTCGCCACAATTTTCAGTATATTTATCAAAATATCAAATATACCAGGATAACCCAGCCAGAACTAACCCGCCCAAGTTTTCCGCTTTTAAAACACTGCTCTCTATTGACGATCGAGTCAGCCCGAAAGACCAGCATGAATTTTCATTGCGGTTAGCCAGAATAGACGCATTTCATGTCATAATTGGCCATAGATAACCGTTCCGAATCCGTTTAAGTGAACAAAATACTTGCACTCTGGGCCACGCCGCGTTCAACATCTATCGCGTTTGAACGGGTCATGACCTATTGCAAGGAACGATTACGCATCGAAACCACTGCTAGTGTAGTATCCTACACTAGCACTCTCGCACAGAATAATTAAAAGCAAGGCCCGCATCGACAACTATACTTTGCTAACCAGACTAGCAGAGCATTTCTAACGTGGCACAAGCAGCACTTTCCAGGACATTTGACCGATTCGTTATTGAAAAAGAACTTGGCCGAGGCAATCAGGGAATTGTCTATCTGGCAACCGATACTGAATTACACCGAAAAGTAGCGATTAAGGCGGTGCATCTTAGCGGGGAGCTACAACATCAGGAAGATCTCGACCAGCTGTTGACCGAAGCGCGTATGGTGAGCCGATTGCAACACAACAATATCGTCACTGTATTCGACCTCGGTATATCCGATCATCGACCTTATCTGGTACTCGAATATATCGAAGGCGCTTCACTGCGACAAAAAATCCGTGACGGCCTGAAACTTGATCAAGCATTACGTATAATGCGAGATATACTCGCTGGCGTGAGTGCCGCTCACGCTCAGAACATTGCCCATGGTGATATCAAACCAGCCAACATATTGATCGATCGGTCGGAAAGTGCCAAGGTTGCCGATTTCGGTCTGGCCCATTTTTCTGACGCCCGGCAAAGCGAAGACTCGGGTTTATGTGGCACCCCGCAGTATATGGCCCCCGAATACATCGAAACACGGCAGCACAAAATCGTCTCCGATGTTTTTTCCATCGGCCTGGTCTGTTACGAAATGCTAACCGGAAAACCGGCGGTTAATGGCGATGATATTTATCAAATTCTAAATCTTATCGCCAATCAAAAAATTCCCGCACCATCGACAATCAATGCAGCTATTGACGAACGCCTCGATGACTTAATTTTAAAATCGCTGAACAAAGATACCGAACAACGCTTCGCCGATGCAAGTGCAATGTTACGGGCCTTTAATGATTACCTATCGCTCGATGATGCGCCAAGCAATGACAGCCACGACTCAACGGTAAGCTTTCTACTGCGGAGGATGCGGCATAAGAGTGACTTTCCGGTTTTTTCGGAAACCATTAATGTTCTTAACAAAGTCACCAATAGCGATACCGAAAGCCTGGCCAGCGTCTCGAATGCAATATTAAAAGATTACTCGCTCACTAATAAGGTTCTAAGGCTGGTAAACTCGGTTTACTACAATCGCGGCGGCGGCAAAATCAGTACGATTTCCCGCGCCGTGGTCATGCTCGGCATTAATCCGGTTCGAAGCATTGCCGCCGCATTGATGTTATTCGAACACATGCAGAACAAGCTGCAATCCAGCCAGCTTAAAGAAGATGCCGTCGAATCTTTATTCAGCGCCCTGGTCGCGAATGAACTCGCCAATCTAAACCGAATCGGCAATCACGAAGAAGCGTTTCTCTGCGCTTTATTGCGGCAACTCGGCAAGCGCCTGGTACGGTTTTACCTGCACGAGGAAAGTCAGGCGATAGACAAGCTCATCATCAGGGAGGGAATGGCTGAGTCGTCTGCAGTGTCACAGGTGCTGGGTACTAGTTATCACCAACTGGGTACTTCAGTCGCACGCGAATGGGGTTTCCCTGATCAAATAATAGAAAGTATGAAACCACTCGATACCGCTAGCATTCCACGGGCCAACAATAGCGCTACGGGTTTGCAGATTATATCTCAATTCAGTAATTCTCTGAGCAGCATACTGCGCAGTAATGATAATCAACGATCATCATCAGTAAAAACCTTAACCAGTGGCTATAGCAAAGCGTTAAAAATTGATGACAAGCGGGTCGAGGAAATCATCAGTACCTGTCAGAAAGATCTGGCAGATTTTGCCCGCCTCATCCAGTTTGAAATAACCGATAACCCTTTTTGCAAAAAATTCTCTGCCGGTGAAGACAAATCCCAGCTGACGGAATCGGAAAAAACGCACCAGCAGGAATTTGATGCTGCCGAAAGCGTGAAAATTCTCGAAGAAGATACCGAAGCGATTAATCGCACCACAGAAAAAGCGCTCACCGATGGCATTCAGGATATTACCAATACACTAATGGGTGACTACAATATCAATCAAATCTGTCAAATGATCCTGGAAACCATATACCGGGCTTTTTCCGGTTCGCGTGTTTTACTTTGCCTGAAGGATAAAAGTGGTAAAAATCTGTGCGCCCGATTCGGTTATGGCGATAGCATTGAAACCATGATTGATAAATTTGTCATACCACTGGCCTATCAGCCCGATGTTTTTCACATCGCGTTCAAGAATGATCAGGACATTCGAATCGACAATACCCGGAGTGAAAATATCAAAAAAAGAATTCCCGACTGGTATCACCAACATATTGCAGCCTGCAGTTTTGCAATCTTTCCCATCAGCATTAACCATTCTCCGATTGCCTTAATCTATATCGACAGTGCAGGGGGCAAAGCGATAACAATTACCGATAATCAACTCGGATTATTGAAAACATTACGTAATCAGGCAGTACTGGCGATCAAGAATTTGCGGTGAGCAGTGCCTGCCATGCAGATAATTCGCATCGATCAGCGCTTCTGAGGTAAAATCCCGCTCTTTCCAATATCGTAGCACTTATGCCCAGAGTCATTCTATACAGCCGTGCCGATTGCATGATATGCAACCGCGCAAAGAACATGCTGCGCAAATGGAATATCGACTTCGGTGAAATTCCGATCGATCACGACGACACCACAAAACGTGAATTCGATAAAGTCACAAAGGGCGCAGATACAGTGCCACAGATTTTTATCGACGGCGTGTTAATCGGTGGATTTTCCGAGTTAACCGAATTACATATGGACGGCGATCTCGCCGATCTCATGCCGCAGGATTAAAGCAGTCATGACCCGATCTAAAAAAAGTACCTTCCGCATCCAGTTCCACAATAGTGGTCGAATATACGAACTCTACGCAAACCAGGTCAGCCAGTCACAGATGGCGGGATTTATCGAAATCGGTCAGATCATATTCGGTGAGCAATCCAAGCTGCTAATCGACCCGGCAGAAGAAAAGCTCAAAACTGAATTCGCCAGGGTCAAGCACACCTATATTCCCCATCATTCAATCATCCGCATCGACGAGGTTGAGGAAAGTGGGAAAAACCGGATTCTAGATTCCGATGGGTCGACCATTACCCATTTTCCGGGCTCGACTATTGTACCGCACAGCAGCTAACTCAATTTCGGTGGTTATACCCAGCTATAACCGCCTGCCTATATTAGTTAACGCACTCGAATCGGTGATCAATCAGAGTTCGCAGGTTGATGAAATTATCGTGGTCGACGATGGGTCCAGCGACGCTACGGCGGTTGAAATTCCGCTTCGGTTTCCACAGGTCAAATTGATTACCCAGACAAACAGCGGTGTCAGTGCTGCCCGGAATGCAGGTATCAGAGCCGCTAACTGTGACTGGGTTGCCCTGCTCGATTCGGATGACAACTGGCTAACCAATAAAATCAAAACCATGCGACAGGCTGTGGCGGAGCATCCCGAATACCGATTATTCCACTCGGATGAAATCTGGGTTCGAAATGGAGTACGCGTCAATGCAATGAACAAACATCAAAAATCCGGAGGCTGGATTTTCCAGAAATGCCTGCCGCTCTGCGTGATATCACCGTCGGCTGTTGTTATCAAACGCGAACTATTCGACCAGGTCGGCCTGTTTGATGAATCACTGCCCGCTTGCGAAGACTACGACCTGTGGTTACGAATCTGCCACCAGCATCCGGTATACTATATCAATCGCCCCTTGATTATTAAAAATGGCGGTCACGACGATCAGCTTTCGCGGCAATTCTGGGGTATGGATCGCTTTAGAATTCGAGCACTGAACAAATTGCTGAATAACGCGAAACTCGATGACGTAGATCGCAATGCTGCCACGAACACTTTGCAGCACAAACTAGGCATTCTGCTCCAGGGCGCACGAAAACATGGCAATCAAGCCGTAGTCGATGAGTTTTCTGCGCTGTGTGAACCATTTTTACAAGCCGGGTAACCTAAATGCTGATCTGGGTTGTGGCATTGCATTGCGAAGCAAAACCGATTATTGACTTTTACCGATTGAAAAAGTCACCACATCATCACGCCTTCGACTGTTACCAGAACGACGACATGCAATGCGTCATCGGTGGCATCGGTAAAATATCGGCGGCGGCTGCAACCGCCTGGGTAGCGGCACTAAACTATCAGCATGGCTCTATTTGCTGGATAAATATCGGCACTGCCGGTGCAGCCGAACAGATGATCGGGAACATTTTCTGGCTGAATAAAATTACCGATAGCCAGTCAGGCCGACACTATTTCCCGGTACCGACTTTTGCCAGCGGATTACAATCGACATCTTGTATTAGCCTGGACCAACCGAGTAACGACTATTGTCACACCGCTATTTACGACATGGAAGCCAGCGCTTTTTTTGTGACTGCCACTCGCTTTAGTACTGCCGAACTGGTGCATTGCGTTAAAGTAATCAGCGACAATCATGAGCAGCAAACTGGATATGATAAATCTGCGGTAAGCGAATTGATTTACAATCAGCTAGAAACCATAGATGGCTTCGTACAAAAGCTGCTGTTACTCAACCGGCAGCTGATAGACCTCGAGATTGCTTCGGAACAGTGGCAACCGATTTTGGAACAGGCGCATTTTAGCCTGACCCAACAGGCTCGTCTTAAACCATTACTACGCTTTCTTCAAAATAGGGTAGGCAAAGAAGCCCTGCTGAGTAGCATTACAGGCCTTGACTCGAGTCGCAGCATTATTGAAAAACTCGAGCAACAATGCTTTCAATTGGCCAGAAATTTATAGCCATGGCGAACTGTATTTACGTCGAGAAGGCAGTCCGCGATCATCAGCGTACCCAGGAAATTATCAGACGACACCCGCACGCGCCGATCGTGGAAATAGAGCATCAGGGTGAAGTATTTAATCCGCGAGCCCAAAATTTCCGCTTACAGAAAGCAAACCCGGCTTTGATCATTGCCGGAAAGCATCAACGCCGCGTACTCGCTGCACCGCAGGGCTACGGACTGGGTGGATCTTATAATTATTATTTTTCCCACATGCTGAATTGCCTGTACGATTGCCGTTATTGTTTTTTACAAGGCATGTACCCGTCGGCCCACCATGTTATATTTGTAAACTACGAAGATTTCGCCGACAGTATTAATACACTGGTTAAACAACATGCCGGCGAAGGTGTCTGGTTTTTTTCAGGCTATGACTGCGACAGCCTGGCCTACGAACCGGTTACCGGATTCGCTGAATATTTCGTTCCTGTTATTGCAAACACAGAAAATGCCTGGTTGGAGCTGCGCACTAAAAGCACTCAGATCAGGCAATTGCTAAAACTACAGCCTTGCGAACGTGTGGTCACCGCATTCAGTTTTACCAATGCTCATTGCCACGAAAAGCTCGAATATGGTGTTCCCTCGATAGCCAAACGCATCCGCGCAATGAAATCCCTGAGCGACGCGGGATGGCCGATTGGTTTACGTTTTGACCCGCTGGTTTATCACCAGAATTACCGCCGGGCATTCACCGAATTGCTGCAACAGATCGTGAGTGAAATCGACCCGGACAGGTTTCATTCGATCAGCCTGGGAGCATTTCGCTTACCGAAAGATAATTTCCGCCAAATAAACCGGCTCTACCCGGAGCAGCCACTGTTCGCACAAAACCTCGAACTCAACAATGGTATGATGAGTTATCCGCTCCGTCTTGAACAGACCATGGTATCTGACTGCGAAAACGAATTGATGAAATATTTCAAACCGGGCATTTACCATGCCTGCGAATGGCATGAATAAGCACGCTCTGATTACTGGTGCAAGTTCAGGTATCGGACTTGCGATTACCCGGCTATTGCTGCAAAACGGTTATAGCGTTACCGGAATGAGTCGTCGAGCTGTTATCAATCCGGATCACCCCGCCTACACTGCCCTGCCACTCGATCTGTCAATTTCGACCGACATCGATCGAACACTCAAACAACTGTTAAAACAGAATCGCTTTGATTGCTTTATCCACGCTGCGGGTTATGGTAACTTCGGCTCTATCGAACAATTTTCCGTCGTTCAGATTGAACGTGCTATCCAGGTCAATCTCACCAGCGCTTTAATATTCTGTCGCCGGCTGGTGCCCGCATTTCGGGCAACCAAGTCCGGACGAATGATTTTTATCGGCTCCGAATCGAGTCTTTGTGCAGGTCGTAAAGGCACGCTTTACAGTGCAGCCAAGTTTGGTCTGCGCGGTTTTTGCCAGGCTTTGCGCGAAGATTGCGCCAACGATGGAATACAGGTTTCGCTGGTAAATCCGGGCATGGTACGCAGTCCTTTTTTTGATAACCTCTCGTTTGCGCCCTCAGACAACCACGAGAGCGCCATAGAACCCGAACAGGTAGCCAGCATCGTCTGGCACATTCTCGATAGCGCTGAAAACATCGTTTACGACGAAATTCAACTAAGTCCGAGGGTCAAATCGATCAATTTTTCGCACCACAAAAGCAAAACAGATTGACGATAAAAATCAGTTGTCATGTCACTATTTCCTTGTAAACTCGATATTTTTTCTAAGGCACAGCTTCGAAGTGTCTTATTCAATTTCAGTCTATTGAAGGGGTTATAATCCAGGGTGAAACTACAGCAACTTCGTTTTCTCGATGCAGTCGTGCGTAACAATCTCAACGTTTCGTCTGCGGCTGAGGAGCTATATACCTCTCAACCCGGCGTCAGCCACCAAATCAAATTACTTGAAGACGAACTCGATATTCAAATTTTCGAGCGCTCAGGTAAAAAACTGACCAGCATCTCGCCTGCCGGTGAAGCCATCCTGGAGCATGTCACCAATTTGCTCAATTGCGCGAAAAATATTAAACAGGCAGCCCGGGAATTCAGCAAAAGTAATCGTGGCAGCCTGACTATCGCCACCACACACACCCAGGCGCAGTTTATTTTACCCCTGATACTGCAACGTTTTTCGACTAAATTTCCAAAGATAGAATTACGGGTCCATCAGGGCAATCCTAAATCCATGAGTAAACTTGCCGCTAACAATCAGGTCGATTTTGTTATTGCTTCAGAGGTTATTGATGAACAAGGTGACCTGGTTACCATTCCCGCCTATAGTTGGAACCGTTACATTGTCGTTCCGATGGATCACGAACTGACGCGAATGCCGACGATTACATTGGCAAATCTGGGTGAATATCCGATTCTCACCTACATGCTTGGTTTGACGGGGCGATCTCAGCTCGATAAAACGTTTCAGGCGGCTAATCTTGAACCTAAAGTTGCCTTTACTGCGACCGACTCGGATGTTATTAAAACCTATGTACGGTTGGGTCTTGGAGCTGGCATTATCGCCGAGATGGCCTGTGACCTGAATGATACGGATTTACAGTACATAGACGCCAGTCATTTATTTCCCGATAGCCAGATTAAAGTAGGATTCAGACATTCACGCCATATTTCGGCATTTCAGTATGAATTCCTGCATATGCTGACACCTTACCTGGATTTAGACGCCATTAAAGATCTGTCGAAAACCCGAAATCGGGAAGAACGCCAGGCCATGTTACCCACGGATAAAATTCCGAGCTATAAAGCGATGAAGACAGCTCTGCTCGGTGAGCCCCGGAACCTATAGCCGAGGCCAGACATTTCAGTTTCGGGCGGCTTCGAAATTGAAATCTTGGCGCCCAGCTTTTTGATAGTCTTAATAAATTCTACCGATTCGTCGATGTTGTCTACGGTCGCAGTTTCAGTAATTTCAAAGCAAAGACTATTCAGCATACGAAAAACTTGTATTCGGCCGCTATCCGTTTGACAGGCATAGCGGATTTGGCCGTAAAATACGGTGGTGCCAGGGAACCGAAACTGCGTCTATACCTCATAACAACTGACGGTAAATTTTAAATTGAAGAAATAAAATATTTATGAGAGCGATACCCCAGTGCCACCCAATCCACAATAGCCAGAAGGATTTTTTTCCAAATATTGTTGGTGGTATTCCTCGGCATAGTAAAATTCGCTCGATGCTAAAACTTCGGTCGTAATAGGGCCCAGGCCCATTTCATTCAGGCGATTCTGGTAAACTTGTAAACTAGACTTAACCCGCTCGGCTTGTGCCTCGCTGTTGTAGTAAATCCCCGATCGATACTGCGTACCGCGGTCATTGCCCTGCCGCATACCCTGGGTTGGATCATGCGACTCCCAGAAAGTCCTCAGTAATACCTCAAGGACTACTGTTCCTGGATTGTATACTACTAACACTACTTCGTTATGACCGGTTAACCCGCTACAAACTTCCTGATAGGTCGGATTGGCGGTTATACCCGCCGAGTAACCAACCGCTGTGGTATAAACGCCCTCGATAGACCAGAATTTTCGCTCTGCACCCCAGAAACACCCCATCCCAAATACGATAGATTCCAGATTTTCTGCAAATGGACCAACCATGCTGCTACCGTTGACATAATGTATCGGGTTGAATTGCATAGCATCATCGCGGCCTGGTAGAGCCTGTTCGGGACTCGGCATCCCGGAAGGTTTTTCAAACATCACTATATCTCACTCAAGTTAGTCGCATTGTAGACTGATCCAGGCCGGTGCGTGGTCTGACGGCTTAACCATTCCGCGAATGTCATAATCGACGCCGGCGTCATTCACACAGTGACGAAGCGCCTTCGATACAAGCAAATGGTCGATGCGTAATCCGCGTCGAGGTTCACGCTCAAAACCTTTACTGCGATAGTCAAACCAGCTGAATGTCTGGTCTTCGGTTGCATGACATAACCGAAAACCATCGTACAAACCTTTCCCCAGCAACGTTTTAAACCAACTGCGTTCTTCGGGTAAAAAACTCGCCTTACCGGATTTCAACCAGCGTTTAGCATTGTCTGCGCCGATGCCGATATCACTATCCTGCGGTGCAATATTATAGTCTCCCATAACTACCAGAGAGTCTCTATTCAAATCGAATGTGCTCAAAAACTGGTTTAAATCAACATAAAACTGCTGCTTGGCTGGAAATTTTAGCGGATGATCGCGGGCTTCACCCTGCGGAAAATAACCGTTAAACACGTGAATTGTTTGGCCTTCGACCTGAAATTCCCCGCCGATAAACCGTTTTTGGGCATCGTCATTATCGCCTGGGAATCCGAAACAGGGATGTACACACGGTGTTTTAGACAAAAGCGCAACGCCATAGTGCGTTTTCTGCCCCCTATAAATGGCCTGGTAACCCAGTTTCTGAATATCTGCCAAAGGAAATTCGTGATCCTGGACTTTGGTTTCCTGAAGGCCGATAAATTCGGGATCAAGGCGCTCAACGACTGCGCTTATTTGATGCAGCCGCTGGCGTACGCTGTTCACATTGAAAGAAACTAGTTTCATAAGGTTTTAGGTTCCGGATTTTCCAAAATAAAATCAGCCATGGTTTGCTCACCGAGACGGCTTTTATATTGATCTTCAATATCCAGCATCAAGCTGGCAACTGCCGGATCACAGTAAAGACTGCCACTTTGCCGATTGTCTTCTGCCTCCCGTGAGCAACGTAATACATCGATTAAACGGATGCGATTGAGCGAGCGTGCCGGTAAATAAGCAGGTGAATCACCCTCTAATGGCAGAATCAAATCGCCATCTTCAAGCGCTTGTATCATGCGAACTATGATCTCAACCGGAGCCTGCTGATATGATGCCAGATTATCGACACTGGTCAGCAGTGTCGATTGTTGATCGTGATAGCGGGCAATATTAACCATCAACTGTAAAATTATTTGTTCCCGCATCCGAGCACTTAAATGAAAATCGACTTTACTCCATCTCAGGCGTTCAGGATATTGATGGTAATACGCGATACTTGACCCAATCAATAATATCAACCAACTCAGATAAAGCCAGATCATCAGCATCAGCAAGATCGCAAACCCTGAATAAATCGCCGTATAACTGGTAGAACCCCCGATAATTGAAGTAAATAAAATACCTGAACTTTCCCACAAAATGCCAGCAATAACAGCCCCAAACAAGGCTGAACGTGGCTGCACTCTGGTATTGGGTACCAGTAAGTATATGAATGTAAATGCGCCGATAATCAGGAAATAAGGGACTAGCTTGCCGCTAATTCGAACCAAATCACTCATATAGGGTAGTTCATTAATTACCGCTATTATAGTGTTACTGCTTAGTGAGGCCGTAATTCCTACTGCAGAAAACATTAATACCGGGCCAACCAGCACCACACTCAGATAATTACTGAATCGTTGCACCAGATTTCGACTGCCTTGCAGCCGCCAGGTATAGTTAAAAGCTGATTCGATTTTTTGAATCAATGAAATCACGGTAAAAATCAACAGCCCCAGGCCTAGAGCACCGAGTACGCCAATTTTCATATTGTCAACAAAACCAACGATGCGCGAACTGATTTCTACACTGCGTTCGCCCAGAGGCGCTAACAAACCCACCAATGCCGGTTCGAGTTGATCGTGTACCCCGAAACCTTTCAAAACTGAAATACTCACAGCCAACAAAGGCACGATTGACAGTAGCGTGGTATACACCAGGCTCATTGAACGCAGAGTTAACATACCTCCCACTAAATCACGGCCTACCATTGCCATGATCTGCAGATAGTGGCGTACGCGGGAACGTGGCTGTAGTGGGTCACAAGAATTATATGACCAGATATACTGGTGAATACGCGCTCTAGTTTCGGCAGTTTCCAAGATTATCCTTTAAATGCCTGTTTCGAATTCAAATATTCAACTTCAGCCTGCGTATTTTCTCGTCCGAGTATTTCATTACGATGCGGAAAACGACCGAATTGCTCGACAATGGCGTAGTGATGCCTGGCAAATTTAAAATTATTCTCCAGACCGGGCTGTTCAAACAATTGTAACGCGCGCGCCTGATCATCCAGATTTTCGCTATGCATGAAAGGCATATAAAGAAATGCCTTCTGTTGAGCCGTCATACTGAGATCGAATTGATGATCTATAGCGAAATTAGCCTCGTGCCGAGACGCAGATTCGGTTGAATAACTTTGCGCGGTACCCCTAAACATATTTAACGGAAATTGATCGAGCAAGATAACCAGTGCCAAACTACCCTCAGCGCACTCACGCCAATCGGCCAATTCCCCATCTTTGCCCTGTTGCCATAAATCAGCATAATTTTCGCGTAAATGCCGGTCAAGCCTCAATGGCGCATTAAACCAGTATTGGCTTACCTCTTCGGAGAACCAGTAGCTAATCAAGGTTTTATACATAATCTTGCCCGCTCATCCGCCGATCGACAGATGATGGTAACAGTTCATCAACAAGCCGGCGTATTTTATTCTCTACCGACTTACGTCCATAACAGCCTCTTTGCGGGCTGAGCACATTCCATTGGCGATTTTGAATCACCTTTTCGATCAGCCAGGAATTAACAGGCTGACCTTCGGGCAATTGTGCAATAGCTAGCATAACCGCACGCTGTAAAGTTACGAAACACAGTTCAAATCCTTTATTGCCTTGGGTAAATGCTTCAATTTCGTCTCGCTCAATATCGGTTTCTTGATACGTGTACCCACTAAATCTCAGTAGTGTGACGACGTCATCAGCATTCATATGACGCAAACGCTGGCACAATCCCTGCGGTAGACCGGATCTCAATTTTTCCGCTAACTGATCGACATCATTTTCTACGGCTGGCTCTAGTACTTTAATCACCGCAACAGAATGATTACCGCTGGATTTTCCCCGCCCATAGCCGACGTGCACCAGCCTGAAACCGCAACTTTTCCAGAATCCGGCAGATTCACTATCGAAGGCAAAACTCGCACCAATATAGGCATAACCGTTTTTCGACGCATAAGATTCGACGAATTCTATCAAGTTTCTGCCAATACCCAGGCGACGCCTGTTTTCTGTAACGGCGATGCGTTGAATTCGCAGTCCCCGATAACCGGCAAATTTACGCGAACCGGCCTGAGCGGTCAGCATTTGTGCGAGCAAATGGCCTTTCGGTCGACGCTGACCCAGAAAAACTTGCTCGCAAAGGGCTGGATCGAATCCCCCTTCGTGGTTAAGCAGGGCCAGACCGGTTATTTTTTCATTGGTTTCCGCGACAATTGGAACTAAATCGGGGTTTTCCATCAAAGCGCGGAGATCCGAAGGCCGGGTACGATAGTGAGCCGATACCATCAGCTGATAGATTCGAATCAACACCTTTATATCTGAATACCGATCAATTACCCTGTTACGGCAGCGGCCTATATCCACACTGGATTCCAATTCATCGTCGCTGATTGGCCCCTGATTTAATAGCATGGTATCGTCAATCCAGTCTTCCAGACAGTCATTGGCAGACCAACGAACTGGTTGAGACAATTGCAACCAGAGAAATTCTTCTTTCTGTAACCGTGCAATAAAACGCAATAAAAACCCCTGCCCTGTGCCTTCATAGCCTGCGGTCGTAGTAGTCATTACTACACGCTTAAACTGTCGACACAATTGATCCAGCATCGGAAATGGCAGCATCGCAGCCTCGTCGATTACCAGCACATCAGCATTTGTTTGATTTAAAATTAACGCATCCGGGGCACTGAAATTTGCCGTATCGCACTGTTCCAGCAACATGCTTGCCGACTGTCGCGAATAGGCTGTCACACAGACCAAAAATCCATACTCTTCGATCATTTGCTTAACCATGAATCCCATACACGTACTTTTACCACGGCCACGGTGGGCAGTGATCAGGGCGATCCTTTGTTTAGACTGCGATAACCAGACTTTGATGCCATTTAAAACAGTCACCTGATCGCCAGTTTTACCGGCGAGCATTTCGGTAGGATTTGCCATTTCTATTGAGGGCATATCGGGTAAGTCGGAACCCTGCCGAATTTGAATACAGGCGTTGGCGCCGGCACGAATTCGATCGAAAATATAATCAACGAATACTTTATCGGCGGAGATCCTCCCGTCCTGCCAGATACCATAAGAGTCTCGTACTTCAGACCATTTCTCACCACCTGGTGACATTAAAATCAGCAAACCACCGCACTTCACAAGCCCCGCAGCAATACACAATACGTCGGGGTTAAGCCCGCCATATAAATCAACTATGACAATTGCAGCTTCCTGCCCGAGCAGGGTTTCTGATTTAGCAAAAGCCAGGGCATCTTTTTGTCCGGCTCGATCAGATAAAAGTATCTGATTATCACACTGCAGCCTGACCGTTTCATAGATTTTACTACACCATAAATCAGTCCCTTCACAGGAAAGCAAGCAACGCTGTTGATTTCGTTCGAGCTTGTCCAGAATTTCCCGCAACCAGCGATCAAACGCATCGGTTGACTCGCATTTTGGGTTATCCGAATTTAAATTTATTGATTGGACTGTCAAGTGATTCTCTGATTAAATTTTACACTATTATAAGTGAGTAAATTTTTATGACCAAAGATCAGCAATTACAGATTGAAGCAGCTGCTTTTCGTGGGCTAGTTGAGCACCTCCAGCAACGATCCGACGTTCAGAATATCGATTTGATGAATCTGGCAGGATTTTGCAGGAATTGCCTGTCGAAATGGTATGCTGCCGAAGCCCGGCACCTCGGACTGGATATCGACTATGCGGCCGCTCAACAGGAGATTTACGGTATGAGCATCGAAGAATGGAAATCGAATCACCAAACCCCCGCCAGCGAGGAACAAAAGCTACAGTTTGAAGCGAGCAAGCCTTTACACGCCAAGATTAGCGGTCACAATTAGTTGATTATTTGCCAGTCGGTCAATTCATTTCTGCTCCGATCGAGTCCGGTCGAATGGAATAATCTCTGCAGAATTCCGGATCGGGTTCAATGCGGCATTGATTTTCGTTTGCGCTCCGGTCAACAACGCCAGTTGTTGTCTTAATTGTTCAAAATTATCCATCATCATTGCCGACAGTCGTAAATTATAACTGATTGGGGTTCGTGATCGAATCGCCTCGGCCTCCATTTGAAAAATCAGACCCAACAAACGCGGCTTTGAACTTTCCGGTGCGAGTTGGATTTGCCGTTCAAGCAATAGTTTTCTGTAATGTTCAAATAGCTCCGGATCTCTATCGTATAGACCCCGCCACTCATCAAACTCCAGCTTATCGAGGTCTTCGGGGGAAATATGTTTTCCGCGTGACTGGTTCTCGAAGGTCACAATTACCTCTTTCTCAATTCACGACGAAGAATTTTACCTACGTTGGTCTTAGGTAGCTCGCTGACAAATTCGATGACTTTTGGTACTTTGTAGCTGGTTAACTTTTCACGACAGTGTTTAGTGATGTCTTTGTCGGTAAGCGAAGGATCTTTTTTCACGATCACCGCTTTTACCAGTTCACCACTTTTCTGGTCGGGCTCACCGATGACACCGACTTCGAGAACTCCTTCGATTTCAGCAATAATAGCCTCGATCTCATTCGGAAATACATTAAATCCAGAGACCAGTATCATATCTTTCAGACGATCGACGATACGGAAGTAACCCGCAGTATCCATCTTGGCCACATCACCGGTTTTCAACCATCCTTCGTCGTTCAATACCTTTGCCGTTTCATCTTCCTGGTTCCAGTATCCCTTCATCACCTGTGGACCACGTACACAAAGCTCACCAGATTCACCCTGCGCTACCATTTTGCCACTTTCATCCTGAATAGAGACCTCGGTTGAAGGTACCGGCAATCCAATACTGCCATTAAACTCGGTAAGATTAAGTGGATTAATACAAACCGCTGGTGATGTTTCGGTTAATCCATAGGCTTCCAGCAACGGTGCGCCGGTGGCTTTTTTCCAGCGTTCCGCAACCGGCTGCTGTACCGCCATACCCCCCCCGAGGGTGAGTTTAAGTCGGGAGAAATCAATTTTATCGAAACCCGGAGTATTCAATAATCCGATAAACAGGGTATTGACACCTGTGATTGCTGTAAATGAAGTATTATATAATTCTTTGACAAATCCTGGCATATCACGCGGGTTGGTAATCAGGTAGTTTTCCGCGCCAACTTTCATAAATGTCAGACAATTCGCAGTCAGCGAAAAGATATGGTATAGCGGCAACGCAGTGACAATAACCTCCTTACCCTCTTCGACAACGTCTCTAATCCAGGCTGACGCCTGTTGCATATTGGCGATCATATTCCGATGCGTCAACATTGCACCTTTGGCAACACCAGTGGTACCGCCTGTATATTGCAAGAAGGCAATATCTTCATGAGTTTGCCGCACCGGCGCAAATTGAAGTCCGGCACCTCGCGACAGTGCCGTTTTAAATTGAACACCACGCTTCAATGAAAAAGCAGGCACCATTTTTTTAATATATTTCACCACCAGATTAACGATCAACGACTTGGGGAATTTCAGTAAATCCCCCAGTTGCGTCGTGATGATATGTTGAACCGGCGTTTCATCAACAACTTCGGTCAAGGTATGACAAAAGTTTTCCATAATAATTATTGCTTTGGCGCCGGAGTCTGTGAGCTGGTGTTTAAGCTCCCTGGCTGTGTACAGTGGATTGGTATTAACTACTGTAAAACCAGCGCGTAATACGGCAAAAATAGCGATCGGGTTTTGTAATACGTTTGGCATCATAATCGCTACACGATCACCCTTACGCATGTTTGGCAGGTTTTGAATATAAGCCGCAAGCTGTTCTGTGAGCCGATCCATATCACTATAACTGAGCGTTGTGCCCATATTTGTAAAAGCCGGGCGGGCGCTATATTTCCTGGCCGCCTGTTCGAATACTTCGGCAACTGATTGATAGGCATCAATATCTATCGATTCCGGCATACCCGGCGGGTAGCTCTTTAACCATACCTTATCCATTTATCACCTCACTCTGGTTCTCAGTCTTCCGAGTCAATTCTATCAGTTCTCCCTTATTTGTTTGCCCTCCTATTCCCTGCCTGTTTCTTTTTCGGAGTCGATCCGGCCATTTGCTCTGGCGTAAACTCGTCAACCATTATAACCTTTCTGGTCGCTGAATGTGCATCCAGTAAAATTTTCGCCTGCTCAGTGGTTATCTGTTTTTCGGCAAGCAGTTCGTCAATCCACAAATCAAATTCGATCAGGTCGGATTTGCTTAAGCCTTCCGCCCGCAAATGCCGGCGAATTGGTTCGGCTTTTATCGATTTTCCCAGAGCATCTTCGAGACATCCAGTGATATCGTTCGCATCGTCACTTATAAATATACCCTGCGTTAAACGATCACGCGCTTTACCCGGCTTAATCATCAAAGCGGCAACCCGATGACTGAGGGAGTTGTTAGGCTGACGTAAACTCGACCCCAACGGAAATACCAGTGCTCGCACCACGACACCCAGTATTTTTAACGGAAAATTGCGTAAGACTTCGTCGAGTGCGGATTGAATCTGGTAAAGACAATACTTAGTGGCCCACTCGACCAGAGGCAGGTCGGTACGCGGTCTACCATCGTCTTCATATTTCTTCAAAACGGCCGAAGCGTAAAACATGTACCCGAGCGCATCGGCAAACCGGCCTGACAACATTTCTTTTCGTTTAAAGGCACCACCGAGAACTATTAAAGCCAGATCCGAGACAACCGCAAATACGGCACTCATCTGCCCTAAACGCTGGTAATAATTAGCAAGCCGGCCACTAACTGGTGATGGCGCCAAATGACTGCCACTTATACCGTAGACAAAAGCACGACAAAGATTGGTGACGAAATATCCCATATGTCCGGTCAAGGCACGATCAAATGCTTTCTCGCCGACGACTTGATCGATCATAGTGGCGCTATCCATTTCCTTTACCAGATAGGGATGGCACCGAATGGCGCCCTGACCGAAGATGATCATACTCCGTGTGAGAATATTGGCGCCTTCAACAGTAATGCCAACCGGTATGGACTGATAAGATCGGCCCAGATAATTGCTCGGCCCCATACAGATACCACGACCGCCGTGGATATCCATTGCATCATTAATAACTTGCCGCATTTGCTCGGTATTGTAGTATTTTAATATTGCAGTCACGACCGATGGTTTCTCTCCACTATCCAGCGCAGACAGTGTCAACAAACGACCGGCATCCATCATATAGGCCATTCCACCAATGCGCGCGAGTACTTCTTCGACACCTTCAAATTTACCGATTGAGGCATTAAATTGATGCCGAATTCGCGCATAGGCCCCGGTAACACGAGAAGTCGCTTTACCCGCCGCAGCCCCCATGGCTGGCAATGATATACCGCGACCTGCGGACAAAGACTCCACCAGCATGCGCCAACCTTTGCCGATATTGTCCTGTCCACCAATTATGTATTCCATCGGAATAAAAACATCCTTGCCACTGTTTGGGCCATTCTGAAACGCCGAGTTCATCGGAAAATGGCGATTACCGATCGTGACACCCGGTGTATCGGTTGGAATCAGCGCACAAGTAATGCCTAACTCGGATTCTCCACCCAGAAATCCGTCCGGGTCATATGCTTTAAAGGCCAGTCCAAGCACCGTGGCAACCGGACCCAGAGTGATATAACGCTTTTCCCAGTTCAATCGCAGTCCCAACACCTCTTTGCCTTCAAATTCTCCCTGGCAAATAATCCCGGTATCCGGTATAGACCCAGCATCCGAGCCTGCATCCGGCCCGGTCAAGGCAAAACAGGGGATTTCTAGGCCGCTGGCCAGGCGCGGCAGATAATAATCTTTCTGCGTCCTGGTGCCATAATGAAGTAGTAATTCAGCCGGTCCAAGCGAGTTAGGCACCATGACAGTCACGCCCGCAGAAATACTACGAGCGCCTATTTTCATGACCACAGCCGAATGGCCATGCGCGGAAAATTCGAGGCCGCCATATTCTTTCGGAATTATCATGCCAAAGAATCGATGCTCTTTCAGGAAAGCCCAGATAGATTCGGGTAAATCCATCAGGTTATGTGTTATATCCCAGTCATCGATCATTTTGCAGAGTTCATCCACAGGTCCGTCAATAAATGCCTGCTCTTCTTCGCTGAGCTGCGGTTTGGCGTAGGATTGCAGTAAATGCCAGTCGGGAGCACCGCGAAAAAGTTCCGATTCCCACCATACGGTGCCAGCCTCAATAGCATTCCGTTCGGTTTCAGACATCGGTGGTAACACCTTTTTGATTCGCTTGAGCAAAGGTTTGGAAATGTATTGCATACGGATTTCCTTTAATCCAAGCAATATCACTGGTATCAAAAATAGCGTCCAGAATACAAAGATCGCAATCAAACTAAACCCACCGCTCAGGGTAAACACAACCAGGAATGCGCCCACAACAACCGCAACAGTCTTAAAGGCTGGGGTCATTCGAGCTATTGCAGCAATCAAAACGAAAAAAGCGGCTATAAAAATAATCACATTCATTGCAAAATCCCGAAGCTTTGAGAATCAAGGAAATGAAAAGCTAACAATATAATATTCAGGGTCACCCGGCAAGCACCAAGTTTCAAACTGAAACTTTTATATATTTGCAAAAATTACAAGGCTCTCTTGATTCTTGCGCTATTAATCTGGAATCGGGCACATTTCTCTGAAAAAACACAAAGCTTTTCTATAATCTGTGAGTATATTGATTTAGGAAACTGTTTTGACATTAAACGACATCAATCGTCGTCCAGGGCCTACTGAATTCAACGGGTCACCTGTATCCCCGGCCGTCCTATCGATAACCAATTAGATTGCAATGCCCACAGCCAAGATACTAATCGTCGATGATACCAAAGCCAACCTGATTGCACTCAAGGTTTTGCTGAAAAACATCAAAGCCGGCATTATTTCCGTTGAGTCAGGCGCACAAGCTCTTCTTGAATCAAAAAAACATGACAATATCGCACTGATTCTACTGGATGTGGAAATGCCGGGTATGGACGGATTCGAAGTCTGTAAAAGAATACAGGAAAATGAGAATACCCGTTCCACCCCAATCATTTTCGTAACCGCCAATCAGGATGAGGCACATATCGAACAAGGTTATCTGGCGGGTGCCGTCGACTATCTTCAAAAGCCCATTCAAAAAACAACCTTGCTCTCCAAAGTTCGAGTATTTCTGGATCTCTGGATGCTACGGTCGGGGCTCGAGGAGGAGATCGCTCAACGAAAGCATGCCGAATCGAAAATAGAATATATGGCATGGCACGATCCTCTTACCAACCTGCCCAATCGGCGCGCCTTATACGATCAAATTAACGATTTGATCTATCGCTCTAAACGAAACAACTTTACCAGTGCAATCATCTTCATTGACCTTGACGGATTTAAGGCGGTTAACGATAAATATGGTCATGAAGCAGGCGATAAACTGCTAATACATGTATCCGGCAACTATTTACAGATTGTTCGAAAAACCGATACTGTCGCGCGAATCGGCGGTGACGAATTTGTCGTATTGATATGTGATATCAACGAAAACACTTCGCTTATTTCTAAAATCGAAACCCTGATCGATGCCAGCTCAAAACCAATTCTCCTGGGCGACCATAAAGTCCGTATCAGCGCCAGCATGGGTATCGCGTTATATCCTGATCACGGTGATGACTCGGCCAGTCTGCTAAACCATGCCGACCAGGCCATGTACCAGGCCAAGAGCGATGGTAAAAATACATTCCGCTTTTTTTCAGAAGAAATCAACCGGCGTGCTCACCGCTTGCTGGAATTGCAAGACAACCTCAGAAAGGCCATCACCAGGGACGAGCTTACGGTATTTTTTCAGCCCATCGTAGAAACCGCCACTAGCAGGCCGGTTTCAGCCGAAGCGCTAACGCGTTGGCACAGCCCGATACTCGGAAACGTCGGCCCGGATGAATTTATTCCTGCTGCGGAAAGTGCCGGATTAATTCCCGAACTCGGCTGCTGGGTATTGCGTCAATCCATCGAAGCAGGAGTTGACTGGTTGAAAGCCTATGGCATCGGCCTGCGCATTGCGGTGAATGCTTCGACCATTCAGTTTCGTAGCAACTTATTATTCGAAACCATAAAACAGCAGATAAAATCTCACCACTGGGACCCATCCCTACTCGAAATTGAAATTACTGAAGGCCTGTTACTCGACGACTCGACACAGGTAACGACTTATGTTCGCGAAATCAATAACTGTGGGGTACGATTATCAGTAGACGATTTCGGCACTGGTTTTTCCGCTCTGAGTTACTTGAAAAACTATCCGGTGAGCACGGTCAAAATTGATCGCTCCTTTATCGTTGATTTGCCCAATGATCACGAGAACAAAGTACTGGTTAAAGCGATTCTTGCGATGGCTCACGGCCTGGGTCTGGAGGTCATCGCCGAGGGCGTCGAAACCGAGGCGCAATGGAGCTACTTGAAATCACTGAATTGCGATTATGTACAGGGCTATTATTTTGGTAAACCCATGCCTAAGGAAGAGTTTGACGCCTACCTGATCGATTGTGGTATAGCCGCGGTCTCCTGATTCAAATACCTGATTCAGTCTGTTTGGAACTGCCTCACGAAAAACCCGGCCAGCCACTCGGCCAATACCTGCGTATCCGCCTTTTCACCCGATTCACGAATCCAGCTCTGCGCTTTTTCAGCTGTCGGCCTGGATAGAATATTACCGGAATAAATTTTCAATAATGCCAGTTCGTATTCTTCCTCGAACTCCGGGTGCGCCTGTACCGTAATCACCGACTCTCCATAGCTAAGTCCTGCATAGGGGCAAAAATCCGAGAATAGATAGATTTCTGCCGATGGTGGTAGCTCAACCACCTGATCCTGGTGGAAGGCATAAATTCGAATCCTGTCAAGTGCCCGGTTCATCCACGGCAGGTTTTTCTCAACCCGATAAGTCGCCATCCCGATACCCCAGCCCTTTTCCGATTTCACCACTTTGCCGCCCAGTGCCTGGGCAATAATCTGATGTCCGAAACAAATCCCGATCAATGGTATTTTTGCCTGATAAAGCTCCCGGATGAGATCCTCCAGGGCCAGCATCCATTGCAGATTTTCGTAAACACCGTGGCGTGAACCGGTGATTAGCCAGCCATCACAATCATAAATGGATTTCGGCAATTCGCCATGGATAACACGATAACTTTGATAAGTCAGCGCTTGACCAGCCCGATTTAGCAGTTCTGAAAACATTACCGGATAAGGTTTATATTTGCCGTTGAGCTTTTCGTTTATTAATCCTGTCTCGAGTATGCCAATTTTCATATAGAGTTCAAATTCCAGACCGTTATTCCAAACTTGCGTGTTGCCTTCAATGTGATCACAATAGTCCCACAATATCAAGCGGCCTTGATATTCAAACAAACAGGGATTTATTTTTTTATGAAAGCATCACCTTCCAGCGGTTTCGTACTTCGCATGCAGGAAAAGGCCGGCGATCTGAAAACCCATCAATGGGTCTATCAGCTATTACGCATGAATTTGCTATGTGGTCGAATTGGTCCCGGGCATGCTTTGACTATTCGCGGACTCGCGCAATTGCTGGAAGTCAGTCCTATGCCAATTCGGGAAGCCCTGCATCGGCTGGCCTGCGAAGGCGCGATCGAAGTTATGGATAATCGCCGGGTCATCGTACCAATGATGAATGCTGATAAATTTAATGAACTCTGCGAACTGAGAATTCTGCTGGAAACCCACGCCGCAGTGGCAGCGCTTCCCCATATCGGAAAAGCAAATATTGAAATATTGATCGCTATCGATAATAAAATCAATGCCGCTGTAGACGCCGGAGAAGTTGAAGCTATCGCACTTTCCAATCAGCATTTCCATCGAAGTCTGTATAGTGCAAATCCGTCGCAACGCTCAGTGCCGCTCATCGAAAGCCTGTGGTTACAGCTCGGTCCATTCTCCAGAATCGTGATTAGCAAACTTGAAATAGCCTACCAGGTCGATCGCCACATCGAAATCATCGAAGCACTTAAATATCGGCATGAGAACAAACTACGTCAGGCTGTCGAAGCCGATATACGGGATGGTATTGCATCGATGAAGTCACTCGAGGGTCTCCAACAATATTTTCAGGGCGTTGCCTGAAGCGAGATAGCTTTCCATGATTCCTAAAGATAACCCCAGTTTCGAACAGAAAATTGACGACCTGCTGAGCGCCCATCCACAAATAGAAGAACTGGAAGTACTCGCTGTCGATTTCAGCGGTCATTTTTTCGGTAAACGCTACCCGATTGACAAGCTTAAAACATTCGCCAAAGAAGGACTCGCATTGCCAATGAGTATGTTTCTGCTGAGCACACTTGGAGAACCCTTAGACGGCATGTATTACGGTATCGATGACGGAGACCCGGATGCACACTTCAGCCTGATACCCGAAAGTCTATCGATTAATGACTGGGGCAAGCGACTTCGGATACAGGTTATGGCTACCTCGACACAGGATGATCAACCGGTATTTTTTGAACCGCGCAACGTACTCGCCCGGGTGCTACTGGCATTCGAAAAACACAACTGGCATCCCATGGTCGCTTTCGAACTGGAGTTTTATCTATTTGATCAGGCACGCGACGAGCGAGATCTGATCCAACTGGTTCGTAACCCCAAAACCGGACGCCTCGATACCCCCACCGTTCTTTCGGTGGCGCGTATCGGAGATTTCGAAGAGGTCATCGATGATATTATCGACTCTTGCCAACAACAGAATATAGAAACCGGCGCGATATCATCTGAAATGGGCGCCGGTCAATTCGAAATTAATTTCAACCATCAAAGCGACGTTCTACGCGCAGCAGACGAAACCTGTCTGTTCAAACGTACGGTAATCGAAATCGCCAAAAAACACGGCATGACGGCCAGCTTTATCGCCAAACCCTTGCTCGATCAGCCTGGCAACGGCCTACACATGCACGTCAGCGTGGTCGATAAAAAAGGCAATAACGTATTTGCACAAGGTGACAAACCGCATCCTCGATTGATGCATGCTATCGGCGGACTGATCGACTGCATGCCGGCATCCATGTCATTCTGGGCACCGAATATAAACTCTTATCGACGCTACACTGGCGGCACCAATTGCGCGCCGGTGAGCCTGACCTGGGGTAATGAAAACAGAACAGTAGCTTTCCGTGTTCCACTGGCCAAAGAAGGCGCCTGGCGAGTCGAAAATCGGGTACCCGGCGCTGACGCTAATCCCTATCTGGCGATGGCGATTACACTGGCCGCGATCCTGCATGGCATACGTCATAAACTCGACCCCGGCAAAGCTTACGACCAGGCAGTCAGCGGCCGCGATGAAAATCTACCACTCAATTTGACCGCGGCAATTGGTGCTACCATTGGCAGCGAGGCGCTGATCGATTTACTCGGGCGAAACTTTGTCGAGATTTATTGCCGACATCGTGAGTCCGAAACCTTTGCTTTTGAGCAATATATCGGCGCCAGAGAATACGACTGGTACTTATAACAAAGGCAGACCATGACTGACGATTTCAGCAATAGCTTTTCCATGTACTCCAATATTTTTGGCTATATAGGTGCACCGTTGAGTCGCAATCCTGGCGACGCAGACGTCTTTATTATCGGTTTACCCTACGATCTGGCAACGACCGGCCGCTCAGGCACCCGTAGTGGTCCCGCCGCCATTCGACACGCCAGTGCAAACCTGCGCTGGGAAGAAAAACGCTTCCCCTGGCATTTCGCTTTATTCGATAAGATCCGATTGGCGGATTATGGCGATCTCGAATTTCCGGCTGGTAGCCACGAAACATTTTGCCACGGCATTAACCAGCATTACGATCCGCTTTTAGCAGCCGGAAAAACCATACTGAGTTTTGGCGGTGACCACTTTGTCACCCTGCCATTAATTCGCGCCCATCATCGAGTTCATGGCAAAATGGCGATGATTCATTTCGATGCACATACCGACACCTATCCGGAAGAAGGTTCGATCTACAACCACGGCAGCATGTTTTATCACGCGCCACGCGAAGGGTTGATCGATGCCGACAAAAGTATACAAATAGGTATACGTACCGAATACACTGAGAGCAAACACGAATTCGAAGTTATCAATGCCGCTGAGGCCAATGATATGAATACCGGTACCATTGTGTCGCGCATTAAACATCGTGTCGGGAATATGCCCTGCTATTTAACCTTCGACATCGATTGTCTCGATCCGTCGTATGCGCCTGGGACCGGTACGCCGGTGGTCGGTGGTTTGAGTTCAGATCGGGCGCTTAAAATAATTCGCGGCCTGGTTGGTTTGAATCTGGTTGGTATGGACCTGGTAGAAGTTGCACCATCTTACGATCATGCAGAAATTACAGCTCTGGCCGGCGCGACACTCGGTCTGGAAATGCTTTATGTTCTGGCGGCGAATAAAACCTAGTGGTCGAACAACATAGGTATGGTGGATACGGCGAGACGTGAAGTGGTTAGTCGCGCGACGCGCCTTGCAGGCAATGGCCCAGTCCTTGTCAAAAG
>CAZYYM010000025.1:31038-38015 GCA_964651385.1 uncultured Gammaproteobacteria bacterium | reverse complement strand
CATTGTTGATGAATTAATCTGGCTTCATTGACGACTTGATCCAGCGAAACTTTGTAAGTCCAATCTGCGATGATCAATATCAGAATAAACATTATTATCGTCAATAAGGGCCTAACAAGATAATACTTTCTTTTTTTAAAGAAAATCAGCTTGGCAATAATCGAAATCAGGCTAACGAGTACCGGTATGATAAAAATTCCAGCTAAAAAAACCAGAGAAGCCCCGCTCGACGTGGTCAGTAATACGCATAACATGAGGGACGGAGGAATGACCTGGAGAAGCCAGTGTTTAACGCCCAATATTTCGTTGTTTTTTTCTTTTGATTCCACCAAAGCGCGCCTGCATTAATCAGAATATCTGGCGGGCCCAACGAGGTCCGAACCAGCTCGGCGAAGTGCTCAACAGGTTCGGTCGATGCCACATCCAGGCCTTCAACTATGCCCTGGTCGCCCACGACCTGACGAGCTTGTGTTGATAACTCGGTGTCACCACCTCGTCTGGACCCGATGGCAACGCTGGTTTCCTGACTGATTAATTCTTTTGCGATGGCAAGCCCTATACCTTGCAAACCACCGGTTACGATGGCTACCCGACCTTCAAGCATATTAACCCCTATTTAATAATTAACCATCGGCTGGGTTTGCATAATTGTTACTCCGTCTATTTTATTCACCAGGTGCATACGGAAGTGTTCACTAAGCAATAACTAATATAACCTTATAAGGCAGAGAATGTTATTAATTATATTATTGAATCGGCATATTAAAAATCAAACAGGATGCAATCAGAGGTAATCATGACCCTGGACGAACAGGAAACGCGCGACAACTATAAACAGTTTTACCCCATCACCACGCGATGGATGGACAATGATTATTACGGGCACGTCAACAACGTGACCTACTACTCCTATTTCGACACAGCCGCCAATCGATTCCTGATTGAGGAAGGCGGCCTCGATTTGGAAAGCGCAGCGATAATCGGTGTTGTTGTTAACTCCGGCTGCACCTATAAAAGCCCGCTAGCCTATCCGCAGGTGCTCGAAACAGGCCTTCGAGTAGATAGGCTGGGTAAAAGCTCAGTACAATACGGACTGGCCATTTTTGCCGAAGGTGAACAGCAGGCCAGTGCCTACGGTCATTTCGTACATGTTTTTGTTGACCGGAAAACTAACCAGCCGGTGCCAATTCCCGCAGATATACGAGCGGCGCTGGAAGGAATAGAAGGCTAAGCGTTGGTATTTTCATCAAGAAAAGCGACACATTTAATTTGGATATCTTCCGGGATTGAACAACCCTTTCGCTTTTACGATCAAGATGCACCGCCACCAGCTCGGTTGTTGCAACTTCGGCTTCAGTCTCAGCATTAAACATGACATGAAGAAAACGGATGGTTTTGTCTTTGACTTCGAGAACCTTTGATTTTACTACGAGCAAATCACCCGACAAAACCTCAGCCTTATATAAAGTAGTCTGCTCCAGCGCCGCCATACCCCTGTTATTATTACGAATGTAATCCGAACTAATGCCAAGCCTGGAAAATAAATGCCAGGTGGCCTCATCGAATTTTGAGGTATACCATTGCACATTCATGTGCTCCATGTGGTCTAGCTGGTTCGGATATACCACACCACGATAGGTTTCAATCATAATTCCCCCTGTTTGCTACTCGAATGATGCATTCGATTGCCAGGACAGGTAAACAACCTGAAATACCCGTGATCAAACTTGATCCAGATTAATTTCACCGCAGAGTTCGTCATCTAGTGTAGTCCTATGCCGCATGAGGAATCAGCGGGACGAGAAATAGTCATATGCAAGGCGTCATTCGTAGAGAATGGCATGCCCTTTTCAAGAATGTCAACGCAGCAGATGGCCGTTTCTCGTCCCGCCCGCAGGGAAGCCCCCAAAATTTCCTAATCCAGCGTTGCAACTCTTGCTAATGGAGATAGAGTACATGAGGAGAGCCTGCCCCGTGAGCATTGCGAATGCTTTGGGTATCGACCGGGCTGGCGTACCAGCACGGAGCTGACGCAGTAATCGCGCTAAAAGTGCATTTTTAGAGATGCCCAATAGTGATTTACCGATCAACTAGCAAACCGGGCCGATGTGATCTATAAAATACCGAACAGCTTCGATTTCAATCATGAGCTGGTTAGTGGGTCCGGACCCACCGTTAATATCGACCTGAATTTAATAGCCGATTCCATCAGGCATCAGCGAGAAATAGTACTGACTAGTCATGCAACTGGAAGGATATTCTGATCTTACGCGTCTAAACCGTGGCGGTATGGCGACCATATACCGCGGCAAACAGACTTCGTTAAACCGTACAGTCGCGATCAAATTTCTCTCGGCCGAATACCTGTGGAACGACCAGATTAAGGCGTTATTTGATCAGGAATCCCTGGTCATTGCACAACTAAACCACCCTAATATTATTCATGTCATCGATCGTGGTTTCACCGAAGGTGGTCGACCCTATTTTGTTATGGAATATATACAGGGGCAGGATCTGGCAGAAATGATGCAAGCGGGGAATATCCCCGCCCTGACGAAGTTGAACCTGATCAGGCAAATAAGCCAAGGGCTTGCTTTCGCCCATAAAAATGGCGTTATTCATCGCGATATCAAACCTGCCAACCTCCTGATTAATGGAGAAGGCCATCTGAAAATACTCGACTTTGGCATAGCCTGGCTAAACGCAAAAGGTCAGCCCGATAGCGAAGAAATTCATGGCACACCGGACTATATGTCTCCCGAGCAATTCAGCGCACCGGATACCGTGAGCCCGCTCAGCGATATCTATTCTCTGGGTGCGGTCATGTATCAGCTATTTGTTGGCAATACGCACAGCGCTGATATTGGAAACTGGCAGGCAGCACTGACAAAATTGAGACCTGAGCTGGCTCAACTGATCGACCAGTGTCTACGAATCAGTCCGGCAGAAAGACCGGGTTCGGCCGATGAGGTGAGCCTGCATCTACTGCGTATTCTGAAAGGTGCTCACATCGGCGAAACCCAGAAGGTTGAAGCCAAGGCCGTGGTCGGCAATGCAATAGATAAATTTGTTCTGCTCGATGTCATAAAGCGTGACAAATACGGCGCTGTCTATCTGTTTGAGGACAAATCCCGCCATAAGCTCATGGTCATAAAAAAACGTCTGAAGTCTAGCGCCGGATTGGCTCAGGCCAAACTATTGAAACAGGTAAATCACCCCAATCTGATTAAAGTGCTGGGCACTTCAAAAAACGACAATGCCTTTATAGTTGTAATGCCGCATTTAACTGGCGGCAGCCTACAGGATCGTCTGTCGAGACCCTACTCCGGTAGTCGATTTATCAATTTTGCTATACCGTTTTGTAGCGCCATGCAGGAAGCCCATAGTCGCAAAATATTACACGGTAACCTTCGACCGAGTAACATTCTGTTTGATAACAAGGAGAGAATCTGTATTACCGACTTTGGATTCGACGAACATTATCGCATCGACCGTCAGGATTGGTACCAGCCGGGTGTGCGCAAAGAGGCATCTTTAACGCGTGACATATACTCCGCCGCCGCAATCTTTCACCATATGTTAACGGCTAACCCCTTAAAATTTGCGCATAGGCGCCTGCAATCCAGTCCCGCTTTCGACAGGCTAGATCACAGACTCCAGAAACTGCTACGCGATATGGTTGAAACAGATTCAGACAGCTACTACGATCGCTTCGACAAGATCATCCTGCTACTCAAATCGCTTCAGGGAAAGTTAGGCGATCCATCAGCACCCGGAAAGCTACCCCGTTTCAAAATCTGGCATTTGATTACTGGTCTGTTTTTATTCAATCTGATTGCGGGTTTTACTTACCTGTATTTCAATCCTGAATTAGTAGCTGTGATTCAAGCTGCTTTTCATCAATGGATGAAGGGCTAGCCTGGAGATATACTCTAGCCATGTCAACCGAGTTAAATAAACCCGAAGTGAGCCAGCTGAGAAAGATTCGCAGCTTATCTTTGTTCAACGACGAGGATTTAAAAAGCCTTGCCGAGACATTGACGGTTGGATCCGCTACTCCCGGCCAAAAATTAATATCCATAGGAGACGTCGGCCACTATAAGATTTACCTGCTCAGTGGCAATCTGATCGAGGTGGGTCGGAATGGCAGTAAATTAAAAGCCAGAGGCGAAGTCGGAGGCTTCCTGCAGCCGTTGGGCACTAGCAGACCTAGTTCGAGTGACCTGGTGGCAGCCAGTGACGTAGAGTTTCTCGTCATCGACTGGAACCATCTGAGCCACTTTTCACAAATGCTTGAACCCGAAAGCGGTGGTATCGAAGTAGAAGAAATCGAGCAGAGTGACGAAGCAAATGAACTGACAGTACTGCTGTGTCACGAAATTATGAGCGGCAGCATTAGAGTGCCTGCAATGCCGGATATCGCGCTCAAAATTCAGAAATTATTTGTCGACGATAATGCCGAGACTAAATCGGTGGTTGACTTGATACAAACCGACCCATCGCTTTCGGCCCGGTTATTACGTACCGCCAATAGTCCATTCTATCGCGGGAACGCTTCGGTGGATTCACTAGCCCAGGCAATTGTACGCATGGGAATGGAAGCCGTTCGTAAGCAGGTGTTGGTGTATGCCGCCAGCGAGATGTTCAGGGAAACATCTGCTGAAATGAAGGCGCAAATGCAAAAGTTATGGCGTGACAGTCGTCGCGTCGCGGCATTCAGTCGGATATTGGCGCAACGTACTTCAGGCTTCGACCCAGAAGCGGCGCAAATGGCGGGCTTACTGTGTAACCTGGGAGAGCTTGCCATCCTGCAATATGTACAGGATCATAGTGATTTGTACCGGGGCGAAGCATCCTTGAATGAAACCATTGCGAACTTACGCCCGCAGATTAATGCCATGTTGATGTCAAAGTGGCGCCTGGGCGATGAATTGATTACTGTTGCTGAAGAGTCCCATGACTGGTTTCGTAACCACCGTGACGAAGCCGACCTCTGCGACCTGGTACTGGTCGCCCGCTACTATAGCTATCTGGGTTCGGCGTTGATGAAAGGCTTACCTCTATTATCGAAGTTACCGGCGTTCGAAAAACTAAAGCATAAAAATTTTCATCCGGGAGAAAGCATGGCGTTTCTAAAAGATTCCCAGGCGGATGTTGCAGCCGTGGAAGACATGCTGGGAAATATCTAACAGGGTATTGGAAACAATTGCATTTGAACAAACTGGCTGCACCCTGGGGTATAATCTGGCAATGACTGGACGACGATGCGTTCCTGCCCGAGGCTGTGAAAATGGCACATCATCTGGCGACAAAACCGATCATATAACTGGCGAATATTAAACCTGAGATCCAGTAGTCGAGCGGCAATAGTCCCGATGATCAGCTCGATCTGGAAAGAGACCTGAAACAGTTGGCCGGCAGTACGCAGGGTTTCAGCAATGGCGTCGGTGCCTTAATGAATAAACGCGAACCGAGATTTAGTGGCCATTAAATATGCCTGCTCTTGAAAGTATAAAAACCGTGGCCGTTATTGGTGCAGGCACCATGGGTGCTGGTATTGCTCAGGTCGCTGCAAAAAGCGGGCATGCGGTTTTGCTTTATGATACTGCTGAAGGCGCCGCACAACGTGCTATAGACAACAATGCCAAGGGACTCGCCAAGCTTGCCGAACGTGGTCGTATAAGCCAACAGGAATGCGATGATCTCATCGCAAGAATTGTAGCTGCCGAATGTCTGAACGACCTCGGATCAGTGGTGCTGGTTATCGAGGCCATAGCCGAACAACTCGATACTAAACAAAACTTATTTAGCCAACTCGAAGACATTTGTGATGAAGATGTCATTCTCGCCAGCAACACCTCGTCACTGTCTATCACTGCAATCGGTTCAGCCCTGAAGCGGCCGCAACGACTGCTTGGTATGCACTTTTTCAATCCGGCGCCGATCATGAAACTGGTCGAAATCATCAGTGGACTCGCCACCGATGCCAGCGTTGTCGAAACCGTTTACGATACCGCAATCGCCTGGGGCAAACATGCAGTACATGCCAGATCGACACCGGGCTTTATTGTTAATCGAGTAGCACGTCCTTTCTACGCTGAGGCGCTACGAATACTACAGGAAGGCGCCAGCAATCCTGCCACTATCGATACTATCATGCGCGATTGCGGCGGTTTTCGCATGGGTCCGTTCGAGTTAATGGACTTGATCGGCCATGATGTCAATTACGCCGTTACCTGTTCGATACACGCGGCCTATTATGGCGATCAACGCTATACGCCATCGTTGCTTCAAAAAGAACTGATCGATGCCGGTTATCTGGGTCGAAAAACCAACCGAGGATTTTTCGACTACAACAAGGGCGCTGGAATACCACAGGCTAATTCCTGCCATCTACGCACGGCTATTGACGAGGTAATTCTGGTCGGTGAATCCAGGCTTGCTGACACATTTTTTGAACTGGCACAAAATTCGGGCATTTCAGTCATCCGCAAAGCTGACGATGAATTCGCGATTATCACTAAACACGCGGTCATCCGGCAAACCGACGGACGAATGGCAACAGTGCGCGCCGCCGAAGATGATTGCGAAAACATCATTCTCTTCGATCTTGCACTCGATTACGCCAATTGTCCGCGTATTGTGTTAAGCGCTGCCGATCAAGCCGGCCGGCAGGCGCTTGATGACGCCATTGGTTTTTTTCAAAAACTCGGCAAGCAGGTTTCCCGGGTCGACGACATCGCCGGCATGTGTTTGATGCGTACGGTATGCATGCTCGCCAACGAAGCTGCCGACGCAGTCGATCAGCAGGTCTGCACCCGCGAAGCAGTCGATATCGCCATGCAGGCCGGCGTCAATTATCCTATCGGCCCATTAGCCTGGGCCGACAAAATTGGCATCGAAACAGTACTCGGTGTACTCGATAACCTGGTACAAACCTACGGCGAGGACCGGTATCGCCCTTCCCCGTTACTGCT
>CAZYYM010000025.1:7552-30938 GCA_964651385.1 uncultured Gammaproteobacteria bacterium | reverse complement strand
TCGGTGCGAACCGATGATCTCGGCGCGGTGCCAATCAGGGCATTGATCGAACGTCACTCCGGAGTCGACTGGGAGCAGGTCGATGATGTTTATTACGGTAATGCCAATCAGGCCGGCGAGGACAATCGCAATATAGCGCATATGTCGTCGCTGCTGGCCGGTCTGCCAATTTCGGTGCCTGGTTCGACCGTCAATCGTCTGTGCGGGTCGGGCATGGACGCGATTGGTATGGCCGCCCGCGCGATTAAAAGCGGCGAGGCCAATCTGATGATCGCTGGTGGTGTCGAATCCATGTCTCGCGCACCCATGGTCATGCCCAAAGCTACTACCGCATTTAGCCGCAATGCCGAAATATACGATACGACAATTGGCTGGCGTTTCGTCAACCAGTTGATGCAAGACAGCTACGGTATCGATTCGATGCCCGAAACTGCCGAAAATGTGGCGGAACAGTTTAATATTAGCCGGGAAGATCAGGATTTGTTCGCTTTGCGATCACAGCTGCGTGCCGAGCGGGCCCAGGAAAACGGGATATTCGCCACAGAAATCGTACCGGTCAGTATTCCTCAGCGAAGGACCAAACCGATCAAATTCGAGGTCGACGAACATCCACGTTCTGGCGCCACGTTTGAAGCTTTGCGAAAACTGCCCACGCCCTTTCGCGACGGCGGCAGTGTCACTGCGGGTAATGCCTCAGGCATAAACGATGGCGCTTGTGCGATGCTGATCGCCAATGAGATGGCCGCAAAAAAACATCTGCTTGAGCCGATCGCACGCGTGGTAGCCACGGCCGCGGCCGGAGTTGAACCGCGTATTATGGGCTTTGGCCCGGCGCCAGCGAGCCGCAAGGTACTTGCACTAGCCAGACTCAACCTGGATCAAATGGACATCATCGAACTCAACGAGGCATTCGCCGCGCAGGCGCTTGCAGTCACCCGCAATCTTGGTCTGCCTGATGATGCTGAACACGTCAATCCAAATGGTGGCGCAATTGCACTGGGACATCCGCTCGGTATGAGCGGAGCGCGCCTGATCACGACTGCGGCGCATCAGCTTAAGCGTAGTGGCGGCCGATATGCACTGTGTACCATGTGCATCGGTGTCGGCCAGGGCATTGCCACTATTATTGAACGCATGTGATCACACAAAACTACATGGAGACAGCAATAAAACTTGAAATTAATATCAGCAACGGGCTCGAATCGATTGAAATTGCAAACGATACCCAGCTGCAGGCTGTACAGCTGGAAGGAACCCAAAATTTACCGTAGCCGAACCATTATTAAATAGAGGTGAACTCGCTGGCCAGGTTCGATACATTTATGCGATGCTATAGCTGGATCACAAATTCCTGCTCAGAACAGCCACTGCCATAGATCCAATGCGAATCTTACCCGGCCACAACCCGTTCAATATCGGCAAACGTGTTGGCTCGGCGTGATATTTCAATTTTAATTCCGAGATGTTTTTCGATATGGGTTGAGGAAAACATGCCGCTTATATACTGCGATCCGTCATCCTGACTCTCAACTACGAGAAGATGTTGACGACCGACCGACTTAATGGTTTCGACTATATCGCCGATACGAGCGTTAGATATATCCTGAAACTGTAGCACTTCCAGTCGACCTCGCGGCATCATAATATCGCGCGCCAGAATCTCACCTCGCGTACCGCCATGTTCCTGAACATAGCGGACCGGCTTTTCGCCAATAATATCATCGTGGGTAACGAGTCCCTGAAGAACGTCGTCGCCCTCGACAACAAATAACAACCGAACACCACAGGCAATCATTTTATCGTTGATTTGGTCAATGGTCGCTGTAGCCGTGATCAGGAAAGGTTGACTTCGGCTAAAGTCGGTCATAATTGAATTAGCAGAATCAGCGAGTTTATATCTTTCTTTATTGCCCCCAATATTGTGCGAAATGGTAGTATTCGAAGGCAGGGACTGGTGACGCAAATTGTGATATGGACCATTCATGCAGGTTAACTCCTGAATCTAGCGGGTTTGTATAAAACGAGTTATGCGGGAATAAATCATCCACATTAGTGTTGAATTTTTATTTATAGCAATAAATCAACCGATTGCTCCAATTATACGCACTTTTTTATTGTTTGGTGAAGTAGCAATCTCTTGGATCAGCGTTCCCGCCGAAATAATTATAATAGCCTTACCCGCTGGTATCGAGGGTCTGGATTATAGATTATCTATTCTGCTTACCAAACCCATTCCGCTCAGCAATCATCAACTGTATTGCAAAGTATCCTGCGATGCATCGCTATGACCAAATCTTAGTATGAATGTGGCTTAACTTCTCCGACGACTGCAGCCGGTAGAAATGGCGTAGTTCGGTCATTGCCCCTTCGCTATTGTCGATCAATTGCTGTCGAAGCGCGTGGCAATATCGCGAGGCATAGTCATTGGCGGAGCGATATCGCCGGAGTTGCTCGCCGTCGAGGTCCTGGTGAAAACTAACACCCTCAAACAGCCTACCGTGTAATCCGGCCATTAACTCTCTATTGGACTGATCCATTGCAAGAAACATTGTGCTGACAAATTTGTCGATCTCGCCCTGTAGCTCCAGTTCAAGCAGAGTTACCGTACGATCCTGCGATGCTTTCCAGGCAACGCAATTAAAATGGCTGAGACCTTCAATGACTTTCCACCAGTCGTCGAGCATCCCTGCGTGAAGACAGGACATCGGGCCAGCCATTTCAAGCCGAGTGAGCATCTCACCATCGAGAAATAACGACATTTCCAGTCCACCGTCATCCTGTGCTAGAAGCAAGGTCTCACCTGTGTCCTTCAGGAGCGCATCCTGACCGAGGGCAGCAGCCAATTGTCGATCGGTTATCAGGAAGTCACGAACATCGTGACCCCGATCTACCCGGTAGATATCGGTCAATTGCTGCTGCAGTTGTGACAGCATGTCAAGGCTTGTTCTTTGCGTCTGAGATCGGCACTACGCCTTGTTTTCGCAATAATTTTTCACAACGAAGGCTGCCCGTTTTTTGCCACATTTCGTAGGTACGTAACAAATCTACGTCGGAATCCCTGCGACAACTATCGCGGACTTCATTGAGTATATCGATAAGGGTTAAAAATTTTTCGGAAAGCTCTTTATATATATGAGCAAATGCATTACCACGGAACGTGCCGCGGATCTCTTCGGACAAAGAAGCGTATGCATTTCCGCCCATGTTTATGTAATAGTCAATATCGACTACATTTCTTATCAGATGATCGCTGAAAAATCCTGAAACAAACAGTGACACGTCGCCAATGCGCTGCAGGGATTGACTGCGCTCCGCAACACTGTCCGCGTTCGATGCGTCGACTAACATGAGTGCGAGAGGTCGTAGCCCGTAGATTTCACCATCATCTTCATACAGCTCTTCAGAGCGCGAGAACAAAGTGAGCAGGTTGACAACATAATGGGCAGCGTGAGGATCCATATCAACACCCTGATTTTCGATAACACCTTCTATCGAGGTACGAAAATAGTCACGGAGATTAGAAACCTGCTCTACACGTTCATTAGTCAACAGTTCATCCATCCTTATAACCACGTATATTATATATAGTACAGGAATAGAAAAATTTGAATCAATCGTCGATTTAAGACTCAAATTCCAGATCAGGTATCGTTAACAAAATTTCAGCCCGGAGGATCTCATGCAACTGGAATGGTTCAAGAAAAACCAATCTCTGCTAGTATTATTGGTATTAACAGGCACCCTCGTAATTCTGTTCAGTAGATTAGCCGTTTCGGCAAATGGTTTCGACCTGTCAAATGCGGTTATCCCCAGCGAACAAATTATGCACGGTGGTCCACCAAAAGACGGCATTCCGGCCATTTCAGATCCAAAACTCGTGAAATCCGACCAGGCAAATCATGTCAGGCCAGATGACCGCATCGTTGGCATCACGCTGGATGGCGTATCCAAAGCATATCCTATATCTATTCTAAACTGGCACGAGATTGTAAACGATGAAATTAACGGTCGGCACTTCGCGATAACCTATTGCCCGCTCTGCGGTACCGCCGTAGCTTTCGACGCCAATATCCAGGGCAAGGTCACCGAATTCGGTGTTTCCGGACTGCTCTATAACAGCGATGTTTTGTTATATGACCGTAACACCGAGTCACTGTGGTCTCAAATCACCAGTAGCTCGGTAGCCGGCAAACTGGTTGGCACAAAGTTGAAACGTATCCCTATCAGTCACACCACCTGGCAGGACTGGAAGAGCAAACATGCCGGCACGCTGGTGATGTCTGACGATACCGGATATTTTCGAGACTATGCACGTAACCCATATTCCGGGTATGAAAAATCACGCAACCTCTTCTTTGCTGTGAATAATAGAGCACCGGATACCTATCATCCCAAGGAACTGGTGGTTGGTCTTGAAGTAAACGGCGTTTATAAGGCCTACCCGTTCATCGAGCTGGAAAAAAATGCCCAGTCGCACTTTTCCGACAAAATTAACGGCAAAAAAATCACCGTTAACTGGGACGGCAAAAATCGCTCCGTTATTCTATTTGACAGCGCGGGCAAGGAAATCGCTGGAATCCAGGGATTCTGGTTCGCCTGGTTCGCGTTTCACCCTGATACCGAGGTATTTCAAGCCAGCGACATATCAAGTTAAAGCCATCCAGGAGTGCCTGTCTAAAATCATTATCCGGTCCGTTCAGGTAAAGTTAACCACCAGATATTAATAACTAACCGCTCGCCGTATATGGTTTAGTATGTCAAAATAATTTTATTTTCTGGATAGTCTTGTCCCACCTGCGAAATTTATTTTTAGCCAGCCTTGTTTTCGGTTTAACTCAATCGCCGGTATTAGCCAGTGAAAACCGGGGGCTTTGTAGTTTCCCCGGTTTAAATTTCATTGAACCCGATCTCGATAATACTTCCGCCACGGAAGTTGAAGCAGACCGATTATCACGTACCGAAAACAAAGTAATGTTGTTTAGTGGTGACGTGATACTCAAACAGGAAGATCAGATTATTCGGGCCGATAAAATCCTTTACCATGAACAAACTGAACAGCTCGAAGCCAATGGCAGCGTTGTTTACCAGAAACTCGATTTTCGCTTGAGCAGCGAAAAACTCATTCTCAATCAAGCTAATGATACCGGTGAATTGATTAACCCGAGCTTTGAAATGAGCGAACGCCACGGCCATGGCAATGCAGGTAAAATTAACATCCTCGATAAATCTCGTACCCGGTTCAGCAATTTTACTTATACGACTTGCGACCCGGATGACCGGGACTGGTATTTCAGCGGCAACGAACTCGAAGTAGACGACGACAGTGGTCTCGGAATTGCCCGCCACACGACTATTTACTTCCAGGATATTCCGATATTCTATTTCCCCTATTTTCAATTTCCGATCGACGATCGCCGAATGTCCGGTGTGCTCGCGCCGACATTTAGTTTATCCAACGCCAACAATAGTCACCTTGCCGTGCCGGTTTACTGGAATATCGCGCCTAACTTCGACACCACTTTCACGCCAGCCTGGTACCCCGGACGAGGATTGTTATACGACAGCGAACACCGCTATCTGTTTGCACATAATCGGGGACAGATCGACTATGTATATCTCGATGACGACATCGAGAGCGACACACGTTGGTTTAAAAAATGGCAGCATACCAACGCCTATCCAGCAAACCACCTCACCAGCAGTCTGTTATTACAGGAAGTTTCCGACAATGATTTTTTCAGCGACTTTGACCGGCTCACTCCTGGCAGCGATGAAGTTAATCACCTCGATCGTCATTATCTACTCAGCCACGCCGGGGAAAATTGGCAAACTACACTGCTTTGGCAAAACTATCAGACCGTCGATACCGCGATCGCGATAGCCAGCCGACCTTACCAACGTTTACCACGGCTCACCACCAACAGCCATTTCAATCGTCAGGAAAATGGCCTGCAATTCAACATACAGAACGAACTGGTGCGTTTTAAACGTGATTCAAGCATCAATGGAGATCGTATAAATCTGATGCCTACATTGAGCTGGAACAGCAGTGATAGCTGGTATTTTTTCCAGCCACAGATTCAATACATATTGACCGACTATTCGCTGGAGAACAATAACCTCGGCAATAATTCTATTCAGCGCAGCCTGCCGATCACCAGCATCGATAGTGGATTGATATTTGAACGAATGACCGGACCTGACGATGGTTGGCTACAAACCCTCGAACCACGCCTGTATTTCGTCCACATTCCATTCGAGGAGCAAATGGATATCCCCAATTTTGACTCGTCGTTAAATCCTGAGACTTATAATAATTTTTTCAGGGCTAACCGCTTCCTGGGTTCGGATCGTATTGGCGATACCGAACAGGTCACTTTCGGTATCGGCTCGCGTATTTACAACAATGACAATGGTAATCAATTACTGTACGCCCGTATTGCGCAAATATTCTATGCAGAAGATCGACGCGTTAGCCTGAATGGCGTTGTAGGGAAAGCGGATCGATCCAATATTATTGCTCAAATCAGTATCAATCCGAATCCTTACTTGAACATTAGCAGCGAGCTGGTTTATGATCAATCGGAAAGTACGTACCCCAAACACGATCTTTCGATCAACTGGTCAAAAGACGGGTTTGCATTCAATATCGAGACCTTCTTCGACGATAATGTCCTGGAACAGGAAATATGGTCTATGGTTTATCCGGTAAACGAACGCTGGACCGTGATTGCCAAGTATCATCAATCTCTATTATTTGATAAGCCGGTCGAAAATTTATTCGGGCTGAGCTATGAATCCTGCTGCTGGGGTCTTAAAATACTGGCTAGCCAGATTAGCGACGATGATTTTAAAGAAACCGATCAGGCCCTGTTATTTGAACTAACACTTAAAGGACTTACCCAGGCCGGCCGTGACATAGATTCACGTCTACAGCGCGTCATCCCCGGATATCAGCCCCGGTTTTAGGCGAACCGGAATTATTGATCATAGCTACGAAAAGCTTCAACTAAACCCTATGAAAAACATTACGATTATCGCAATACTGTTGCTTGCCCAGGTACCTCTAGCAATGGCTGCACCCACGCTGGTCGACAAAGTCATTGCTATAGTCGAGGAAGACGTCATTACACAGCGCGAGCTAGACGCACAAAAGCAATTGATACGAGTCGAGTTTAATCAAGCCAAGCGCAGCTTGCCTGACGACGAGACACTGCACCGTCAGGTACTCGAATCGATGATAAGAGATTCGATCTTATTACAGCAAGCCAAAGGCCGCGGTTTAGAAATAACAGAAGGCCAGCTGAATCAAGCCATGCAAAAAATTTCACGTGATAACAACATGAATCTTACCGAGTTTCGGCAAGCCTTGATTGCGCAGCAAATCGATTACGAGAAATATCGAAAATCAATGCGAAAAGAGTTAATTGTCAACTCATTGAGACGCCAGTACACCGCACGTAGCGTATCGGTTAGCGATGAAGAGGTCGAGGAATTCCTGCGTCGCAATGACGACGGCAATATTAAATACGAATACAAGCTGGCGCATATTCTTATCGCCCTGCCCGATGCAGCCACTCCGGAGCAGGTCACAGCGGCGCAGAGTAAAGCGGACGATATACTTCTTAAGCTTGCTCAAGGCGCCAGGTTTGAACAACTCGCCAACGAGTATTCCAGTGGCTCCAACGCCTTACGCGGTGGCGATCTCGGCTGGCGTAAGAAGGCGGAGATTCCCAGCCTGTTTGCCGAGGCCGTCCTATCCATGGATACTGGCGAGTTCGCGGGGCCATTTCGAAGCGCCAGTGGTTTTCATATTGTCTACTTAAGCGATCGTAAAAATACACAGCAGGTACTTAAAGAACAGGTACGCAGTCGTCATATTCTGTTGCGCCCGAATGAAATTTTAAGCGAGGAAGATGCCAGGAATCGTTTACTCGAGTTTCGCCAACGCATTCTTGGCGGCGAGCAATTCGAACGTCTAGCACGGCTTTATTCAGTTGATTATGGTAGTGGCGCCGATGGCGGAGATATTGGCTGGATGGGAAAAGGTGATACGGTCAAAGAGTACCAGGATGTTACTGACAGCCTCCAACCCGGTCAAATCAGTCAACCTTTTAGATCGCAATTTGGTTGGCATCTGGTCGAAGTAACCGGTCGAAGAACCGTTGATGAAACCAATGAAAGTAGACGTGAAAGCATTTACTCGCAATTATTGCTACAAAGGCAGCGCGAATTTTTTAACGTCTGGCAACAAAGACTGAGAGACGAAGCCTACGTTGTTATACCGGATGCCTGATTATACATGCCACCCTGTATCGCAATAACTTCCGGTGAACCGGCGGGTATAGGTCCTGAAATCCTGGCCAGTCTAAAACCGGGACAGTTTGAAGCACGTTTAGTCATTGTCGGCGATTGCGATTTAATTGAATCACGCGCCAATTTAAAAATCGGGCATTATCAGCATGGCAAGCGTGAAAGCAGCAAGCCGACTTTAGAGATACTGCATCTGCCACTGAACAAAGCCTGTAAGGCCGGAGTACTCGACACAGCCAACGCCCCTTATGTGTTGCAAATGCTCGATCGTAGCTGCAGGGGTTGCCTCAGCGGAGAATTTGATGCCATGGTAACCGCGCCTATCCAGAAAGACATTATTAACCAGTCCGGCGTGGCCTTTACCGGTCATACTGAATTTCTCGCTGAAATTTGCGCAACCGAAAAACCGGTTATGTTACTCGCAGCCGACCAGCTTCGGGTGGCACTGGTGACAACACACTTGCCGCTGCGCGATGTCGCCGACACCATCGACAAAGATTTGATCATGCGAGTGGCGACCATCCTGGATCAGGATTTGAAGCAACGATTCGGCCTGCAAAACCCTCAAATCAAGATTTGTGGTCTCAACCCGCATGCAGGTGAAAACGGCTATCTTGGCCGGGAAGAAATCGAAATTATTCGACCCGCCATCAACGATCTAATAAACAATGGACTCAATGTTAGCGGACCTTATCCCGCCGATACCGTTTTTACCCCACGCGCACTAAGCGATGCCGATGCGGTGCTGGCTATGTATCACGATCAGGGATTGCCCGTGTTAAAACACGCCGGTTTTCACCGGAGTATCAATACCACGCTAGGCTTACCGATTATCCGTACTTCGGTAGATCACGGTACCGCGCTGGATCTGGTTGGTAGTGGTAATGCCAATCCCGGCAGCTTGTTCGCGGCGATTGAATCGGCCATATTCCAGTCGAACTGTAAACGGCAGCATGCATCGCGCGCGTAAACGCTTTGGGCAACATTTTCTGCACGATAAAAATATTATCGCCAAAATTTTGTCTGCCGTATGCATTGTCGAAGGAGAAAAGTTTCTGGAAATCGGCCCGGGGCAAGGTGCGCTAACTTTCCCTCTGTTGCAGCAGTGCAAAAAACTAACAGCAGTCGAATTAGATCGCGACCTGATTCCAATTCTAAACAACCAGGCCGGTCCGTATGGTGAACTCGAAATTATCAATGCCGATATTCTCAATTTTGAACTAAGCAGCCTGCCCGGCGATCTGCCTTACCGAATCGTCGGAAACCTGCCTTATAATATTTCGACCCCATTGATGTTCCACTTACTGAAATCAATCGATCGTATCAAAGACATGCATTTTATGGTGCAGAAAGAAGTAGCCCAACGCATTGTCGCCGAGGTCGGTGATGGCCACTACGGCAGGCTGTCTATCATGATGCAATATCGATGCAACTGCCATTATCTGTTTGATGTACCACCGGAATGCTTTTCGCCTCCACCCAGGGTTGACTCGGCTATTATTCGATTATTGCCACGTTCGCAGCCAGAATATGACGTGGGTGAACTGTCGAATTTCTCGAATATTGTTCAAGCAGCCTTCGGGCAAAGGCGGAAAACAATTTCAAATTCGTTAAAATCGCTGGTCACGGAAGCAGTATTCGATCGCTGCAAAATCGACAAACGTCTCAGGGCAGAAAATTTACACGGCCATGAATTTGCAAAACTGGCGAGAGCTTTACAGGAAAAACCCATCAATGGATAAACCCTTGCTTTCATTGATATGCGCAATGGATACAAATAAACTTATTGGTAATAACAATGATCTGCCTTGGCATTTACCGGCCGATCTGGCCTTATTTAAAAGGCACACACTGGGTAAACCGATTATTATGGGGCGCAAAACTTTCGATTCGATCGGGCGTCCGCTACCCGGTCGGAAGAATATCATTATCACCTCCAATCCGTACTGGCAGGCTGAAGGGTGCGAAACTGCCAACAGTATCGATCAAGCACTGGTGCGCGCCGAAAATGCCGACGAGGCTATGTTGATCGGTGGCGCCAGCCTCTATCAGCAAACTATCGATCGAGCCGATATGCTATATCTGACCCTGATTAATCACGCCTATAGCGGAGACGCCTGGTTCCCTGAATTTGATCGCCAGCAGTGGGCTGTTGTCGAGGAGAAATTTTACGATGCAGACGAAAATAATTTGAATTCATTTTCTTTTGTAAAATTTATACGCGATAAAAAGTAAATTTTGCAGTAAACTTGCAGCGGTCAATTGAACGAACTGTTTCAAACGGATGGCAAATGAACGAGGAATTAATGCGTATTGAAAGCCGGACATACGTAATCGGTCGAGAAGGTCATATCTATATAAATGACCCGACCGTAAGCAAGCAGCACGCCGAAATTCAGGTCATTAATGGCGAAATTTATTTACGGGATCTGGGATCAACAAACGGTACTTACCTGGTTAAAAACCAGCGGCTCGTTGCGTTCAAAGAAGGCTATGTTCAGCTTAACCAGGCGGTCGTGCTAGGCAACCGACATTATTCGATTCAGCAATTGTTGGAAATTGCGGGCGCATTCGCCGCATAATCTGATCTCTTCACTAAACCAAAACGGCCTATCGATTCTTTTCGGGATTTTTCTGTTTACGTTGATAAATAAACTCAGCAGCCGATAATACAGACTCATTTACTTGTTTCAGCATTTCGGTTCTCTCACCAGGCGCCAGATAATAGGCCATATCAATTTCATGGCGCATGTATCGTGCCGGTAAACGAGTGAGCGCATAACAGGCAACGTCAAGAAAGAACTCATCGTCCATATCCGCATATTTATCGAGGAGCACCTCATTCATAAATTCAAAAACAAGACGCTCGTAGTAATTTTGCAGTCCGGATAAACTCGGCATTTAAGTTTCCTTTTATGGATCTATGACATAATACTAGCTCAACAACAGCCGAATACCAGCCGGCCGGATAAACGAAAATCACCGGCAGGCGTCGACTCAGATTAATAGTGCAATCGGATCCGCGTAAAGTAAAACTATAACGCTAACAACAATAATCCCAAAATCCATGCCCATCCACTATTTGATTCCTCTTTGACAGTTTTTTCTTCTTTCAATGGTTTGGGAATTGCCATGTTATAGCGGCTAGCTTCTTCTGCATCCAGCAGGCCCCGTGGAACCGGAATTTGGTCCAATACCACCAATTTTTCCTTGGAGGCTGTACCGTACTCGCCTATCGCCATTAAAATCTGGGTTTCTTGTTCGGTTGTCAGCGTAATAATACCTTCGAGAACTACCGCGTGTAGTTTAGCCTCGGGGTCATTCCGACTTACAGTCTGATTACAGTCATCCTGTTTACATAATTTTATAACGAATTCTGTTCCTCGCATTCCGATCGTCGCCAGACCAGTCTGTACTTTGTAATTAGAAAGAGCACTGGCTCCGATGGCCCCGGTGATTTTTCTCAGTCCGCCTCGAATCAAATCCAGAATACTGCTGCTGCCACTATCATATCCCGGCGTTATCACATATTCGCTTATTTTTATTACCGAATCACCCTTCAGGTAAATTTCAGCGCCATCATCCATAAGAATATACAGATTAGCGTCTACTGCAGTCGTAATCCGGTCGCCTTCATATATCCGTGAATTAATCTCCAGACCCTGGATATTTCCATTGTTATCTTGAACGCTGGCTTCACCTTGTTGCCGTACGATATACCCGACCTTCACTTTTTCGCTAATATCTTCCTGGTATAGACGTTTTATATCAACCAGTCTGAGGCGAGAACCATTAATTAACTGATCTGATAAATGATGAAAAGAATCGGGATTTATGGCAATAATTTTTTCTTTGATTTCCGGCCAGAGGAGCTTCTCCTCGGGATAAATTTTACGGATTATATCGTTGATCGTCATCCCCTGTATAACACGAGTAATAACACGCGAAGATGGGACAATTTCGTGTATGGTGGCGGCCATTGAGATCTGACTGAACAAGCTCATAAAAACAGCGAGTATCGAAATGGCTATGGTTTTATTATTCACCTTCATTTACCTTTCTTCAGGTTTATTGCTACAGATTCCTTCTAGACGTGTCGAGATGCAGCTCGACAACTACAAATTATACGCATAAAACCACCTTGTAACGCCTCAAAAAATGGTAAAAAGTTCATTTAAGAACATTTTCAGGTCTGGTTTTTTTTTGAGTTTTACTGCTACGAACAAGGCCTTCAGCACTGCTTATGACATTCTATAGAGTACCATTTCGGAATTTCCTGATCTATTTTCAAAGCCACCAGTTTACCTCCCCAGATACAGCCACCGTCGATAGCAAAATGCTGCCCATAGACATTCACGGGCAAGGTAGACCAATGCCCGAAAACAATATTGATCGACTCGACCCTGCGGTCATTTAATTCAAACCAGGGGGTTAATTTCAGATGTTGGTCAGGAGCACCATTTGCTACCATATCAAGCCGCCCATCGGGTTGAAAAAAGCGCATTCGCGTCAGTATATTAATGATACACCGTAAACGAGATATACCGCTTAAATCATCATGCCAAAAATTCGGCCTGTTACCGTACATAGCCGCAAAAAAGGCCACACTGTCCTGCCCTTTTAAAACGGCCTCAACTTCGCCAGCATATGCTAATGCCTGGGATAAATTCCACTGCGGATGTATACCCGCATGTACCAGCACTGTGCCAAGCTCAGGGTTAAAATGAATTAATGGCCGGCGTTGCAACCAGGCCATCAGCTCGCCACAATCAGGACTATTCAATATCGGATAAAGTGTATCAGATTCGGATAGTTGCTGACCCGCATGATACAATGCTAATAAATGCAAATCATGATTGCCGAGCACGGTAATTGCCGCATTGCCCAGCCCACGAACAAAGCGCACGGTTTCAAGCGATTCCCGCCCCCTGTTGACCAGGTCACCACAAAACCAGAGTTGATCGATCGATTCATCGAATTGGATAACCTCGAGCAAGCGACATAAACTCGAATAACATCCCTGTATATCTCCAATTGCGTAAACAGCCATCAGGTTAACTGCGAGATATTGGGCAAAAGAAGTATGCGGTTAATGCAAGACGCGGGGTGTAGAGAGAACAAATTCCTCGATTGCTGCATCAAATTGTGAACCGTCATCAGCCTCCATCTGATAACTGCCTTTCATGGTGCCCACCGAGGTTTCCAGCATAGTACCGGAGGTGTAGACAAACTGCTCACCGGGTTTCAGTATCGGTTGTTCGCCAACCACGCCGTCACCTCGAACCTCCTGAACCTTGTGATTGGAATCAGTGATTACCCAATGCCGGGTCAGCAATTGCGCCGCCTGTTCTCCCTTATTCCGAATGGTAATAGTATAGGCAAACACATAATAATTCTGCTCAGGATTGGACTGATCTTCAATATAACGTGTTTCTACGTTGACCTGAATTTTATTCAGTTGTGGGGCTGTCATAAGTGGTTTTTTGCAATCCGCTAGCGGTCGTTAATAGTACCTAGTTTACGCCAAATGCGGGGGTTTATGCAGCACTAAACCGCCACAGCCGCTTTAATATGCTCGTGACATTGATAATTCTGCAGTTCAAAATCGTCAAAATTAAAACCGAATATATCGCTTATCTCAGAATTTAACCTTATTTGCGGCAGTGGATAGGATTGTCGATCGAGTTGCAATGCTGCTTGTTCGAAGTGGTTTTTGTATAAATGCGCATCACCCATTGTATGCACAAATTCCCATGCTTTCAGTCCGGTAACCTGCGCAACCATGAGCAGCAGCAAAGCATAAGACGCGATATTGAACGGGACACCGAGGAAGATATCAGCACTGCGTTGGTATAGCTGACAGGACAGTCGACCATCAGCCACATAAAACTGGAAGAAAGCATGACAGGGCGGCAATGCCATCTTCTCGATCTCGCCGACATTCCAGGCACTGACAATCAATCGACGTGAATCTGGATTGTTCTTGATACTGCTAATCAACTGCCTAATCTGATCGACACAACTACCATCAGCTTTTCCCCAGGAACGCCACTGAGAACCGTACACGGGTCCAAGATCACCATTCTCATCTGCCCACTCATCCCAGATCCGTACTTTATTTTCGGACAGATACCTGATATTGGTATCACCACGCAAAAACCACAACAGCTCGTGGATAATCGAATGCAGGTGTAATTTTTTGGTCGTAACCAGGGGAAAGCCCTGAGTCAGATTGAAACGCATCTGATAACCGAACACAGATCGAGTTCCAGTGCCGGTTCGATCCTGCTTCTCGACGCCGTGGTCAAGCACATGACGCATCAAATCAAGATACTGTTGCATGGTTCCCTGCTCTTCGGGCATAAATAATAAATGCGATGCCCACTATAATCATCGGCACCGATAAAACAATGCCACGAGTGAGCCATTCGGTATTTAGCAGGTAGCCGATGTGCGCATCGGGCAATCGAATAAACTCAACGCTGCAGCGCGCCAGACCATACAGAAGCAAAAAGTATCCAGAAACAGTCATTACCGGCTTCGGTTTTGCCGATATAAACCACAGCGCAATGAATAATAGGACACCTTCGAGTAACATTTCGTACAGCTGCGAGGGGTGTCGCGGGCTAAAGCACAATGGCCCGGCAAAATCGACATAACGATCTGCCGGAAACTGCTGACAGGAGAGTTTGATCGCCCAGGGCACATTACCGGGTGCACCCCAGAGTTCAGCATTGATAAAATTACCCAGACGTCCGCTGGCCAGACCCAGCGGTACCAGCGGTGCGATAAAATCGGTCAACTCAAAAAAACGACAGCCAATCTTGCGGCGATAGAATTCCATCGCTACCAGCACGCCGAGGAAACCACCGTGAAAGGACATACCGCCCTGCCATATTTTAAACAGATACATCGGGTTATCGAGAAAACTGTCGAAATTGTAAAACAATACCGAGCCCACGCGGCCACCGAGCACAACCCCAATCGCACCATAAAATATCAGGTCATCGACTTGCTGCGGTTGTACAACACTGCCTTCGGCCTGTGCCCGCCGACGCCCAAGCCACCAGGCGGAAGCAAAGGCTATCAAATACATCAATCCATACCAATGGACCTTAACCGGGCCGAGTGCAAGAACGACAGGATCAATATCAGGATAGGCAATCATAACGCATCCTTACACAAATCAGATAAAGAGGACCAGCAGCCAAACGACTGCCAGCAATCCGATCGATAAAGCCACCGCCGCCGAGCCCATATCTTTAGCGCGTCCGGAAAGCTCATGCATTTCGCCGCCAAAACGATCAACCACTGCTTCGATGGCCGAATTCAGAATTTCGACGATTGGGATTAACATCGCTGTTGCTACCAACAGAGCCTTTTCGACGCCGCCATCCCCCAGATATAGACCCAACGGTACTAAAACCAGACACAACCATAATTCCTGACGAAATGCCGCTTCATGCTGATAAGCAGCGCGAAGACCCTGCCAGGAATATTGGCCTGCTTTGATAATACGGGTAAGCCCCTTGTTGCCGCTATATGCCATTGATTAGAAATTTAAAGCGATTAGAATTTTATTTTGAAATAACATTTACGGCTGATACCCCAGGCCTGGGGCAAATCAACTTGTGATAAGGCCGAAGCATTCACCCGTTCGTACAACGCGGGTGAATGCGCGAACAGGCCAACTTACTCGTCTTCGGCAATCGCGTCGGTATAAGCTTCGGCATCGAGTAAATTGTCCATTTCATCCGGGTCTTCCATTTTGACCCGATACATCCACCCATCGCCATAGGGATCGTCATTGATGCGTTCCGGCGATTCTTCCAGTTCGGAATTAACTTCAATGACTTCACCGGAAACGGGTGCATAGGTATCAGATGCGGCCTTGACCGATTCGATAACACCAACCGAATCACCCGCAGCAACAGCACTGTTAATTTCAGGTAACTCGACGAATACCAGATCGCCCAGTAATTCCTGAGCGTGATCGGAAACACCGACCGTCGCGACATCACCGTCAACTAACACCCATTCATGCGATGACAGAAATTTCAATTCAGATGGTACATTACTCATTAGGCATTTCCCCACTAGTTATAGATGACTTCCCCGGGCCAACCAAAGGAATTTTTAACAACACCAACTTTTTTAATCAGCGTCACTATAATCGGACTGGAAAGGCTTTTAAAGCCCTATTTTGACCCAATGGTTAAATTCAGGCCATGTTGCACAAAGCCTGTTGCATGAGCCTTCGTCGGCAGGCTGGATTGGCCTGCACCAGTCGCATACCGAGGTCACGTAACCGACTAATCGGCCAGCCTTCTTCACCGTAAATCCATTTTAGACCGCTGAATGCATGCGTCGCCAGCGCGGTTTCACTCTTACGTTGACGCTCGTAGCGACGTAGCCGTTTTCTGTCCCAGGCGGAAGCCGATGAGCCAATAAAATGCGTTAATAACTCGACATCGCTAAATCCAAGGTTAACGCCCTGACCGGCGAGTGGGTGCACGCTATGAGCCGCATCACCAATCAATAATACTCGCTGTTTCAGCCACTGCTCACAGCTATGCCAGACCAGTGGAAATTGCTGTCGCTGCCCTACCGCGCGAACCTCGCCTAGCTGAAATTCAAATGCATCACTTAAGGCCTGACAAAAATCAGCATCTTCAACATTCATCAATTGCTCGGCAAGCTCGTTATCGCAAGACCAGACTATCGAGCTTTGACCGTTCTCCAGCGGTAGAAACGCTAGCGGACCCGTCCTCAGAAAGCGTTGCCAGGCGGTAAACCGATGCGAGTATTCGGTATCAACATTGGCAACAATCGCCCTCTGCCGATAATCGCCATTAATGGTTTCAAGACCGGCCAGTTGGCGTGTTGGCGAACAACGTCCATCGGCGGCAATAAGCAAATCGGCCGACAGCTCAATATTTGAAGCCAATTTCAAGTGGACATGTTCTTCGTTATTATCGATTAAGGTATCGATGTGATCAGGCGAATACCATTCAATATTCGGTTCGGCATCGCAGGCGTAATGTAAGGCTTGCACGATCTGCCTGTTTTCGACAATAGCGCCGAGTGATTGCTGAGCCAGCTCGACACAATCAAACCTGATTCTGGCATTGCCGCCCTGGTGCCAGATGGCCATCTGTTCGTAATAGCAAACGCGTGTGGAATCTAACGCCTGCCAGATACCGAGCCGCTTCAAAATTTTTTGGGAGGTCGGACTGATCGCCGACACGCGCAAATCGTACTCGGATCCAGGTGCTATCGTTTTATACGACAATTCCGCCGCTTCGATCAAAGCGACCCGGAAGCCGGATTTTGACAAAAACAAAGCCACGCTGGCACCGACCATGCCCGCACCGGTAACAATTACATCGAAGCGCTGCATCATTACAGTCGTCCCCGCAACAACGCATTACCACCAAAGCTTAAGCCCATACCCGACATCGCCACCTGGGCTTTTAACGGAGGTAATTGGTCGAGTAGCACGAGACTGCCGGCTCGTAAATGATTCAGCAGCGGCAATTGATTGGAAAAAAGACCGACCAAACCGTCCCCCAAACGAACAACCCTTCTTTGCTCCTCCTGCCGTAATCGCTGGTAATTCATGAGCGGCATTTCGGCCATCAGTAGGTCATATAGTGCAGCTACATCCCGCAAGGCAAGATTGAAACCCTGCCCCGCAACGGGATGCAAATTATTGGCGGCGTTGCCGATCAATATACATTTACCCTTGATCAACTGACTTGCTTCAGTTCGAATAAGCGGAAAGCTGTATCGTTCTCCAATCTGCTCGATATAACCCATGCGATAACCAAAGCAGGCTTGCAAGGCCTCAATGAAATCGGCCTCATTAGCCTGAATTAGTGATTCCGCCGTTTCCATGTTACGCGTCCATACGCAGGCATAACGCTTCCCACCGAGAGGCAATATGGCTAAAGGTCCCTGAGCGGTAAAACGTTCATAAGCGTAGTTCACACTGGGTTTATCAAACTCAACATTAGTGATAATTGCCGACTGGTTATAACCGAAAGTTTTATGATCTATGCCCAGATCAGCACGCGCCTTCGAATCGGCGCCATCGGCAATTAACGCAAGCCGACTGGAAAAATATTGCGAACGGTTCTTGTATCGATATCCAATCGCCACAGTATCGCCATTTTCAATCGACTCAAATGAGGCATCGGTTATCAGCTTTATCCGATCACTGTCCCTAACCTGTTGCAGCAGTCTCGCAGCCAGATGCCTGCTTTCGATAACGTATCCGAGTGCCGGGATATCATAATCTCTGGCGCCCAACCGGCTGATCCCCCAACGCCCCTGACTGGAAATATGAATATCTTTGATGGCAGTAGCAAAAGGTTTAATAGATTTCCAGATGCTCAGTGCCTTAAATATTTGCACGCTCGAATAAGACAGTGCTATCGATCGAGCATTCAAATCTCCACTGTCGGGTTGCTGAAGGCGCGACGCCTCAATGACCGTAATGCGCTGCCCGATATGCTGCAATGCAAGAGCTGCGCATAATCCAGCCAGGCCGCCGCCGACAATGCCGATGTCAGTTGGAATGGAATGGGTCATGACATCGATTCAGGCAGTCATCAAGGCCTCTATGTCATCGACTTTTTTTGGAAGCGCATCGGTCAATACTTCGTGGCCGTCGCGCGTCACCAGCACATCGTCTTCGATGCGAATGCCGATATCCCACCACTTGCGATGTACGCCTTTACTATGCGCGGGAATATAAATACCCGGCTCGATGGTTAAAACCATACCCGGTTCCAGCAGGCGCCATTGATCACCGACTTTGTAATCGCCGACATCGTGTACATCCAGCCCAAGCCAGTGGCCGGTGCGATGCATATAAAACTGACGATAGGCCTCTTCCTTGATGAGATTCTGTGGATTGCCTTTCAGCAGTTTGATTTCGATGAGTCCTTTGGTAATTACCCGCACAGCCGCATTATGTGGATCGTTCCAGTGGTTGCCGGGTTTCACCTTCTTAATTGCGGCTTGCTGTGCATTAAGCACTATCTCATAAATCTCGCGTTGTGCTGCACTGTATTTGCCACTCACCGGAAAAGTTCGGGTGATATCAGAGGCGTATCCCTGCACTTCACAACCGGCGTCGATCAGTAACAGGTCACCCTCTATAAGCTGCTCGCTATTTTCGGTGTAATGTAAAATACAACCATTGGGACCACCGCCGACAATGGCCGGATAAGCATGTTGCGCGTTGTTTTTACGGAACTGGTAATCAAACTCGGCATGAATCTGAAATTCGTGTTTGCCCGGGCTACAGGTTTTCATTGCCAGCTTGTGCGCTTCAACACTAATCGAAGCGGCCTTACGCATCAACCGTAATTCTTCGCGACTTTTAAACAGTCGCATGTCGTGCAGGATATATTCCAGCGCAACAAATTCCGAGGGTACGTGTAATCCACTCCTCGATTGTTCGCGAATATGGCTGACCCAACCGATGAGACGCTCGTCAAACTTCGAATAGCGACCCATAATATTGAATATTGTATCGGTGCCTTCAAGGAGTCCCGGCAGAATGTCATCGATGTCGTCAATCGGAAATGAATCATTCGCACCGTAATCTTTAATAGCACCCTCCTGCCCGGAACGCCGTCCATGCCAGGTTTCCTGCTCGGGATCCTTTTCGCGACAAAACAGCACATATTCACCGTGCTTTCGACCAGGCATTAGCACCATGACAGCGTCAGGTTCGTTGTAACCGGTCAAATAGAGAAAATCGCTATCCTGCCGAAAAGGAAAATCGACATCCCTGTTACGCATTAATTGCGATGCCGATGGCAAAATAGCAATGGTATTTTTGCCCATCATTTTCATTAACTGGGTACGACGGCGTTTAAATTCTTTCTGAGTCATTCTCTGTTCTCTTACTGTAGCTGTGGCGCGGACATCACCGGATTGACAGTTTCATTGAGCATCAATACCGATAACCGCACATGTTCGACAACTTCAATGAACTGCCGCTCAGCGTCTTCATCGCCCGCTTGCTGGTGGTCGAGCTTACTGATTTCAAGCAGGTCTGACAAACACTCTTGCGAAACTTCGTCGAGTTCTTTGTTTTTGCCCAGACCTATAATGCCCGTGGCATAGAGAAAACCCTGACACCAGTTCGACAAACCGAGCAGCTGGGTACCGAAATCGTCGATTTCTTCGGGTAGTAATAATTCAAACGACAGGTCTTCGTTATTCATATGTTCGCGGGTTTGCTCGTATAAAGTCCTGAGCAGGCCCAGTTGCTCTGCCGCCAGCACATCACCTACTTCGGGCAGGACCTCGAGGGTATGCGTCAACCAGGTCGCCATATTGCTATTATCGAGCAACATGCCGCATAGCGTACCATGCGTTTCCGCTGCATCAACGTTGGCGTTGAGTTTTTCCAACGCTAATTGCACGGCATCAAACTCGAGCATTGTAGAATATCCCTGGTTTTGTATAATTTTTGCATTCTATCACTGGCCGCAAGGTAAAAAATACCGATTAAAAGGTTACACTGGTTGACTGGCGCCGATTTAAGCCTGATGATTATCTTATGAATTCCAATAAAACCGTTTACACTGAAACAGATCTGAGACAGCTTGAACAACGTATCGACGAATTGATCGATACCGTTGGATTATTGAAAAACGAGAATACCAGTCTACGCCAGCAAAAAGACAAACTGGTCGGCGAACGCTCTCAGCTTATCGAAAAGACAGAAGCAGCCAGAAACCGGGTTGAAGCAATGATTTCCCGTTTAAGATCACTAGAGCTAGGTTCATGACGAATAAGTCCACAACAACGGCACAACCGATTAGCATTTCAATTCTGGATAAAGATTACAAAGTCGCCTGCCCGGTTGGCGAGCAGTCGTCACTACTGACCTCGGCCAAATATCTCGATACCAAAATGCGTGAAGTCCGTGACAGTGGGCGCATCATAGGTTCTGAAAGGATTGCGGTGATAACGGCGCTCAATATAGCCAACGAATTGCTGAACTCACACAGCGAGAGCATCGAGGTTGACGAAGAAATTCCACCCCGTTTGAAGAACCTCGAATCGAAAATCAGCCTTGTTCTTCAGCAGGCACGGCAATTAGAAATTTAAATTGTACTTTTACCCGTTTTCAGGGTTATAGTAGTTCCATACTAACTACGGTGTTCGTTAGCAGCCATCATAATCCTTGAGCCTATTTATTAACCTCGGGGACTTTCGTGCAACGCTGGTGCGCAAGCCTGTTTCGACGGGAAGCCTGATGGGTTGCCAATAACCCCACCTGAACCTACGGTTCAAGGTTGATAGATTTGCGACGGCATCGTGGTTGGTATCCTCGACTTTCAATTTCTTCTTTAATAATCCACCTGTTATAAGCACAAGTTGAGAAATTACATTAAATTTTGATTTAATTTACTTCAAAAATAATCGGTAAGCGGCATTATCAGTCTCTTCCCAGTGAGGGATGTCCAGACCCGAAAGAAACGAATCAAACAATTTATAATCTTTTTTATCCACCTGAAACCCCATCAAAATCCGGCCGAAATTTGAGCCATGATTGCGATAATGAAACAGGCTGATATTCCAACGTCGACCCACCTTCATTAAAAAATTTAATAACGCTCCCGGCCTCTCCGGAAATTGAAACCGATAAAGTAACTCATTCGTGACACTGCCGCCGGGATGCCCGCCTACCATATAACGGGTATGCAGTTTGGCGACTTCGTTGTCGGTCATATCGACAACTGGGTAATCTTTAACCTCCAGAGATTTGATCAACCGCGCTTTCTCCTCCATACCCTCGCTGAGCTGAATACCGGCAAACACGCGGGCAATGGAATCATCGGCATAACGATAGTTAAACTCGGTAATCTGCCGTTTACCGATGATCTGGCAAAATTGTTTGAAGCTGCCCGGTTTCTCGGGTATTTCCACAGCCAGCAATGCTTCACGTTGTTCGCCCAATTCAGACCGCTCGGACACATGACGTAGTCGGTCAAAATTCATATTTGCGCCACTGTTAATCGCCACCAGCACCTGCTTTTTAACACCCTGCTGTTCGACATATTTTTTCAAACCAGCCAGCGACACAGCCCCGGCAGGTTCACAGATTGCACGCGTATCTTCAAAAGTGTCCTTAATCGCCGCACAGATTTGATCCGTCGTCACGGTAATTACTTCATCGATTAAATCTTTCAGCATGGCAAATGTAAGTTTGCCAACCTGCTTCACAGCAACACCATCGGCAAAGATGCCTACGTCCTTCAGGGTTACCCTGCGACCCGCTTTCATCGCCTCGCTAAAGCAAGCCGCATCGGCCGGTTCTACCGCAATTACTTTGACTTCCGGCTTAACCGACTTGATAAATCCGGCGATACCGGCGGCAAGTCCACCACCACCGACGGGTACGAATATGGCATCGATGTGATCAGGATGCTGGCGGATGATTTCATGCGCAATCGTGCCCTGTCCGGCCATCACATCATGGTCGTCAAAAGGATGAATGAAAGCGAGATGATCACGCTCGGCCATTTCCAGAGCATGCGTCTTGGCAGCGTCAAAATTCTCGCCGTGCAAAACCGCTTTTGCACCATAAGATCTGACCGCTGAAACTTTTATATCAGGTGTTGTTGTCGGCATAACGATAACGGCCTTCAAATTCAACCGGGTAGCCGATAAAGCGACACCCTGCGCATGATTACCGGCCGAGGCAGTAATAACACCGGTCAAATCGGGGTGTGCCTTTTTCATTTGGTAGATCTTGTTGAAAGCACCGCGAAGTTTAAATGAAAAAACTGATTGCAGGTCTTCCCGTTTTAGCCAAATCTGATTGCCATAACGTTGTGAAATTCGTGCCAGGCTGTCAAGCGGGGTTTCTTTGGCAACATCGTAAACGCGTGCAGTAAGGATTTTTTCTAAAAATTTCTGGCTCTTCATAAATTATATTGTCAAGACTGATTTAATCGAGAAACCGGATCTGGCTTCCTGTAAGCGAGACATTATCGGTATTGCGCCAGCGCTAAGCAATATCGAAGCTGGAGTTATTGAAGAC
>CAZYYM010000025.1:4223-7452 GCA_964651385.1 uncultured Gammaproteobacteria bacterium | reverse complement strand
AAAATTATTGCGGCCGCGAGTGATCAATTCATCTGTATCGCCGATGACAGCAAACTGGTGGATACTCTGGGCGAATTTCCTCTACCGGTCGAATTGATACCGATGGCGAGGAATCTGGTTGCCGAGAAATTGCAGAAACTGGGGGCTGATCCGGTCTGGCGCGAGGATGTTATTACTGATAATGGCAATGACATACTGGATCTGCACGGTTTGAAAATTCACAATGCGCTGGCACTGGAGACACAAATCAATCAGATCACCGGCGTCGTTACGGTCGGTTTGTTCGCCATTCGACCTGCCGATGTATTAATACTGGGCGGTGAGAACGGGGTTAAAACCATTAATACCTGAGGCAACTTCCACAGCTGCATATTTTGCGAAACCATTTTTGATCTCCATGAAGCGCCGGTAATAAGCTGTCTCGCTACCCATTTCAGCAACAAATCAGATTCCACGCATTTCCCCTTTAGTTTCAAAATAAATGGCCGATACGGCCTGTAGCGGGATAATTCCCTGTTAATTTCAAGCATTTGTTCTATATACAGACAAAATTACCAGTACTTGTTCAACATTAGCAACCGGAAGGTATAACAATGACGACCTCAAATTTACTCGGCAAAAAAGATTTATTTTCCTTTTTTTTGGCAATTCTCGGCCTGTTATCAACTACAGTATCAGCCCAGACCATTTCCATTGGCAGCCTGCCTGCCGCCCCACAGGTTGATGGTTCGGGAAGCGACTGGTCCGATGTCGCAGTCAACACCATTCAGCTAGAGAACAATAGATCTGGAGGAAAAGCCAATATTGCTGCAGTCTCGTTAAAAGCCGGTGTGCACGGTGATTCGGTGTACTTTCTAATCGAATGGGATGACAGTAGCAAGGATGATCAACATAAGCCGTTCGTCTGGGATGCCGCGAGTAATAAATATGTCGCTGGAAAGCAACGTGAAGATCGCCTGGCAATACAATTTGCGATGAAGGGCGACTACGACGTCAACTGGCTGAGTGGTAATTTATTTACCGCGGATACCTGGCACTGGAAGGCGGCACGGTCGAACGGCCTTGGCATCGCCCAGGACAAACGAACTGTCATCGGAAGCGATAAAGTCAAAAAAGCCCTCAAAACCGTAGCCGGCAATGGCAATACTATTTATATTCAGCGCCCTTCCGATGCCGGGAGCAAACTCTACTCGACCAAACGCTATTCCACCAAAGACAAGGACATCATGCCAAAGTATGTTTTGGCCCAGTCGGCGTCCGGTTCAATTGCAGACGTCAAAGCAAAAGGTGTCTGGAGCAATGGCAAATGGACGCTTGAGCTGAGCCGAAAACTGAATACCGGCCATGCCGATGATGTCGTGTTTAAACCAGACCAGGTCGTGCCAGGTGGCATTGCTGTTTTCGATCATAGCGGCGACGATGATCATAGCCATTCGAATACCATAAATTTCCAGTTTTAATTTAAGGTCAAGTTCAATTCTATCAACGATGAAAATAAGGATTTAATAATGGAAGCTGATAGCGAGAAAAACACGTTACTCACCGGAAATGGCTGGACCATCCGAAATATGGTTGGCATTTCATTACTGGTATTCGCCGCCATATTTCTGGCTATTTCACTTTATATTTTCACCGTGGCGCAGACAACCCAGCAACAGAGTGAAGCAGTCAGCGTCGCTTCGACCAATATGGTTGAATCGATGAATCAATTGGGCGCTCAAATCAGCGAAATGAGACAGCAGGACATTGCACTGGTACTGGAAACTGAAAATCTGGTGATCGATTCGAATGAAATCAGCAATGCAGTCTTCCTCTATGTTAATCAGATCACCGATGAATCCGACGCTATGGACCAATCCTATGCAAAGCTGGCCACTTCGATGGCCAGACTGGAAAAGATCTGGCCCGCCGACGTATCCACAGAAAACATGAAATTACTGATGGCAGATGCCCAGGTCATCAACGACATCATTGCTGAACTCAAAGACACTTCCAGTCCCAGTCAACTCGAAGAAATGAATGACGACACGGTAAATTTTACCGAGTCACTGGTGAAACGCAGCACGCAAATCAAGTCTACTTTTTCTAATCGGGCTCTAGCCGCTGCGGATTCAATACATCACAATAGCCAGGAAACCCTGGACGCAGCCATAAAAAATGGCGCGCGCGCTGCAAAGACCTCGATCAGCATGGCGACTTTTAAAAATCTGATCGTTTCCATGCTGGTTTTCGTCCTGGTTTTTCTGGTGGCGTTCTGGCTTTTTGTCAATAAAGTTATCTCAACACCGGTTACTAAAATCATAAGCTGCATCGAGCAACTGGCAGATGGGAATTTAACCGCCCGCACACAGCTTTCAGGAAAAACCGAACTGGTGAAGCTTGCAGAATCGCTCAACAACATGGGGGGGAATTTACACAAGTTGGTCAGTATTCTCTCGGGAATCAGTGAGAATATGACAGAATCATCGCATCTACTGACGGATTCCAGCGAACGTTCCAGTCAAGACATGTTGTCCCAGAATACCGAAACGGAGCAAATTGCATCTTCTATCGAGGAATTGACAGCGGCATCGGCTTCGGTTGCCGAAAATGCGAACACCGCGGCAGCAAATGCCGATAACGCCTGTCAACAAGCCGCCGCGAGTAGTTCTGTGGTGGTTGAAGTCACGGACTCTGTCAAACTACTAGCAGGAAATGTCGACAACGCAACCAACGTAATACACAGTTTGGCGACTGAAACTAACAATATAGGTCAGGTTCTGGAGGTTATTCGAGGTATCTCCGAACAAACCAATTTACTGGCGCTCAATGCCGCTATAGAAGCTGCCCGGGCGGGGGAACAGGGCCGCGGGTTTGCAGTGGTAGCTGACGAAGTCAGAACGCTCGCCAGCCGGACCCATGACTCGACCGAAGAAATTCAAAAAATGATCCTATCGCTCCAACAGGGTGCCAAAAATGCGGTCGAGGCGATGGAGAAAGGAAAGCAGCAGGCCACTGAAAGTGTCAGCAAGAGTAATGCAGCAGTCGATGAATTGAAGCAAACCACCAACGCTATTTCCGACATTAATAAGATCAATCACCAAATTGCGGTATCTTCAAATCAACAAAAGCAGGTTATCGAAAATGTGGGAGATAACGTTCACCGAATCGGCGCTATATCAGATAACACAACCGATGGCGCTAGAAAGACGGCGACCGCCGCAAAAGATTTGAACCAGCTGGCAATCGA
>CAZYYM010000025.1:0-4123 GCA_964651385.1 uncultured Gammaproteobacteria bacterium | reverse complement strand
GGCGAGATTCCAGTTTAGTTTTAACTGACATGAGACCCAGGATTATTAGTGGAAAGATTTCTATTTTAACCCGCAGGCTTTCAATCCATCCAGATAACGGTCTAGTTCACCAGCGTGTTTGGTCGGCAAATTATTTTCAATAAAACCGATGGACAGATCAGGTTTCTCCATGACCGCTTTAGTCAATGAACTTGCGGCCTCATCAAACCGACCAAGCTGCGCTAATACCGATGCCTTGACCGCATGTGACCAGTATCCCGTTGCATTGGGAATCTGCAAGGTTCTGTCGGCCCAGGCCAGTGCTTCGTTGTAGTCTCCCGCCAAAACTTCATTGAAGGCATGCACAATAGTAAACGCCCATAACATCGGATCACGAGGGCTCAAATCTATTGCCTGCCGGGTCGTTTTCCTGGCTTCTTCAAGCTCGCCAGCCAATGACAAAGCAAAACCAAGGCCATGGTAAGCCTGGGCAAAACATGGATTCAAATCGATTGATTTTCGCAGTGCCGCAATCGATTCGTCATGATTTCCCAGCATCATGCGAATACGCCCGATAGCGAAATACGATATCGCGTCTCGATCATCACGCTCCAGGGCTTTTTTAGCAGCATTCATGCCTTCTACAAGTAATGCAGCGGGATTTTCCGCATACCCCATTATAACCCGTATATAACAACTGTAGGCATAGTAGGCGTAGGCCGGTGCGAACTTCGGGTCTGACTCAAACGAGCGTTTGAATAATGTCAAAGCTGTCTGTACCGGTCCATCCTGGTAGGTCCACATGTGGCCCAATGCCCGTTGGTAGAGTTCCCAGGCGTCGAGGTTGTCTGGGGACTGGTTACGCACGCGGTCGCGTTCGAACGCACTCAGCTCAGGCTCAAGCTGCGATGCGATGACCTGTACTATCTCATCCTGCAGGTCGAAAATATCGACCATTTCACGGTCGTAGCGCTCAGCCCAGACATGATGTCCGGTTTCCGCATCGATCAGCTGAACGGTGACACGGACACGTCTACCCGCCTTGCGGACGCTGCCTTCCAGCACAAACCGAACCCCAAGCTCTCTGGCCACCTGTCTCACGTCGACCGCATTGCCTTTATAGGAAAAAGTACTTTCGCGTGAAATAACCTTAAAGTATCGAATCCTGGACAGGGCTGTAATGAGGTCTTCGGTAATACCATCGCCGATAAAATCGAGATCGGCATCCTGATTCATATTGGTTAGAGCCAGCACAGCGATCGAAGGCTTATCCGATGTCCGCCTATTGTTAATCTCGCCTTCCCCCTGACGCATTATTTGCGGTTGCCACATATACACACGTACCGGACGGTTTATATTCTTGAACTGTTGCATACCGCCATCGGTAAAAACGGTATTCTGTTTGTTGAGTATCTGTTCGTGCACGGATGCCGAAATACAGATACCACCTTCGGGCGCAAATGCTTCAAGACGTGCGGCCAGGTTCGCACCTTCGCCATAAACCTCACCCCGATCTTCGATCACATCACCGAGATTAATGCCAATTCTAATCTGGACTTTGACGTCGTCAGCTAACGACTGGTTTTGCTGAAACAAATAGTTTTGTATCACAACGGCAATTTTAACGGCTGTTACGGTACTCGAAAACTCAGCCAGAATGGCGTCACCCGCGTAACGCAAAACCGCGCCGTTACCCAGTTTGATCTGCTCGCTGGCGTAATCCAGCACCTGCATCGCCTGGTGATGGGTTCGTTCTTCGTCGTCACCGGTTAAACGCGAATAACCGGCAATATCAGCATAGAGTATCGTTGTCAGTTTTCTCTGGTAGTTTTCATCTGTCATTATGATTTTTCAAAAAAACGGCCTGGCAAGCCACTATTACCGGAGCATACCGTAAAATCGCCCTTTATTTCACAATTCAGATTTACATTTACGGTCTATAGCCAATTCCAGGATTTCCATTTTTTGTCGTTGTGGTGCCTACACTACTTGATCTCCTGCATGAGCGGAAAGCAACCGAGGCAGATATCATCTTCATTGTGACAACAATTTCATACCCAGGCTGAAACAACATTGGACAGGGCAATAAACCCTAAGGATTTACCAGAGCCAGGCTAATCCGTTTATTCTGCTTACCCTTATTTTTCAGTTTGGTAATTATCACCTCACCTATTTCGCCGGTCGATTTAACATGCGTACCACCACAGGGCTGATAATCAATATTTTCAATATTGATCGTGCGCACGGTACCCTGCCCTCGCGGCGGTTGAACCGACATAGTACGAACCAGTCCCGGGTTTTGATCGAGTTCCTCCTCGCTTATTGAACCCACACTAACCGCTAAATCATTCTGTATTAATGCATTCATGCGTCGGGTTAAATCTTCCTTGTCGACCTCAAGACCCTGTAAATCGAAATCGATGCGGCTATCGGTTTCCCCGATCGATCCACCGGTTGCCTGCGCCGGGATCAAATGACACATCAAATGCATGCTGGTATGCATACGCATAAGGCGATGCCGGCGATGCCAGTCGAGTTCCATATCGGCTTTTTCGCCGGGTTGAATTCCACTCAATTCCTCAGCCTGCAGAAAATGTACGATGCCGACTCGGTCTTCATCAAATCGCGTGTCTATTATTTTGTAAGTCTTGTCACCAATCGATACATTGCCGGTATCCCCCGGTTGTCCACCACCTAATGCATAGAATATAGTCGATTCGAATACTACGCCATTGTCAACGACCCGCTCGACTGTCGATGAATGCGTTTTCCGGTAACCGTCCTGATAGAATATTTTCTCTGTCATATTTAACCTTTCGCTAATCCAAACCATATTCGAAAAACCGGGCACCCTCGCTTTTACCTTTTCTGATAAACATTTTCTGATCCGGCAATGACATGACTATGCTGCATACCGTGCCTAGCTCATGAACGGAATCATCGTCAATATATTCGCGATAGATCGGAAGTCTGCTATCACCAGCATCAGACAGTATTTCCTTCAATACCGCAAGGTTACGCATACTTTTTTCTTCGAGCAATTTTTCAGCCCGGTTGAATCGAGCGTAAGAACTGAAAAAATCCGGCACCAGCTCGGAATTAAGTCTCTCGCCAAGATAATGATTGGTGTGCACCAGGTAATCCTTTTCCGGCTCCAAGATAAAAAATCGGTTCCCACAAAACTCCACGTCAAGCCCGTTGCCATCTGCATCTGCAACGATAACATTGCTGGCTTTACCGTGGCTGCTCAATTCCAGTAAAGACTTCGCTTCGTTGAACGACTGACAATCAAGCAGAGCACGAAGTACGATATGTACCGGTAGTCCTTTCAACCTTTCGCCCAACGTTAATATGTTTAAACAAACGCCAAGACCGCGTGAGTTCATACCGATCTTGCCGATTATACCCGGCTCGGTAATCATGCGAATAATATGTCCGCAAGGCTGTACAATTCTCATCAACACCGTTAAGGATTCGAGCGCACGACCCCAATCCCAGTTTTGACCCAGGATCGATTGTTGCGGGAAATACACCGAGGTACACTCGTTACTCGTCCGTTCAATTTTATGCGAGAGTATCTCGGTACGTGCATTGAGCGCGACAATCTCGCGGACATCGACATCGGCGCCTACGGCAATGCCATTTATCTCTTCCATGTAATCCGGACTGAAAGCCAGGATCAACTCCTGAAAATTTTCCGCATGTCGCAGTATTTCGGATTCAGACAATGCAAATATCGATCGATAGAAATCAATCGTTTTAGCAATGGCCGATTTAAGCTGTTGACCGTGCTGCCTGCCTCGCTCAAATGCCTCGCCGGAAATAGTGATTTGCGGGAATTGATTCAACGCCGTCATGTCCTGATCTTTTTGTCTAATGGCAGTTTAAACCAAGTGGGATAAAATGATACTTTGAACCTGGTAAAATCAGTTGAAGTATTCCACTAATCATCCCGAAAATTGAATCCAGTGACTTCTATTCAGGGCAACAAAATCGAAACGAGAAAAATCATCCACATCGATGCCGACTGTTTTTATGCGGCGGTGGAAGTTCGCGACAATCCGGGGCTGCGCGGCCTGCCCATCGCCGTTGGTGGGAGCGCGAATCGTCGCGGTGTAATTGCCACAGCGAGTTACGAGGCGAG
>CAZYYM010000024.1:0-38805 GCA_964651385.1 uncultured Gammaproteobacteria bacterium | reverse complement strand
CTCGATAACGAATTGGCCGACGACGATGCGCAGGAAATCTGGACACTAACGAATGAATTCTGGCTCGATCAGGAAAATTGCACGATTAATGAACTGGAAGGCAAGGAGCCGATATCCGACCCGTTTCATTACCCCGAATGGGACTATCAAGTGCAGCTGGCACGCCCCGACTGGGTCACCTTGTTTGAACGCCGGCAGGGAAAAGGCGACCCACAGGTCATGGATGATATACTGGAAAAGTATCAACCCGTCGCCTCGCGAATTAAACACCTGGTCGACGCCATGCAACCGCAGGGAATTATGCGTCGGCGCGGATATGAAGAAGGCGAAGAACTTGATTTAGACGCCGCTATCCGCGCCATGGTCGACATCCGCCGCGGTATTATGCCCAATCCCAGAATCAATATTCGTATTACGCGGCATATTCGAGACCTGGCCATAGTGGTGTTGATGGATTTATCCGAATCAACCAATGAGACCATTAGCGGAGCCCAGCCGAAAGGCAACGATTCTCCAACCGTCCTGAGCCTGACGCGAGATGCAACAGGCCTGTTATGCTGGGCAATAGATGCGATAGGCGATACATTTGCGGTACACGGGTTTGCCTCTGACGGTCGACACGATGTGCATTACTATCGGTTTAAAAATTTTAATCAGAGATATGATGAAGCAGCCAAAGCGCACCTGGCTGGTATGGAAGGGGGTTTATCGACACGCATGGGAGCGGCGCTGCGACATGCCGGGGAACATTTGGTTCGTCAGCAAGCGAGCAAGCGTCTGGTTTTGATGATTACTGACGGTGAACCTGCCGACATCGATGAGCGTGATCCTCAATACCTGCGGCAGGATGCTAGAAAGGCGGTTGAAGACAACGTCATGAAAGGCGTTTATACTTTCTGCCTGACCCTGGACCCGAAAGCCGATCAATACGTATCACAAATATTTGGTGAAAATAATTATTCTATTGTTGATAATGTTGCACGTTTGCCGGAGCGATTACCGAAGCTGTTTGCCGCTTTGACCGGATAAACTTTACCGTTTGGGTGAACCCTAGGGTTAACCACGAATAGAAGCAGGGTTCTGGCCTTCAGTCGTCATCGTCAAGTTTCAAATCCCATCCCAACACTCTCGCCTGATCGGTTGCGGCTGTGTAAATTCTGGCATGTCGATGCCTGAGATCTTCGGGTAGATTTGAGACCAGGCAACCGTATTTGTCCCATTCCCTGGCTGTCTGATCGAAAACGATTTGTAATCGATCGTGCGACCAGTTTTCGCAGGTTTCAGTTTCTGGCAAAACTCGGAATACCCAGGAATCTTTTATAATCGTGCCTATAGGTGTCATTCCGCCGAAATGGTCTTTATCGATTCCGCAGTATTTTGGTGCCGCCATGAGAACTTAAAGCGTTTTAACCAGATCGAGCATTTGCTGTGCATGGCCTCTGGCTTTCACCTTGATATCCTGGTAGACAAGGTTACCTTGTTTATCGATAACAAAAGTCGAGCGATTAATACCCATATACTCTTTGCCCATGAATTTTTTCAGACCCCAGGTACCGTATTTTTCACAGATATCGCCCGACGTATCGGCGAGCAGCTGGACCCTTAATTCTCTTTTTTTAATAAACTTACGGTGTTTTTCGCAGGTATCTTTACTGATTCCAAGTACTACCGTATCTGCGGCCTCAAATTCACTGATCAAGGAAGTAAATTCTATCGCTTCAGTTGTACAGCCTGGTGTATCGTCCTTTGGATAAAAATAAAGTACCACATTTTGTTTTCCACGGAATTGTGACAATGTGACGGATTTTTCATCCTGGTTCAGTGAGCTGAAATCGGGTGCGGGCTGATTCAATTCTGGCATGAGAGGCTATGTTTAGCGTTTGATGTCGGGATAGGAGGAAAAAGTTACAGGACTTTCCTCAGGCTTGCAACTGCCGGAGTTTGATTACGACTGCTGGCTTCTGCAATGAGTTCTAAAATCTCTGGTTTTGCAGTTTCGAGCGGGAAACCTGTGGCCACTTTTGATAACAGACAGCACCGGCGAATATGGAACTGTGCCCAGGCTGGAGGCTCGTCTGCGATATATCTACTTAAAGCCAGAGCGTGATGTTCAACCATTTGCGCATCAATTCTTTTTAATCCCAGTTCCATGGCATCCAGTCGATACCAGAAGTGATTCTGGCTCATGCTGCCCTGATCCAGCATGGCCTCGCCTTTAGCCAAATAGCTGTCAGCTTCAGCCCTATCTGTGACGGTGCGGGCCAAAGTACTAAGGGTCATGGGTGCGGAAAAAAGCAAACCACCCTGGTGATTTAGCTCTACCGCAGAAGATGCAAATTCCAGCGCAGCTGCGCCATCATCGGTTGCCATTGCAATTTTTGCGCGAAAGCATAAATACATGGGGATATAACGTCGAGCTCCCAGTGATTTCGCGATTTCCAAAGCTCTGACCAGTTCGGAATCAGCGTTGTCCCATTCCCCCAGTTCGTAAAGTAATTTAGCCAGACAGCTGCCCCGTGCCACCATTTCTGCCCTTCGGTTTCCAACGACTACTGCCAGTTTCACGGCTTCTCGGCAATCAACTATTGCTTCGGCAAACTGGTTCAGGTAGATACGCATGTGTCCGCGCAATGATAAATTTGAAACCTCAACATCGGGCAAGTCTTCCCGTCTGGCGATTTCGATGCAAATATTAAAATGCCGCTCGGCGGTTTGTATGTGACCCGATAGAGAACCGGAATCGCCCAGACCGCTTTCGGCTCGGGCCTCGTCAGCCGCTACGCCATTTTTACGGGCCAGGTCACGAATCCGCGTGTGCAATGCGACGCAGTTTTCGTAGTCGCCTGTGACAAAGGACAGATTACCGCGCTGGTAGTAAATACGAATGAGTAGCGGCTCATCGTGCCTGATGTTGGCTAGCGACTCAGCCCGGTCAAGTGCTTCAAGCGCTTCTTCATTTCGATCCACAATCCGCATGCATTCGGTCATGTCGAGTAATAGATTGACCTCCTGCTCGATATCATCAGGTGCTGATTCGGTTAGGGCGGCCAGAGCTCTCTTGTAATGTTCTATGGCTTCAGTATTCGCCCATCGTGCTTTCGCTATGTCACCAGCGGATATCCAGAATCTCAAAGCCTTATCGGGCATGTCGGCTTGCGAATAGTGGAATGCGACGGCTTCTGGTTCCGATTCATCTATCGATGGGTATAGATTCAACAGGGCTGCGGCAACATGCCCATGAATTTCCTTGCGTCGACGGATGAGCAGGGATTGATAGGCAATATCATGAATCAGGGCGTGACGAAATTCGAACATGCCTTCGCGAATATCTGATCGGGGTATGAGCATATCGCAACTCAGAAGCTCCAATATACCCTGTTCAGCATTGGTATGATCCATCTGCGAAATGGCTAGTAAAGGCTTTCGATCTAAAATTCGACCGATCACCGCTGCTTTTTGAGCAATCAGTTTAGTTGGACCGAGTCGATCGAGGCGTGCCATTAACGAATCTTGCAGGCTGGTAGGTACCGAAATTTCAGCCTTCTTGTTATATCCATGGGTCGGCTCACTAGCTTCGATAACAGACTGCGTTAATTCTTCAATGTACAAGGGAATACCATCGGCATGTTCAAGCAATGCCTCGCGGATATTTTCCGGAAGCCTTATTCCTTTGGAAATCCTGGTAATGAGGTCGTGTGCCTGACCGGGATCTAGACGTTCGATATTGATCTTTACTATATCCTGCTTCTGACTCCAGCCGGGTATAAAAACGGGTCGGGCGGCAATCAGTACCAAAGCTGAAAAGTTTGCGATTTGTGACACCAGGTGGTCGAGAAATTCAGCCGTTGATGCATCTAGCCATTGTGCGTCATCGATAATCAACAGCAACGGTGCTTCCACCGATACAGTGGCCAATAAATCCATCAGAGTACTTATGGTACGGATTTTAAGTGCGGCGCCATCCAGATTCTGAACAATTGAAGCATCTCCGGGAATGTCCAGGAGATGGTGTAAAATTGGGGCCGTGTCTTCGTTCAGGGTATTAAAGGATCCAATCCAGTTATTGAGCACTTCAGATGAATTACTGGCGAAGCTGCGATCATATCTATTTAAGGTTAACTCAAGCATTTGGCGTACGGGTCTTAATGAACTGTCTTGATGAAACTCAGAGGCTTTAATCTCTAAAACCTGGTGTGGATTGCCCCCAATTTCGTCTCTAAAAGCAGCAATTAAGCGAGATTTTCCAAACCCCGGTTCTCCTGTGAGAGTGACGACCCTGCCACGGCCGGCAGAAGAGTGTTGCCATTGTATTTTCAAAATATCGAGTTCAGCCTTGCGCCCGACAAAGAATGATTTTGTGGTTTTGTCTGGTTGCGTTTGGATGATGTTCTCGCCCAATGCGCGATAGGCGTGAACATCCTCAGTTATCCCTTTCAGCGATTGCAATCCAAGATATTCAAAGTTCAGAGTTTTCGACAAAAGGGCGTAAGTTGCTTCAGCCGCACACACGGTTCCGGGTTTAGCCAGGGCTTGCAGGCGAGCAGCTAAATTAGGAGTATCGCCCAGCACAGCTCGTTCTTCCGATGCGCCTTCACCAATTAAATCACCGACCACAACTCGACCGGTGGCGATACCAACGCGTACAGAAAGCGGCGTTCCATCAGGCGAAGTCTTGTCGCCAATTTCATTGACTATATCAAGTCCGGTGCGAACGGCGCGTTCCGGGTCGCGGTCGCTCGCGAATGGGTAACCAAAATAAATTAGCAGCCCGTCACCCATATAACGAGCGATGTAGCCGCCGTATCGATTTACCAGTTGTTTGCAAGTCTCCTGATAGGACGAGATGACATCGCGTAAATCTTCTGGATCCATCATTTCGCTCATTGCTGTAGAGCCTACTAAATCGCAAAACATCACGGTCAGTTGCCTTCGTTCGGCTTCGGGTGCTTCTTTTCGGGGATGAATTTTGGTTAAAGATGAGCCGCAGTCACCACAGAATTTATGACCAGGCTCGTTAAGGAACCCACACACCCCGCAGGAGGTGCTTAAGGGCTGACCGCAATGACCACAAAACCGGTGGCCTTGAGGATTGCTGTTGTTACAGCTCAAACATTCCATAATGCGATTTTTTATCGAAATCCGATCAAGTGGATATTGGTAGTTAGAATATTACATTAACACTTAATACATTGACATGATCCAGTTCGATCGAAAGTCAAGGGATATAAAGGCTGGCCTATACTGGCTACCGGGAGTTCATTCTTCAGTCTGATGCCTTTGGAACGAACTGCTGAAGCGACCCATATGTGCTCTCATTGATGCTGCGAATCAAGGGAAAATATGGATAGGGAAAAAATATTTTTGCACTGACAAGGGATGGCGTTAATCCTGAAACGCGCCATAGCCCAGAAAATGAATGGTCTGTTCGATCACGATCGGTTGGTTCATTATAAAAGTATGACCATGCGGTACCACCAGATAATCGGTCATACCGTTTACCTGGGTACTCACGGTGGATACCTTACCGTCGTTTTCACCGGGAATAAGGGCCGAGGTCAGTGGGTTCAGGCTTTTGTTCCCTGCAATAATGCCGCACTGATAATCGACCGGTCCGAGCGATTTCGGCAGGCTCGAAGCCTTGGTTCCCAGTTGTTTTCCCGCAGGACCATTGATCAGTTCAAACAGTTGAAAACGTGATAAATGATCGACCAGTTCCGAGCCCGCATTGGGTGGCGCGAGCATGACCACACGACCAAGATTGTCCGGGTGTACCTTCGCCAGATAGCAGCGAATCAGTATGCCGCCCATCGAATGCGCGACAAAATGAATTTGTTTCGGTTGATAGGCCTTGTTGCAGAATTCGATAGCGCGCGGGATAAAAGTTTCCGATAGCAATTCAATTGGCTGTTCGCGTGACGGGTAGTTACAGTTATGTGTGTGATACCCGGCCTTATATAATTCGCGGTTTAAGGATTGCATTGATCGACTGGTGCGGGCAAGTCCATGAAGCAGGATAACGCAGCTCTGTGAATGGGTTTTCTGATAGTTTGCCAAGGAAGAATCCGTTAAACGATTGAAAGTTTATAGAAAGTTTAACAACTGACGCGCTAATCATGGAACAATTAAATTTGTGCACCGTCGAAGCTTCACTCCATCATATTGACCTACGGACCTATTATGAAAACTCTACTACCCGTGATTGTAATTCTGCTGACCGTACTGGCCGGCCAACCCGCTATTGCTGCAAAAGCCATACTTGCCGGTGGCTGCTTCTGGTGTATGGAATCTGATTTTGAAAAGCTCAAAGGAGTTGGCGAAGTTGTATCCGGATTCACCGGCGGTACGCTGGAAAATCCTACTTACAACGGTAACCATGCCGGCCACTATGAGGCAGTAGAAATAACTTACGATCCGCAGGTGGTTGATTATCAGGGCATTATCGACTATTTCTGGGTTAACCATGATCCATTCGATGATCGTGGCCAATTTTGTGACAAGGGCCATAGTTACCTGGCGGCCATTTTTGTTGCCAATGAAGCTGAACGCGATATCGCCGAAAAATCGAAACAGCTAGTGGTCGAGATGTTTCCCGGTCAGAAGGTCGTCACACCGATTTTGCCGGTCAGCCAATTTTATCCAATCAGCGGTGACGAAAGTTACCACCAGGATTTCTATAAAAATAACCCAATTCGCTACAAGACTTATCGCTGGGGTTGTGGGCGTGATCGTCGACTGAAAGAGGTTTGGGGTGACAAAGCCACCCACTAATTGGTTTAATAGCTGCCTATTTTAGACAAACAGGATTTGAACAATGGGTTGCCAATACTTCGCGCCATGCGATCATGGTTCTAACACTTTTACCATAAACATACCAAAGTTGACTTTTGGTCGTGACTGTTTGAAGGAAGCCGGCGTGCGTGCATCTACGATAGGTATGTCGAAGGTAGCGTTGTTTACCGATCCTTTTCTGAAAGATAGCGCTTATGTTGAAACAGTCATCAGTTCGTTGAAAGAAGCAGGAATCGATATCGCAGTTTTCTCGGAAATCCGTATCGAAGCCGACGACGCCAGTATCGAACGTGGTGCCGCTTTTTTAGCCGATGGCAATTTTGATGGTGTCGTCTCGGTCGGAGGCGGTTCGGTGATGGATACGGCAAAGGCGGCGATGTTGTATGCGCTTTATCCAGTCGGTGACTTTCTCGATTATTTCGCCCCGCCGATCGGTGCTGGTAAACCGATGCCCGGCCCGTTGATGCCACATCTGGCTTGCCCGACTACGTCGGGGACTGGTTCTGAGTGTACCAGCATATCGGTAATTCGTATCACCGAGCTTGATACCAAATTTGTGCTGGCTAATCCGGTGATGCTTGCCAATGAAGCCCTGATTGATCCGGCCTGTTGCGACAGTCTGCCGGGCAATATAGTCGCTTCGACGGGGTTTGATTTGCTGAGCCACGCCATCGAATGTTACACCGCTAAGGCTTATACCCAATGGGCGAAAGTCGAAGACCCGAGTAAACGTCAGTTGATTCAAGGGGCAAACCCCTGGAGTGATCTGGCGGCACGTAAGGCGCTGGAAATTGCGGGTGAGTATCTGGTACGCGGTGTGAATGATGCCAGTGACCACGAGGCGCGTGATCAACTGATGTGGGGCGCCTCGCTGGCGGGTATGGCATTTGGAAATTCCGGAACCCATTTACCGCATGCAATGTCTTACGGTGTGACGCATTTGATGCGCGATATCACAACCAACGATTATCCTGTCGAGTCCCCCTTTATACCGCACGGCATCAGCGTGATTGTTTCGGCGCCGTCCATTTTTAGGTATACGGCGGATGGGGCACCCGAGAGACATCTGCAGGCGGCGTCATTTCTGAATGCTGATGTCCGTGATGCCGAGCTGGATGATGCTGGTGAAGTAGTTGCAGGGCGTATTATCGAATTAATGAAAAATACCGCTATGCCAAACGGTTTAAGTGATCTCGGATTTGGCGTCGAGAGTGTCAAGCCGTTGGCGGCATCGTCGGTGCGGCAGACGCGCGCGATTGCCAATGCGCCGAGAGAAACTAATTTACAGGATATGGAGAATATTTATGCTGCGGCTTTGAGTTACTACTAAACCGGAGCTGGTGGCGAAATGAAGAAAACTGTTTTTGAGATCGGATATTGTTTTCATGGTTTCCTCGCTGGATCGGGCCAGAGTAGAAAAGACTGGGTTTTCAGGTGGTTAAATTCTTTCCTGTGATCCTGAGTGTATCAATGGTCGGTGCCCTGGAGGTTCCTGTTATCCCTGGTGATACATCATAGACACATCGTTTCAATTTCTTGACTGACATATCCATTCATTTTAATCTGCAGAACAGAGATCTAGATTTAAGCCAAAACGAAAAACAATAGAGGAAAACATTCATGAAATGTAAAGCAGCCATCGCATGGGAACCCAACAAACCCCTGCAAATAGAAGAAGTTGAAGTCGAAGGTCCGCGCGAAGGCGAGGTATTGTTGAAGGTCCATGCATCCGGTGTCTGTCACACCGATGCTTTTACGCTGTCCGGTGAAGATCCGGAAGGCGAATTTCCGGCAATCCTCGGTCACGAAGGTGGTTGTGAAGTCGTTGAATGCGGCCCGGGTGTGAAGGACTTGAAGCCCGGTGATCATGTAATCCCGTTGTATATTCCCGAATGCCGGGAGCCAAGCTGTGGTTATTGTAGTTCGAACAAATCGAATCTCTGTCAGTCGATTGCAGGGACCATCTGGACCGGTTACATGCCCGACGGTACACGACGTTTCAAGGTAGGCGGCAAGGAAATCTACCACTATATGGGTTGTTCAACATTCTCCGAATACACGGTAGTTCCGGAAATCGCGCTGGCTAAGATTGCCAAAGAGGCTCCACTCGATATGGCTTGCCTGCTTGGTTGTGGCGTGACTACCGGTATCGGTGCGGTTATCAATACGGCGAAGGTCAACGCGGGCTCTTCAGTCGCAGTATTCGGACTTGGAACAGTCGGTTTGTCGGTAATCCAGGGCGCGGTAATCGCTAAAGCTGAACGAATTATTGCGATAGACATCAATCCGGACAAGGAGGCGATTGCACGTTCGATGGGCGCGACCGACTTCGTCAATCCTAAAGATGTCGATGGCTCGATGCCGGAATTTCTCCAGGAAATGACCGATGGTGGGGTCGATTATTCATTTGACTGTACCGGTAATGTACAGGTCATGCGCGATGCACTGGAAAGCGTGCATATGGGCTGGGGTGTTTCAACTGTCATCGGTGTTGCTGGTGCTGGACAGGAAATCAGCACGCGCCCGTTTAACCTGGTTGTTGGTCGTCAATGGATTGGGTCAGCATTCGGCGGGGTCAAGGGGCGCAGCCAAATTCCCGGCATGGTCGATCAATATATGAATGGTGATATTGAGCTCGATAGCCTGGTCACTCACACCATGCCGCTCGAGGAAATTAATACAGCTTTCGATTTAATGCACGAAGGTAAGAGCATTAAGTCGGTCATCACATTCGATTAATGCTAGTTGAATCCAGACAATGAAAGAAATTGAAACGATCAAGGAGTCCGGTGGCTATCTAAACCGATATACGCACCAGTCCAGCAGTTGTCATTGCGAAATGACTTTTTCCGTCTACTTGCCGCCGCAGTCGCGTGACGGCAAGGTGCCGACGCTATACTGGCTATCCGGTTTGACTTGCACCGATGACAATGCCCGCACCAAGGCCGGCGCGCAGCGTTATGCTGCCGAGCATGGTATCGCCATCGTATTTCCAGATACCAGCCCGCGCGGTGATGATGTATCTGATGAACCGGAACGATATGATTTAGGGCAAGGTGCAGGCTTCTATGTCAATGCTACGGAGGCGCCCTGGTCGACGCACTACCAAATGTATGATTATGTTATCAACGAACTGCCTGCGTTAAGCGAAGCTAATCTACCTCTAATACCAGGTGCGAAATCGGTGAGTGGGCATTCGATGGGTGGGCATGGCGCATTGATTTGCGCATTAAAAAATCCGGATGCGTTTCGTTCAGTATCGGCCTTTGCACCAATTGCTAATCCGGTTAACTGTGATTGGGGAAAAGGTTGCTTTGGTCTTTATCTGGGTGACGATGAAAGTACCTGGCAAGCCTATGATGCGACCTGCCTGATCAATGGCGGTGCAAAAGTCAGTGACATATTAATCGATCAGGGTGAAGCCGATGAGTTCCTGCACGATGGCCAGCTATTGCCTGAGAATTTTCGGGCAGCCTGCGAAGCTCAGGGGCAAGTTCACACGATTCGTCGACAACCAGGTTATGATCATAGTTATCATTTTATTGCGAGCTTTCTGGGGGAGCATTTTGAGTTTCATGCCAGGTATTTGAAGGGGTAGATAATTAGCTTAACTCGCCTGGCGGATGCTATTAACGGCTATTCAGGTTCGATTCGATCTCGAAGCGAATCATTAATAGGCTGAGTGCCCTTCGATATGAGGGAAGTCCAGTTAGCATAATTAATCAATACATGCCTGAAAAACAGCTGCTGCATGAATAGCTGATGAATTGAGGTAATTAATACCTTTGAAGCCAGAAATAACAGGATGCATTATCTTTCGGCAAATAGCTTCGGGAATGGGCCGGCGTTTACAATAGTTGAGGGCCACCCTATTCCACCTACTAATCCAATTTTTTTCATTACTCGATTCCTATGCAATGCTAACGCTTCGCGCAGTCGAGTGTGTTTTTGCGTCGGCTGCCTTGACTTGTTAAATGCCTACATCTAACATGATGCGCATTAATTATGCGCATACTCTATACAAGAGGTACCTAAGATGCAACCTGCCGCCGATAGCAGACCAACCAAAAAAGCGACAAATCTCAGTATAAATAAAGAGTTACTGGTGCAAGCCCGTGATTTGAAGATTAATCTTTCAGCAACATTGGAAGAAGCTTTACGTGGAAAAGTCCGAGAAAAAAAGTGCAAACTGTGGCTCGATGAAAACCGCGAGGCAATACAGGCCTGTAATGAACTAGCCGAAGAGAATGGACTTTTTTCTGACAAGTATAGGGTGTTCTGATAATGCAATTTGACGTATACAGAAATACTGACAAAGACACTAACAAAACTTACCCGTTTTTTATAGATATACAAACTAATCTCCTTGATTCTTTAAATAGTCGAGCTGTAATTCCGTTAACTCAACTGAAAAAGGTAAATAAAGAATACCCTGAAAACCTTTGTCCGCTAATTCAAATCGACGGTAAAGACTTTGCGTTACTCTCCCATCAAATTACAAGCATACCTTTAAGTCTATTGAAGAAAAAAGTACAGTCTGCCGAATTATTTAGAAATGAAGTAGTGGCTGCAATCGATTTTCTAGTGACGGGCATTTAACAGTGAAATAAACGAGATAGGCCTGACTCGTTATCGTTGAAGCTGTACGTGACAAGGCCAACACTATGCTGTGGTACAGTTATAGGAGCGCGTGAACGCTTTGCAATTATGATCAATAGAAATATTCCAGTTATTATCTGGATAATCCTGTCAACATATTGTCAGAATCAATACTTGTCTTTGTTGAGCCATTTGTCGATCTTGGCTATTCGCCGGCAATCATCAAAGCTACTTATACCAATTCCCAGGCAACAGGCAAAATTGAAATAACCAGCAACAACGCCATACTGACATTGAATGTTCTTCGATATTTCGGCTGTTCAAGAAAGCGTTGCAGGCCAACACCGAAGATCAGCCAGGTACCGGCAGATGGAAATGTCACCAGGAAAAATATGAAAGCAATCAGCAATACCTGTGAGAATATGTCGTTGCCAACTGTTGTATATGCCGCGATAGCACTGCTCGCCATAATCCATCCCTTCGGGTTGATCCACTGAAACAATGCCGATTGCAAAAAAGTAAATGGCTTTCCGGGTGTTGCCACACGGGTACTTTTATCGGCATTAGCAATGCGCAAGGCCAGGTAAATCAAATAGGCGATACCGATGACTTTTATTATCTCGTGCAATATCGGGTATTGTTCAAACACGGCACCGAGTCCGGTGCCGATGAGGATAATCATAACCGGGAAACCGAAGCAGATGCCAAACAAATGTGGCAGACTGCGAACTGCGCCAAAATTCAGACCCGAAGCCATAATCATGATATTGTTCGGCCCTGGCGTGATCGCTGCAGTCAATGAAAATAAAAATAGCGGTAGAACCAGGTCCATAGTGAGGATTCATAAGTGTCCGATCAGTGTAAATAAAACAGTAACAGCCTGATTAGACAGTTTAAACAAAAATTATCTGGAATGACTTGATGATAGGATCAGTAAGCGATGAATTACTCGATGTGGTCGATACTGATGATCAGGTAATAGACGTGAAATCACGGGGTGAAATTCACGCCAGGGGATTGATGCATCGAGCGGTGCATGTCCTGGTATTTAATAGCAATGCGGAGTTATTTGTTCAAAAGCGTTCGATGCTTAAGGATGAAAACCCGGGGCAGTGGGATAGCTCGGCGGCTGGCCATGTTGATAGTGGTGAGTCGTATCTAGATTGTGCTATACGCGAACTCGGCGAAGAACTTGGCATAGTGTGCGATGAGGAACCTGAATATTTATTTCATATTAAACCGTCCGGGTTAAATGGCATGGAGCACAGTGAAATTTTTCGCTGTTATTATGACGGTGAGCTGCATCTCCAACGTGAAGAAATTGACGAGGGTAAGTGGCTTAGCGTAAGCCGGATAGATCAGTTGGTAACAGACCAACACAGTAATTTAACGGGAATATTACGGCAAATCTGGACTGAATTTTGTCGCCTGTGAAACGGATATTCATCAAATAATCCTGTAATGCATATATTCTGACCATTTTGCAATAGTAATGGCTGATCGGTATGTTGTTCTGGACAGCAAATATAGTGAATCAATAATATAGGCAGACAACAATTCTTTTATATTTTACAATTGATTTGTTGTATGCAATAAAAATAACAAACGAGTTTTATATGTTTTGTCATATAAGGCTGTTATAACCAGGTTTTGAATGAAACCAACCTTGAGGAGCAATCAGATGATACAAAAAATATTTGGAAAAATTGCAATATTTATAGGTGTTTCGGTATTAACGATAAGTCAGGCGGTTGCGGCCACCGAGTTGACCGTATATACCGCTGTTGAGGCAGAGGATCTGGCGCGATACGCTGAAAATTTCAATAATGCGCATCCCGATATCAAGATAAAATGGGTGCGTGACTCAACTGGTATTGTTACAGCCAAGCTATTAGCTGAAAAAAATAACCCGCAGGCCGATGTTGTCTGGGGGTTGGCGGCAACTTCTCTGTTATTGTTAAAAAGTGAAGGCATGCTTGAGCCATACAAGCCGAAAGGTGTTGGCGCACTGGATAAGAAATTTGTCGACAAAGGTGCTACACCGTCGTGGGTGGGTATGGACGCCTGGGTTGCATCGGTTTGTTATAATACTGTCGAAGCGGCCAAGCATAATCTGAAACCGCCGAAGTCGTGGAAGGATTTAACCGATCCGATGTACAAAGGCCACTTAATTATGCCAAATCCAAATTCGTCAGGCACCGGTTTTCTCGATGTGTCCAGTTGGCTGCAAATGTTTGGCGAAAACGGTGGCTGGGCCTACATGGATGGCTTGCATGAAAATATCGCACGCTATACTCACTCGGGTTCCAAGCCCTGTAAGTTAGCGGCTGCTGGTGAAATTCCCATTGGTATTTCCTTCGCATTCCGAGGCGCTAAATCTAAAGCTAAAGGTGCCCCTATCGATATTATCGTACCCAGTGAAGGTGTAGGTTGGGACATGGAGGCAACCGCAATTGTTGCCGGTACCGACAAGATGAAAGCAGCGCAGACACTGGTGGATTGGTCGATTACCAAAACAGCCAATGAAATGTATAACACTGGTTACGCTGTGGTTGCCTATCCTGGTATTGCCAAGCCGGTTAAGCATTTTCCACCTAACTTGCTCGAGAAAATGATCGATAATGATTTTGAATTTGCGGCCAATAATCGTAAACGCATCCTGACCGAGTGGCAGAAGCGTTATGATTCCAAGTCTGATCCCAAATAATAAGTAGTCTCTAGTATATTGGGCCTGATCACTGTGAAGTGGTCAGGCCGTTTCTTTCAGGGGTTAAACCGGATCCTTAATTTCGAATCAATCATCTATTTGCAGTGACTACTATGGCGAGTGCAGTACAAGCAACCGAGCCCTTCCTTCAAATCGATCGACTGAGTAAGCATTTTGGTGATTTCGTTGCTTTAAACGAAGTTTCCCTGGATGTCTTTGAAGGTGAATTTGTCTGTTTCCTCGGGCCTTCCGGGTGCGGTAAAACTACATTGCTGCGGGCGATTGCCGGTCTCGATATTCAAACCAGTGGTACCGTAGTTCAGGCTGGTATCGATATTTCTGCCTTGCCACCTTCCGAACGCGATTTTGGTATTGTCTTTCAGTCTTATGCGCTATTTCCTAATTTAAGTGTCGAAAAAAATATAGCCTTCGGCCTGGAAAACGAGAAGGCCGCTAAGTCGCGTATTCAACAACGTGTCGCAGAGTTACTCGAGCTGGTCGGCTTACCCGACCAGGGCAGGAAATATCCGGCGCAATTGTCTGGCGGTCAGCAACAACGTATTGCGCTGGCTCGTGCGCTTGCGACTTCACCGGGCTTACTGTTACTGGATGAACCTCTTTCCGCACTCGATGCAAAGGTCCGTACCCACCTAAGACATGAAATGAAAGCCTTGCAGAGGCGACTGGGTGTTACAACGATAATGGTAACCCACGATCAGGAGGAAGCGCTAACTATGGCAGATCGCATCGTCGTCATGAATCAGGGTGTAATCGAACAAGTCGGCACTCCGACGGAAATATACCGGGAGCCGGGTACCTTGTTCGTCGCCGACTTTATCGGTGCTATGAATCAAATGGCTGGTAAAGTTATCGGACCGAATCGAGTGAACATCGGTGGCATAGGGCTTGAAACACGAATGCATTCACAAAACGGCAGCAATTCGGTAACTGTCGCTATTCGCCCCGAAGACATAATCCCAACCATAGGGTCAAATTCATTGACAACCGAAAATACTTTCCAGGTGAACGTCGTTGAAATGGAGTTCCTCGGGTCTTTCTGGCGGGTGTCACTGGGCAACGCGCAACTCGATAAAATGTCAATGGCTGCCGATATGTCGATCAATGCCGTTCGTCGATTAGAAATCGAACCGGGCAAGCAGATTAACATCGAGCTACCGGCTAAGAGCCTCTGGGTATTTCCTGATAGGGTCGTGTAATCGTGATGACCGGCCACAGTGCAATTCATAGTGCTACCGAAGCCCCACTAATTAGGCCTAAAACCAGCAAGGACGATCGTACCATGATGGCCTTCATGCTGGTTATCGGTCTGTATTTAATCGTTACGCTGGCATTCCCTTTATACGCCATGCTATCGAAATCATTTTCAACCTTTGCCTTCGACCTTGATAATTTTGAATTTCAAGTCGATAAAGGCGAAGGCTGGAGCAAGACGCAGACTGCGAAAGCCATTAATGATGAGCTGCAGTTAGTCAAACCAGAGGAGCTTGCCACCAGCTCCGATGGGCGTTTATCCGTGACGACGTTTTTCCCGGACTTTAGTTTTCGTAGTTCGACCTTATATCGGCTTCGACAAGTTAGTTCAGATACTTCGTTTCTGGTTGGCAGTAACCGTTTTACCGATACTGAATGGCACGAGTTTGATTCGAATAAATTCAGGCGTGTGGTATTGCGCCCATCGAGTTCGACCGGTCTGGAAAATTATCGCGCCTATTTTACTACGCCGGCATTATTTCGTTCCATTGGTAACTCTTTAACTATCGCAGCGATTAGTACAATTATCACCGTATCCCTGGCCTTTGGCTTCGCCTACGCTATTAATCGCAGTACGATGAGGTATAAGGGCGTATTTAAATTAATTGCAATGATACCGATACTAGTGCCGTCTCTGCTGCCGGGCATCGCGCTGGTTTATCTGTTCGGTAATCAGGGTATGATAAAAGGTTTACTGATGGGTGAGTCTATATACGGACCTATTGGCATAGTCATAGGCTCAGTATTTTTTACCTTCCCCCACGCCCTGATCATCATTACTACGGCACTTGGCATTTCTGATGCTAGACTTTATGAGGCGGCCATTTCCTTACGTGCAAGTCGCTGGAAAACCTTCTGGACAGTAACTATCCCAGGTGCTCGATATGGTCTGATTTCGGCGGCCTTCGTGGTATTTAATTTAGTCATTACCGATTTTGGTTTGCCCAAGGTTATCGGTGGTCAGTACAATATGCTAGCAGTCGATATTTACAAACAGGTTATTGGTCAGCAAAACTTTGAAATGGGTGCCGTGGTATCGGTGGTATTGTTAATACCAGCGTTGTTTGCCTTTTCAATCGATCGCTTTGTTCAAAAGAGGCAGGTGGCTTTGTTGTCGGCGCGTTCGGTGCCATACGAGCCGCATCCGCATAAGCAATTCGACTGGATTTGCCTGGTTTACTGCTCATTAGTCGGCATATTTATAGTCGGGTTGATTGGAGTTTGCCAGTACGCTGCGCTAATTAAATTCTGGCCCTACGATTTATCACTGAGTTTAACTAACTATAATTTCGAAATCATGGACGGTGGTGGTTGGGGTTCGTATGTGAATTCTATTCAGCTCGGTTTACTCACAGCGGCCGTCGGTACCATCGTTGTATTTTGTGGAGCCTATGTGGTGGAAAAAACCAATGGTTTTTTCGCCATGCGTTCGGCATTTCAATTCCTCGCTATGATGCCGATGGCGGTTCCGGGCATGGTTTTGGGCCTGGCCTATATTTTCTTCTTCAACGATCCGGCGAACCCACTCAACGGCATATACGCCACTTTGGCCATACTGGTGATTTGTACCGTGACACATTTTTATACCGTCTCACACCTGACTGCGGTAACCGCACTAAAACAAATGGACCGCGAATTTGAATCGGTTGCCTCATCGCTGAAGCAGCCGTTTTATAGACTATTCTCTCGCGTTACGGTACCGGTATGTCTGCCGTCGATTCTGGATATTTCGATTTACCTGTTCGTGAACGCAATGACTACGGTATCTGCCGTCATATTTCTCTATTCACCTGATACTGCGTTGGCGTCTATTGCAGTTTTGAATATGGATGACGCGGGCGATATTGCACCTGCCGCAGCAATGGGTATGATGATTTTTTATACCAATGTTAGCGCACGATTGATCCATTTATTTATCACGCATAAATTAATGCGACGCACCCAGGCCTGGCGAACAAGGCAGTCAGGATCAGATTAAATTTTATCGGACAAAGGAGGGACTAATGATTAATACGGCACTTATTGTTGGCGCAGGCAGCGGCATCAGCGCATCCTTTGCGAGAGCATTGGCGAAACAGGGTGTGAGGGTTGTACTGGCGGCGAGAAATATCGATAAACTTAAAGGCCTTGTCAGCGAAATTGATGCTTTGAGCATCAGCTGCGATGTAACCGATCCGGTACAGGTAGCTGATCTATTTATTGAAACCGATAAAGGTATCGGAACTCCCGGTGTTGTTCTTTATAATGCCAGTGCCTATACAGCGGGGCCAATAGCCGATCTAGACCCGGAGCTGGTTCACGATTCACTCATGCAAAGCGCTTACGGTGCCTTTCTGGTCGCGCAACAGGCTAGCAGTCGGATGTTGCGGTCAGGCAGTGGTGCAATGTTTTTTACGGGGGCCACTGCAAGTATCAAAGGCTTTCCAGAATATGCGCCATTCGCGATGGGGAAGTTTGCCCTGCGTGGTTTAACGCAGAGTCTGGCGCGCGAACTGGGCCCTAAAAATATCCATATTGCCCATTTTATCATTGATGGCTCGATTGCTTCTCCCGGTCGTGACTTAAACAATGATCAGGTTCCTGGCAATTCCAATGATGGACAACTTGAACCCGATGCAATTGCCGATACTTACCTTGCGGTACTGAATCAGCATCGCAGTGCCTGGAGTCAGGAAGTCGATATGCGTCCTTGGAGAGAAAACTTTTAACATGAATGGCTCCAAAGCGATTGACTATTTAAGTCCTGATGTGCCATCGCAATTACCCTGGCATGATGTCCCTGTGATCAGGGCAGATACCAATAGCTTAAGGGGTTATGGTTACCTGGTAGATGATCCCGATGAGTTTGATATCGAAATCGCACGTTGGCCCGCGCAGGGCTGGCGACCGGTTGATGCCGATACCGGTGATGAAGGTGGCACGGTGGAGGGTATATTTCATAGCGAATGGGTTGGTGACATATTACGCGGCCGAAACGATGCGGTGGAAGGCGACTACTTGCTGGGTTGGTCCTGTAATCCGAAAGATGCTAATCAACACCACAAGACTGGCGTCGAACGAGTACTGTTATGGCACTTGAATTATCACCCCGATGGCGGGCAGCTATTCTATCCGTTGAATGGTGATCCTTTTGTCGTGCCTGCGGCTTTACCCGGTGATGACATTAGCCTCGACAAGATAGTTGCTTTCTGGTGCGACGGTAGTCAGGGGTTATATATTCATCCCAATATCTGGCATGAAGGCGTCTTTCCGACCACCCGCGAACAATCGTTTCGTGATAAACAAGGTAGGGTGCATGCACGTGTGAGCTGCAATATTGCGCAGGAGTTTGGCGTGTTTTTGAATGTGCCGCTGACCCTGGTTACTTCTTGACCAAATTGATTCGGCCGCCAACCCAGTCGGGTTTCTCGTATACTTCAGCCTGTTTTAACGCCTGTTGTGTCGCTTCAGGCAGGGCTACTGTTCGATTGTCACGCGTACTATAATGCAATGTCATGAACTCACCCGTGGCGCAGGTTACACCATCCACTACCATAATGTGTGCAAACCAGATCTTTTTTGCGTCTGATCCGAGCACGATGGTTTCTACTTCGATGAGTGCCGGGGAACGTACTTCGTTGACATAACGTAAATGCGTTTCGACCGTGTAAATCGCACAGCCTGTTTCCTCGAAGTAATCGACGCCGATATTGAAATAGTCCTGAAACTTCCAGGTGGTGTTGGTAAATGGAACCAGGTAAAAAGCTTCGTTGAGGTGGCCATAGTCATCCAGCCAATTGTCTTGCAGGGGTTCGTTGTGTAGTTTTAGCATGGTCTTGAGAAGTAAATTTATTCTGTTAGTATTTTGCCAGTTTAAATGCATATGCTTTTTGTGTGAAGGTCTTATCCTTGATCCTCACGGACGAAGCCGCTTCGCGGATTTGACTCATCGATTATCAGTTGTGATACATAAGTAATAGGCAGTAAGTAAATCTGATAGTAGAATCGCGCGATGCAACCGATAATCAATATTTCTCAGCTCTCAAAAATTTACGAGAGCGGCCATAAGGCGCTCTCAGACATTAATCTTGAAATCAACGATGGCGAGATTCTTGCGCTACTCGGACCAAATGGTGCAGGCAAGACCACGCTGATTTCTATCATCTGCGGCATAGTCGCGGCCAGCACGGGATCGGTTACCGTAGCAGGACGGGATAATGTCAAAGCTTATCGGCAGACTCGAGAATTGATCGGGCTGGTGCCCCAGGAACTGACTCTGGGTGCTTTCGATACGGTCTGGAATACAGTCAATTTCAGTCGTGGATTGTTCGGCAAAAAGCCGAATTCGACCTATCTGGAACAATTACTCAAGGACCTGAGTTTACTGGATAAGAGGAATAGCGAGCTTCGCGAACTTTCCGGTGGTATGAAACGTCGCGTTTTAATCGCCAAGGCATTGTCGCATGAGCCGCGTATATTGTTTCTTGACGAGCCCACGGCCGGTGTCGATGTCGAGTTACGTAAGGACATGTGGCAACTGGTGCGGGGTCTGAATCAGTCAGGGGTGACAATTATATTGACTACCCACTATATCGAGGAAGCCGAAGAAATTGCCGATCGGGTCGGTATTATCACGGGGGGAGAATTATTATTGGTCGATAACAAACAGGATCTGATGCGCGATTTGGGCAAGAAACATCTGGTGCTGGATTTAAAGCGGGCTGCGAAATCGTTGCCCGATAGCTTGTCGGAATACGACCTGGCCCTGTCTGAGGATGGCATGCAACTGACTTATACCTATAACACTCAGGGTGAGCGCACCGGTATTACTGCCTTACTTCAGATGATGAATAAGGCCGGTTTATCACTGAAGGACCTCCATACCAGCCAGAGTTCGCTGGAAGAAATATTTGTCAAACTGGTGAGATCCAAAGCATGAACTATCAGGCCATTCGAGTCATTTACAAATACGAGATGTTGCGGGCCTGGTACACACTCATGCAGACGATTGCGTCGCCGGTTATATCAACCTCATTGTATTTTGTCGTCTTTGGATCAGCGATTGGCTCACGTATTCGGGAAATTGACGGTGTTTCTTATGGCGTATTCATCGTGCCTGGACTGGTCATGCTGTCATTACTCACACAAAGTATTTCCAATGCTTCGTTTGGGATATTTTTTCCGAAGTTTACTGGCACCATTTACGAAGTCATGTCAGCGCCGATTTCTTTTTTCGAAATTGTTGTTGGTTATGTCGGCGCAGCCGCGACAAAATCCTTGATACTGGGCTGTATCATTCTGGTAACTGCCAATTTGTTTGTCGATTTGAATATTGCTCACCCGGTATGGATGGTGGCATTTTTGGTATTGACTTGTATTTCTTTCAGCCTGTTTGGTTTTATTATCGGCCTGTGGGCGACTAATTTCGAAAAATTGCAGCTAATCCCAATGCTGGTAATTACGCCGCTGGTGTTTCTTGGCGGAAGTTTCTATTCGGTGAGCATGCTACCACCGGTCTGGCAAACGGTGACGCTGTTTAATCCAGTGCTTTATTTGATCAGTGGATTTCGCTGGAGCTTTTTTGAGGTCGCCGACGTTAGTGTTGGCATCAGTTTGGCGATGATATGCATTTTTCTGATACTTTGTTTATTGCTGGTTTGGTGGATGTTTAAAACGGGGTATAGATTGAGGAATTGAAAATGGCGCAAAGTGACTTGGCAGTAGTTTAAGCCACAGCAGTCAGATTCGTCTTAAGTAATATCATTGAAGGCGTTTTAGGGCAGGTCATTCAACATTTTTATAGCGGATTGACCGATTTCGTTGTCGGAATCCATTTTAACAGCGGTTTCAAGTGCAGAACGTGCCTGCCTGGTGTTACCGACTTGACTATTCACATAACCGAGCGTAAGCCAGATTCTCTGATATGTAGAATCTACCGCGATACCTTCATTTAATTTCCCAATAGCTTCAGCCGACCGACCCAGATAGTGCAGCGTGATGCCCAAATTGTTATAAGTATTCACATTGTTCGGATCAAAAGCCAATAATTCAGCATACAATTCGGCAGCACGCTGGAATTGTTTACCGGCAAATAATTCATTGGCCCGACGTGATAATTCGGCGGGGTCTTTTGAGCCTTTCAATTGATTAAATGTTGATAAATTATTCAGTGGTGGGTTGGTTCCGGTGATACGGTCCAACGCCACGCTCGAAGATGGTATAGTTTCAGCCTTAATTTTGGTTACCTCAGGCAGGTAATATTGGCGAGTAATGGCAAACACAGCCAGTCCGAAGGCGACTTGAAACAGGGCCATCGGAATCCAGATTTTAGGATTGAAATTCATAAATATTGCCTGTATTCGACCTTTCTTGAAAAGGTATTCATGCTCACGAAGGACGAGTCGTACCTGTCAGCGTTAATCAGGTAATTCTAGCAATATCTGACAAGACAAGCTTGTATAAAAAACCGGCCATCCTTGGCCTGAATATAACGAGGAGGGGGGAGTAAATCTTTCCGACCAGTATTTAACTGCCGGTATTTCTAGCGCTGCCAAAAGTATTTGTTAACTTCAACCGCGACAACAACCCGGGACAAACCAATGTCGGTTAGCATGCGATCACTCATCGAGGCCAGTTGGCGACGATCTTTTGTGCGAGTGGCCCAGGTATTCAATGTTTTTGATACTGTTTTGAACACTTCCTCGCCGCGACGGACCAGGCTGTAAAGACCTTCACTGATAGCAAGATCATCGATGATTTGGTGGCGATTTAAAGTTGTCATGGCGTTTCTCCGATAAGTTGTCCAGTTGACTAGGCCGGACAGCACTGTTAATTGATGACGCTTATTATAGTTATCAACTGTCATAGTAACAGATACAGATAAATGGAAATTATTACGTAACAGTTAACCATAACAGTTTATCTGTTCTGAATTTTTGTGAACTGCTTCACAATGGTATTCAGCACATCTGTCAAATAAATGACGAAATTTAACTAAATTTGATAAGATATGTTTATAACTTATTGAAAATAAACAATAAATAAATTTGACGCATCGTAATATTAATATACTTATAACCGATCAAAAATGTCCTGAATTGGATAATTTGAGCTATCCAGAATTATGAAATTTTGTTCACAAAATCGGGATAAAAACTTAACTAAACAATCAGTTTAAATTTCAAAAATCGTCGCCACTGCCGTTTCGCGGGCTTCCACGGCAAGATGTGCATGTGCTCAATCGGCCAGATCGAAGTTCTGATTAATCGGCATAACCACCTTTCCCAGCGTAGGACTTCGGAACCACTGGGTTGATGGATTCATATTGCTTTACTCATGTTTTTTCTGCTGGTTAGTCGAGCAATCTGATGTGTTATTGAAATATGCTAGCGAAAGTTTAGTGCGTTTCGACCCATTCCAGTACCGATAGAAACAACCAATACCGAAATAACCGGGGCTACGCCGAGCCATTGCATGGCACCGAGCCGAGGCAGATGGCTGTAACCAGAGCAAATAGAACGCCCTGGCGATACGGATGCCAGTTTTGCATGCGTAGACGATTGTAGTTCTATTGCTGCGAGACTATATAGACAGTCCACGTTGCTTGCCAAGATTATCTGCTTTCGCTAGTGTTCACTTCATTCTTAATCTGATATCTCGAGTGTCTATAATGTCTACTTTGCAATTACCCGGATCGCTGGTTGATGTCGAATGGCTGCACGATCATCTGCATGATCCGCAACTGGTCATATTTGATGGCAGCTGGCACATGCCCGCCACGCAACGAAATCCGTTCGAGGAGTGGCAGCACGGGCATATTAAAAATGCCCGTTACTTCGATTTCGACCGGATAATTTGTGCACCGAACTCGGATCTACCCCATATGATGCCTGATTCCGATACTTTTACGCACGAGGTACAGAAACTCGGTTTGAACGAAGACAGTGTCGTCGTCATTTACGATAGTTTGTGCATGTTTACCGGTCCCCGAGTTTGGTGGATGTTACGCGCCATGGGGTTTGAAAACTGCGCGATGCTTGATGGCGGATTGCCGGCCTGGCATAGAGCCGGTTACGAGGTCGAAAGCGAAGTCGTAGCAAAGTCCGTAACGCCTGGTAATTTTGTGGCAAAGCCGGTTAAACAAAAAATTTGTGATGTGAGTACTGTTGTCGAAGCAATAGACAACCCTATGATTTCTATTGTCGATGCCCGTCCCGCACCCCGTTATCGCGGCGAGGTCGATGAACCACGCGCCGGCTTGCGCAAAGGACATATGCCGGGTGCTAGCAATCTTCCTTTTCCTGACCTGTTCGAAAACGGTTTATTAAAATCCGAGCCGGTATTAAAATTACTGTTGGGCGAACATTTCCACGATGATCGATATGCTATCTGTAGTTGTGGATCGGGGGTTACCGCCTGTGTGGTCGCATTTGCAGCGCATTTACTGGGTAAGGATAATGTGTCTGTTTATGATGGTTCCTGGAGCGAATGGGGGCAACCGGGTGATTTGCCTGTTGTGACTGAGTATTCAGATTAAACGCGTCAAAAAATATATTTCCAGTGCAATCGGCCAAGCGGACTATTAATATGGTGCTCCGTGTGCTTCTTGCCTGCATTCGCACGCAAAGTGCATTTTTAGAGGCGTCCTGTGATCAAGCGGGTGGTTTTTTAAATTCATGATAAAGGTATCGTCTCGTTTCGATATTTCAATCGTAATCCTGATGTGTGGGTTTGCAGTCATTGTCGTGACCATGATCTGGCATATTTCAAGTTTGCAGTCCAGGCTGCTAAAGGAGAGTGCGCTTAATACGGCGCGGCTGTTTTCAAAAACACTGACCGAGGTACGAAACCTTTACACGACGGACGTGGTCAAGGCTGCGGCTGCCCATGGAATGAATGTCACCCATGATTATTTGAAAAATGAAAATGCGATCCCGCTACCCGCTACATTCAGCATGCGCCTTGGGGAGTTGATTGGTAAAAACGGCAGTAATGTAAAAATGAGGTTGTACAGCGCCTATCCCTTCCCCTGGAGAGTCGAAAGTGGGGGGCTGGCGGACGATTTTTCAAAAAAGGCCTGGGATACACTTTCCAGGAAGCAGAGGGAGCCCTTCATTCAATTTGTAGAATCTGACCGGGGCATGGTGTTGCGTTATGCTACGGCCGACGTTATGAGGCCGGGTTGTATCGATTGTCATAATACGCATCCACAATCACCCAAAAGGGACTGGAAAGTAGGTGATTTACGGGGAATTCTGGAAATTACCCTGCCATTGGAGTCTGGTAGCCAACAGGTCGACCTGCAAATTCGAAGCATACGGTGGATTTATTCGGCTGTTGGTCTGCTGATGTTGGCAGGAATCGGCTTTGCCCATTACCGGGTCAGGCATTCCAGAAATGCATTAATGATCCGCTCCGTAGAGCTGGAGGCAGCCAATACGAAACTGAAAAACCTGAGTGAAATTGACGACTTGACCGGTATTTCGAATCGTCGCCATTATGATAGGCAGCTCATTACCGAGATATCGAATGCCCGGCGCGCCATGTGCCCGATTTCCATGCTGGTTATCGATATCGATTATTTCAAGCAATATAACGATGGTTACGGCCACCAGCTAGGTGACCGGATATTGAAGCGGGTCGCTGAAATAGCGAAAAGCAGTTTAACGCGGGAAACCGATTATATCGCGCGTTATGGTGGAGACGAATTTGTCGTAATATTACCTTTCACCGACGCAGCGGGTGCGTTCCAGATTGCAGAACTGATTCGTGAACGAATTGCCGCTGAAAACATGGCTCACGAATTCGCGAAGAGACGGCAACATATTACGGTGAGTATCGGTATTGCATCTCAGGCCTGTGATGGCACTGAAAAGGACGATTTGTTCGAGCATGCCGATTCGGCTCTATATAAAGCCAAGGAACAGGGGCGAGATTGTTGCGTTGTCGATCTCGAAGATTTCAATTAATAACAAATATTATCTATCCATCAACTCCAGTAGACCACCGATATTTTCAAATACGATATCTGCCAGGGATTCGAGATCCTCACGGGTGCTGGTGCCTGTAAGCACGCCGACACAAAGGCCGGCATTGGCGTTACGACCCATTTCAATATCATGCCGATTGTCACCGACGACAATCGTCTGTGCGGCAGAGATTGAAACCGACTCACAAAATGCCAGTACCATGCCTGGTCCGGGTTTAACGCCGTGGCCGCTATCGTATCCACAGAGAAAATCGAAATAGGGTAAAACCTCAAACGACTGCAGGGTATTGTGAATCCCCGCGTAGCTATCGCTGGTTGCAACTCCCAGTTTGAGTCCGCGTTGCTTAAGGCTGAATATGGTCTCTTTCAAGTCTGGGACTGCTGCAGCAAATTCAGCGCCCAGTTGTTGAAATAGTTGGTTGAGACGTTGGCTGTAAATTTCCAGTGCATTGTTATCGATATCTTCGGGCAGTAGTTCTGACCAGGCGCGGGCAATGTCATGGTTATTACCTGCCGCCAGCAGACTGCCACCGAGAAAACGTCCGGCGTCGTGATCGTAGCCGTGTTGACCTAGCATTTGATGGGCAAGTTGGGCATTATTTCCGGAAAATTCCAGAGCGGCACGACGGTAAACCGGTAGCCAGGTACTATTGAAATCGATCAACGTGCCATCTTTGTCGAAAACAATGGCTTTATAATCCATGGCGATAAACCAGTAGTGATTCCATTATACCTCGGTAACTCGATACAGGTTTAATTTTGAGTCCGGCCACTTTGCCATTGTCATCGAAGAGTCTCGCTTTTACCGCAGACTGATGAAAAGGGTCGGCTTCAAATTCGGTGATTTCGCTCCTGTTCATCGGTCCACCCTGGACTTCCAGCGATTGAATTGATGCTGCGGATAAGTGATTTAAATATGCCCTGTCGACTACGCAGAGATACTTCTTGGCGGAGACATGAAGACGAATCGGTTCGGTGACCGAAGCGGGGAAATAGGCTGCCAGAAATCGGGCACCGGCCTTTTCATGATAGTTGTCAATACTGTTTTCCAACGCGTCAATCGGAAAGTCTGCAACAAAGTGACCGATGTCATGCAGCAATGTCGCAATCACCAGATCATTACCGGCGCCATCGGCAGTGGCACAGGCCGCCGACTGTTCCATATGTTGCGCCATGCTTACCGGTTCACCCATGTATTCTTCAGCGCCGCGATGGGCGAATAAATCGAGGATGAAATCGATGACCTCATTGCGATTCAAGATTTGTCTGGACATAGTGTGGATTCACCTTATACCTGTCACGATAGTGTACCCATAAATTAGCACTCATAACAAAATAAAGTCTCCTCCAATATGAGATGAGCCTAAAGGCTACAAGAGATCACATAGCTACCCGTCCTGGCCTTATGAAGAAACAGTATTCCGCCGAATACAGCACTAAATTATACTGTAACCCATCGTTGTTATGAACGCGCAATGAGAAGGAGCCGCCTAAGATACCGCCCAAACCCAAAGGGCGACGGGGTTCAATTGCTAAATCGGATGCCCATAATCTTTGGGAGCGATTAAAGGATTATGAAGTCGCCGTGTTATTGTTTGCCCGTCATGGTTACGTCTCTTTTACCAATAATCGCGCTGAGCGAGATCTACGCATCGCGAAAGTTAAACAAAAAATCTCCGGGTGCTTTAGAGATAATGACTATGCCCAGGCCTATTGTCGAATATCCAGCTATTTGTAATCCGTGGCTACTAAAGAACACAATCCATTCATTGCTATTCAGATCGCATTCGCTGGCGATATAGGGGTGAGTAGTTACCCTAAAAGACGGTAAAGGATTTGCGAACACGGGCTTCAAGCAATGGTATCGCCTTTTCGAGTACGTACTCCTTGAAATGTGCAGTCTCCTGGTGTGCCTCAAGATCGCTGATGTCGTGGTACTTTTCATAGATGAAAAATTCGCGTGGATTTTCCGGGTCGACGTGCGTTGTGTAAGTAATCACGCCGGGTTCCCGTCGGGACGCTTCGCCAAGTATACTTAGATATTCGTGTATATCCGCTTCGTGACCTTCTTTTGCGGTCCAGGTGACTGCCAGTACATGTGCCATAATAATCTCCAGATCAGATGTTTCGCTACAAAATCAGGTTAACTCAAATCGACTGAATTTTATTCCGTCAATTATCAATTTAACAAAGTCACCGACGCTAAAGCCTCGCCTTCGGGTTTAACCCGGCCAATGATAGCCGCATGCGCATAGCCCGAGTCGTGCAAAACGCTTAGACATTCAACAGCTTTTTCGACCGGAATACTGGCTAGAAGGCCACCGGAGGTTTGCGGATCGAAAACCAGCGGGTAGAGCGGACTTTTGATTGCTTCTGACTGATTAGCAATGGCACGTCGTAAGCGTACATTGGCGGGTTGCAGCGAACTTAAAATACCCATTGCTACCGTTTGTAATGCGCCATCAATCAGAGGCAGAGCTGGCAATTCGATTTCTACATCAACAGCCGATGGTCGAATCATTTCGACCATATGTCCGAGCAGCCCGAAGCCTGTGATGTCGGTACAAGCAGTTGCGTTGTGCCGATAAAGGATCTCAGCGGAAACGCGGTTGGATAATAACATCGAATCCAGCGCCGCTTCGATCCAGCGACCTTTGGCTTTTTGCTGCATATCGGCCGCGAACAGAGTACCGGTGCCCAGCGCTTTGGTGAGAATTAACACGTCTCCCGCCTGCATACCGCCTTTGCGTAAAATATGTACCCGATCGGCGAAACCGTTGACTGAAAAGCCCAGCGCGAGCTCGGCACCTTCGCTGGTATGTCCACCGACCAGTGCCGTATTGGAATCGTTCAAAACCTGCAACGCCCCCGCCATGAGCTGCCTGAGGGTATCCTCGACTTTACTTTCTATACCAAATGGTACAGTGGCGATTGCCAGTGCCGATTGTGCTTCCGCACCCATCGCGAATATATCGCTGAGACTGTGGTTGGCTGCGATCTGGCCGAACAGATATGGATCGTCGATAAAGGACCGGAAATAATCCACCGTATGCACCATGACTTTCCCCTCAGGTATCTCGACCACCGCGGCATCATCGGGCTCGTGCAACCCGATCAGAATATCGTCGCGTGTGGCGGGTTTGAGATCGGCAATCGCTCTGCTCAATACGTTGGCGCCGACCTTGGCGCCACAGCCTCCGCAACGCATGGCAATAGCTGAAATTTCTCTTAAGGTGTCATCATCTGCCAGTCCACGATCGATGTTCGATTCCTCATCGGCTGACATTTCCGGCAGTTCGCTGAACTTCTGCATGAAGCGTCGATCAATCCAGTCTTTCCAGACCCAAAGTTTGGAACCTTCGAAATGTACGCCGGCTTTGACAGCAATTGCGTACTTGTCACCTGTGCTAATTAAGGCCAGTAAAGTTTTTTGGGGTGAAAACGGCTTTAACGGTTGATTCAGTAATGCGCGGCGCAGGTTTACAGTCAATGGTTTTCCCTGTCGTACAGCAAAAACACCAGCCTTTGGGCGGGGGTGGTTGATCACATGAACGATATCACCAGCGCCAAAGATATCGCTGTGGCTGGTTGATTGCAGTTTGTCATTGGCGAGAATGAATCCATTGTCGTCGACATCGAGAGTCGATTCTCTTAACCATTCGGGTGCGCTGGCGCCGGTTACCCAGAGTATCTCGTCGAATTCCAATTTTCGACCATCATTGAGTGTTAGAACATCTGGCGTCACTGCGATAGCTTCGTTGTTACAATGTACCTGTACCCCACGCTGTTGAAGAATTCGGCGAAATCGTTGGCTGACGCCCTGCGGGAAAGTCGCGAGAATTCGGGATGTTTTACTGATCAAGTGGAATTCCAGTTGCTCAGCCTGACGCTTCAGTGCGGCCAGCTCCCGTTGCAATCTGAACTGGATTGCCAGCAAGATTTCAACGCCAGCCGCGCCACTACCGACAACGGCAATGCGATGCGGTCCGCTTTGATTTAGCACTCGATCCAGCATCATATGCCAGCGATCCACAAACCGGTTGATGGGTTTGACCGGCGTGGTAAATTCGGCAGCACCCGGAACGCTGCTTATTTCCGGTCGCGAACCGATGTTAATAGATAATAAGTCGTAGCTTACCGGTGGCCGGTTGGCACAAACGACCTGTTTTTTTTCACTATCGATGCGAATCGCGCTGTCGTGGAATAGCCGCGCCGAGGCAAACTGGCACAAAGGCCTGAGATCGATATGGGCCTCATCAAATTTGTAATGGCCTGCGACATATCCAGGCAGCATTCCGGAATAAGGTGTGTGCACATCACGCGCGATCAAAGTCAGGCGCACGCCGGGGACTGGCTTCATGCCGAAGCTTTTCAAGACGGCGACGTGGCTATGGCCACCGCCGATGAATACCAGGTCTTTTACGATTGCTTGCTGTTTTTGGTTCATATTGCTGTCAGGTTTGATCGACCTGATTGCTCAGGCGTAAACGGGAACGGATAAGACGCGACAGGCCATCGACACCGATGTTGAGAATGGCAGTGATCACGATTAACAGCATAACCCGATCGAGACGAATATCAGCGAGCGCACTATCAACAAAAAAGCCCAGCGTCGCAATACCCAGAATACCCAGAATGGCGGTTTCCCGCATTATGACTTCCCAGCGATAAAAAAGGAATGCCAGAAACTGACCATAAATACGCGGTAAGATCTCATAGCCATACAGGTTGAGGCCTTTCGCGCTGTCGGGTCGTAGTATCAGATCGTTGCTATAACGTCCGAGCAGATGCGCGATAATGGCACCATTATGCAACGATAAAGCAACTATCGCAGGTAACATCGAAGGTCCCCAGAGTTGCAGGAAAATATAGGCCAGAATAAACTCAGGTGTCGATCGCATCACCACCAGAAGAGTATGTCCGATGCCACGTCCGAGACGGCCAAAAAATTTCTTTGAAGTCAACGGAAATAATGCCAGGGTTAATATACCCGTTGCCACCAGCGCGATTTGGGTCAGTAATACGGTTGCAATAATACCGGGAATGGCCTGATCAACCAGTAACAAATGTAACCAGTCGGCAAACTGACTCCAGGTCTGATTGCTTGACCAGTCGCCATTACGAAGCGGGGCGGGTACGATATCGTTGCTAAAAAAACGCAGCAGGTTGCTGAAATCGATAGTCGTTCCACCACCGAGTAGAAAGGGTGCTGCAAGTAGATACAGAGGCAATAATCGCGGTCGTAGCCAATAGCGCAGGCTGGCAATCAAGATATAAAAAATAATCAACAAGGCCGCAGCCTCCGAAAAATTCCCCTCACTGAAAGCTGTTTCCAGATAAAACCCAAGTGTCGGTAAACCGATAAATCCGAGAACCGCACTGGAGCGTAATCCACATTCAAATCGGTACCCTGTATAGTTTTTAATATGAATCCAGACATCCGGTAATCGAGCGAAAAAGAAGCTGGAAACAATACCGCTGCCGACAGGTAATACCTGTAGAGCCCTCGGCTGTGACTCTTCCAGAGTTTCGGCATAGACTTTGGCGCAGATGCCGGCGTAGGGGATGGCTATAGCGAGTACACCAGTGATTGGAGTTAAACCAAGAATCTGTAGCAAGATTAACGCCCAGAATATTTCATGGATCGCGCGAACAAAAGCGCAGATCCAACGTATCGGTCCGATGTGGAAAACCTGAGCGAGAAAAAATCCGCTAAAAGCGCCAAGCGCAACCCCGCATAATGCGAAAGCGATGGTTTGAATGATAACTCGAGCGATATTGGCAACCGCGAAAAAGTCAGGGGTGATCAGGCCGAATGCCATGCGCTGCATTTCTGTCCAGGGGTCGAGTGTAGTAATCGACAGATCGGCGAAAATCAGGCAGAAAATGGAAACGGCGATAAACCCCAGACTGACTTTCAATGCCGGTGAATAGTCAGGACGGGTCATACTCTCGCCTGGTAAAGAAAATCCAGATCGGCCTGTTTGAGATTATCGTTTGGCTGGTCGATAACTAGCTTGCCGTCCCTGATACCGACCACACGTGTGGCGTAATGTAATGCTAGTTCGACATCGTGCATGGCCAGTACGACAGTATCGAAGGTTTCGCAGAGTGTGTCCATGATCACCCGCGATTGATGGTTATCCGCTGCGGAAACGGGTTCGTCACCTAAAACCGCGTTCCCCCCCTGCAAGATAGCCCGACAAATGGCGGTCCGTTGTTGCTGACCACCCGACAGTTCGCCTGCGCGGGCAAAGAGTTTGTCGAGCAGGCCAAGCCGCTCGACTATCGGTGAAATCAGCTTTATTTGCTTGTGTTGAGGCCATACCAGATTGAGCAGGTTATAGCTGCTACTGTGCCGATGCAGGCTACCCATAAAAACGTTGTGGAACACGCTAAGACTGCGCACCAGACCGGGATCCTGTGGAATGAAGGCGCAGTCTGAGCGGTAACGGGATTGCAAAACCGACAGTAGAGTCGATTTCCCCGCGCCGCTTTCGCCGATCAGCGCTATGCGCTCACCGGTCGAAATTTTAAGGGAGATATTGCGAAGTACAATAGCCTCCTTAAACCCGAGGTTTTCATTGCTGAGTTCAATCAACTGATTCAGTCGATGAGTTTGATTTCTCTGGCAACATCCAGAATCGGCTGGTAATCATCATTTGATGCCGGAATAAAACTTGAACGCGGGAATGAAGCGAGCAAATCGGGGTCGTTCATGGCCAATAAGGCCGTTGCAACTTTCTGTTTGAATCCAGCCGACCAGCGCTGGTCGACATCGCCACGGATTGACCATTGATAGTCCGGATAGGTTGGCGTAGTCCAGATAATCGAGACTTTAGATTCGTCTATTTTTCCGGCAGCGAGTTCCTTTTGCCAGACCTTGAAATTAACTGCTCCCAGCTGGTAGGCGCCCGATTGTACCAGCGCGATGGTCTTCGAATGGTTACCACTGAAACCCACCTTGTTGAAGAATTCGGTAGGTGATTGGTTAAATTGTCGGCGAATATAATATTCCGGCATCAAACGACCCGATGTAGATCCCTTCGAACCGAAGGTAAAGGTTTTATCCGCCATGCCTTTCGGCAGTGAATCTGTCGCCTTTAAGCCGGTACTCGAGTGTGCAATAAAATAGGTTTCGAAAGCTTGATCTTCAAATCCCTGTGCGATGGCTTCGGAACCTTTGACCAGGCTGCGTGCACGAACGCCGGAAAGTCCGCCAAACCAGGCCAGTTGAACCTGATTATTCCGAAACGCAGTGACTGCCGCGGCATAGGATTTTACCGGAATATATTTGACCTCGACGCCGAGCTTTTCGGTCAAATAAATCGCAACCTTATCGAAGCGCTCGCGCAACTGTGATTCATCTTCGTCGGGTATGGCAGTGAATACGAATGGTTCTGCGGCTATCGTGGAGAATGAGCCGAGACAAAGGCTGATCGATAAAAAAAACGTTAGTAGCTGGCGGTTGAATATACGCATATTGGTTTGTTCTCCTTGGGATATTATTTTACGACGTGCTTTAACTCAGATTAGAAATTTTTTTTACAGTCAAAGCAGGGTTAAAAGTAATTATACTGAAAAATAGTTTCCTGGGTACAATTCTGGTAGTGTTAATGGGGTAGCTATTTTTGATTCCTTTGATCTGCCAATAACATGTTCGCATCCAATCCCCTGCATTCCTGTAGTGGGCTATAAGTCCATGGTTTATAAAGAGTATGAATAGACCCGGAAATTTGCAACGTTTCGTCGATGACGCTGTTTGCCACGGTGAATCCGAATACGCCGCTTTTTCAGTAGGCTCTGGATACATTCTTTCAGAGTCATCCAGATGAACTGACAATTGAACTATTGTGAATTGGGCAACCTTTTATGAAAACTCTGAAACGAGATTAATGCATGGATCTTGACCATTTACGCCGCGAATATCACAAAGACGGCTTGCCACTGGATAAACTGGATGATAATCCGTTCAGACAATTTGAACTCTGGATGCAAGACGCTATTGCTTTCGGCCTGTCTGACCCGACGGCGATGACGATTGCCACAGTGGGCAAAGCGGGGCAACCGGCACAGCGTATTGTGTTGCTGAAACAATTCGGTGTGGACGGCTTCGTTTTTTATACCAATTACGGCAGTCGCAAAGCCGGAGACATTGAACATGATAATCGTGTCAGCTTGCATTTCCCCTGGCATGAAATGGATCGTCAGGTCCATGTGAAAGGAATTGCCTGCAAAATTTCCAGAACAGAATCACTAAAATATTTTCTCAGCCGTCCATTCGAGAGTCAATTGTCTGCCTGGGCATCGCATCAGAGCGAGCGTATTAATTCGAGGCAGTTATTATTGATGCAGTTTGAATCGATGAAAAAGAAATTTGCCGATGGAGAAATTCCGCTACCTGATTTCTGGGGTGGTATCCGTGTCGTACCGGAGCAATTTGAATTCTGGCAGGGCAACGTCAGCCGCCTGCATGACCGCTTCGAATACAATTCTGGTAATGAAGGCGGATGGGATGTTTGCCGTCTGTCGCCCTGAATTTTTAAGTTGGCAATGGACAGGTTTCCTGTTCGACATTACCCTGAGCCAGGTTTCGGGTAAAGTAAGCCTCCACGTTGATGCTTTAGCGAAGTCTGGAAGTTCTTTACTGTACTCGGTGTTAGGAGTTCATGTAGAATTAGGGAAGCTTATAAATCAAATAAAATCCTGCTACCGCAGTGGAATTATCAATAGCGTGGAATCAACGACAAAATCACCGGCTCTAGTTGTAGAAGACCTGCATAAAAGTTTTGGAAACGTCAAGGTACTCAAAGGCGTTCATCTTGAAGCCTTTGAAGGTGATGTCATTTCGATGCTGGGCGCATCGGGGTCTGGCAAGAGTACCTTCCTGCGTTGTATCAATCTTCTGGAAACCCCTGATAGCGGTAGTGTTACCGTTCATGGGGAAACCATTCGTATGCAGATGAACAAATACGGTCAGCCGGCGCCTGAGGATATGAAGCAGGTCATTCGTATGCGTGCAAAGCTGGGTATGGTATTCCAGGGTTTTAATCTCTGGGCGCATATGACCGTGTTGCAAAATGTTACTGAATCATTGATTCATGTGTTGGGAATGCCAAAAACTGAAGCTCTCGAACGCGCAGAAGCTGTACTCCATAGAGTCGGTATGTATGGCCGTAAAGAATATTACCCGGCGCATATTTCGGGCGGTCAGCAGCAACGCGCAGGCATAGCGAGAGCACTGGCGATGGAACCGGAGGTGATGCTGTTTGATGAACCCACTTCAGCGCTGGATCCTGAACTGGTAGGCGAGGTATTGAAGGTTATGCGCGATCTGGCCGACGAGGGTGATACCATGATCGTGGTGACGCACGAGGTGGGTTTCGCACGCGAAGTCTCGAATAAGGTCATTTTTCTGCACGAAGGGCAAATTGAAGCTGAAGGCCCTCCGCAGCAAATGTTTGGTAATTCGGATTCCGAACGGTTTCGTCAATTTCTGGCGAGATCGTTAAATTAGGATATCAATTACCGCAAGGCAATACGATTCGATACTTGAATCGATTTAAAAAAATCTCTTTGGAGGAGAACATTAATGAGTATTAAAAAACTGTTAGTAATAACTATTGCGTTGACGCTTTTCAGCCTGGGCGTCCATGCAGAGAAACTTCGTGTCGGCGTCGAGGGCGCTTATCCGCCTTTTTCCTGGAAGGAGCCTGACGGCACACTAAAGGGCTTTGATATAGATTTTGCCTACGAAGTTTGTAAACGACTGAAGCGAGAATGCGTGTTGGTGGAACAGGAGTGGGACGGCATGATCCCGGCTCTACTATCGAAGAAATTCGACACCATAATCGCTTCGATGTCGATAACCGAGGAACGCAAGAAAAAAGTGGATTTTACCGATAAATATTACGATACACCTGCTGGTGTCGTAGCAAAGGTAAATGCCGGGTTTAGCCAATCAAATATGAAAGGCAAGCGTCTTGGTGTGCAGCGCGCCACCACGCACCAGTGTGCTGCTGAAAAATTGTTTCCCGATGCTGAACTAATTTTATATGCCTCACAGGAAGAGGTTTTCCAGGACCTGGCTTCCGGACGGCTGGATGCACAGCTTTCCGATTCCTTGCAGTCACTTGAAGGTTTTCTGAAACAGGATATGGGTAAGGGTTTCGCCTTTCTTGGCGACATGGTCAGCGATGAGGAATGTTACGGTACCGGTGCCGGGTTTGCGGTACGAAAAAAAGATACCATCCTGAGAAATTCGTTGAGCGCGGTTATCCGGGGAATTCGTGCCGACGGCACTTACAAGAAACTTAACGATAAGTATTTTGAAATCGATATCTACGGCAAATAGGCTGATTGACGGTTAGTCGAGTCTGCGGCTACAAGCCTTATTATCGGTTCCGTAGCCGCAGGCTCGAGTAAAATTAATGGATACTGTCTGGAGTTACCGCAACCTCTTGTTTGAGGGTACTTTGGTTACTGTGCAACTGGCGGTTGGGTCCCTGGTGCTCGCCGTGTTATTCGGCATAGTCGGCGCCGTGGCCAAACTTTCTAACAATCGATTGTCACAAAATTTTTCCGGAGCTTACACTACGCTGGTCCGAGGTGTTCCTGACCTGGTATTGATGATGCTACTGTTCTATGGCGGACAGCAAATTCTGAATGATCTGGGCGAAGTCACAGGCTGGTGGGATTATCTCGAAATCAATCAGTTTACCGCTGGTATTTTTTCTATTGGATTTGTATACGGCGCCTATATGACCGAAACCTTCCGCGGCGCCATACTGGCAATTCCCCGGGGCCAAATCGAGGCCGGCATAGCCTTTGGTATGACGCCGATTAAAATTTTCCGGCGCATTACCTTTCCACTCATGGTGCGTTACGCATTGCCCAGTTTTGCTAATAACTGGCTGGTGCTTGTCAAAGCTACGGCATTGGTCTCGGTTATTGGCCTTCATGACCTGGTCTGGAATGCGTCGACGGCTGGGCGTTCGGTCCGCGAACCTTTCACCTTTATGTTTGCCGTATTATTGATTTATCTGGTTTTAACCGCTGTTTCAGACGTTGGTTTGCGCTGGCTGGACCGTAAATACAGCGTCGGTGTTCGCAGGGTTTAAAATTATGAAAGAAACCACCGAACGCACATTTTGGGAATATTTGGCTTACGTTAGTGAGCATCATTCTCCGCTCGACTTTGTGCTGGTGTGGGATAATATAGACCGCTTTTTATGGGGTACCTTATTAACCCTTGAGATTACTGTTCTGGCCTTATTTTTCGGTGGCCTACTGTCGGTACCGATGGCTATTGCAAGGGCCTACAAGCATCGCTGGTTAAATTTTCCTATCTGGTGTTTCACGTATTTTTTTCGTGGTACGCCGTTACTGGTACAAACTTACCTGCTTTATTATGGACTTGCGCAGTTCGATGCAGTCCGCGAAAGTTTCCTTTGGGATCCGATACTGTCAAGTGCCTGGTGGTGCGCGCTCATCGCATTTACGCTGAACACCGCCGGATATACTACTGAGTTCCTGCGTGGCTCGATCGAAACCACACCATCCGGTGAAATAGAGGCAGCCCACGCCTGCGGTATGTCACCCTGGACAATGATGCGACGCATCGTGCTTCCCAGTGCGTGCCGTCGTGCATTACCCGCCTATTCCAACGAAGTTATATTCATGCTGCACAGTTCAGTGGTGTTAAGCACGATCACCCTGCAAGATATTCTAGGGGCCGGGCGTTGGCTGAATGGACGTTATTACCTCGCCTACGAGGGCTTCATCACCGCGATGCTATTTTATATGGTGCTCGTATTTATCATTAGCCGTGGCTTTAAATTCTGGGAAAAGCGCTGGCTGGTGCATTTACGCCAGCGGGAAGTAAAAGACGAGCCACTGGCCGTTATGACAGATTAGTTAGCTCATTTTGATACTCGTCATCTGACAAATATATTTTCCAATTGGTATTGCCGAAGTAGCTGCCGGTGACGGTGCGTTACACACATGCAAACTTCGCGGGCTTTCGGCAAATAGAAAATCGTGTACCAGCGAGCCGTCGCCCATCACTGCTTGCGCTCTAATTCCGGCCGGATAGTCTTCTAGATCTGAAATTTCCAGTTGCGGGCAATATTTCTGAGCCTGTTTCAGGTAACGTTTGGGATTCCAGGAATCAATAAATTCTTCTTTTGCGCTGGCCCAGTGTTGTTTTGCGAGTTTCCAGAAACCGGGAAATCGAAGTGTTTCCCAGGTATCGCGCAGGTCGAAATTGTATTGATCGTAGCCCTCGCGTTTGAATCCGAGGACCGCATTGGGGCCGATGGTAATTGACCCATCGATCATTCGGGTTAAATGCACACCAAGAAATGGTAATTCAGGGTCGGGTATTGGGTAAATTAAGTGGTTGACGATTTTTTCACATCGACCGGACAGGCGGTAATATTCACCTCGAAACGGAATGATTCGAAAATTGATAGGTAGATTCATGAACCGGGTTATACGGTCTGCTGCAAGGCCCGCGCACGCAATCAGGAAACCGGTGTTAATTCTCAGAAGACCCGCATTGCTTTGTATGTCTACGCGGATATGATTTTCCTGTTCGGATAAACCAGTTACCCGGTGTCCGAGCCTGAGATCGCCTTCGGCTTTAACAAACTGCTTCGCCATCGCTTCCGTAATCTGACGATAGTTAACAATGCCTGTTTTCGGTACATGAAGTGCGGCGACTCCGGACACCTGCGGCTCCCGTCGAAGCAGTTCCTTGCTATCGAGCAATTCGTACTCTATACCATTTGCTTGACAGCGTTCGGCGAGTGCAAGCATGCGATGGTACTCATTGCGGTCGGTTGCAACCAGAAGCTTCCCGCACTGGTCGAATGCTATATCTTCGTCTCTACAAAATTTCAAGGTGGCCTCTGAACCGTGCTGACAAAATTGAGCTTTCAGGCTTCCCGGCGTGTAATAAACACCCGCGTGAATGACACCGCTATTGTGTCCGGTTTGATGCCGGCCCAGCGCATCCTCTTTTTCCAGGAGCAGGATCTTCCTGCCGGGGTGCTGTAATTGTAATTGCCAGGCGGTAGAAACACCGACGATGCCGCCGCCAATTATTACGAAGTCATAGTGCATGGGCTCTAGTTTACCACTGGAATGATACTTTCAAACGCTTTCAGGATAAGGCGAATTGATATATATCAAGCGTTGGATTGCAAAGTACCTGTGAGCACTAAACTGTATGACGGTCAACCTGACCTAAAATTCAGGTAATAATTGGATCCTGGCGGGATGATGGTATTACTGGTCAGGTCGATAATAACGAGCAAGATTGAAGACCAGAGCAATCGCTGGTGCCTGATTCGAGATCGTTAAGATAAAAAGGGGTCAGGTCTAAAAGTAAAAAGGGGTCAGGTCTATAAATTATCCATCATAGATGTTATCCTCACCTCATGTCAAGACCACTACGACTGGAATACCC
>CAZYYM010000023.1:16302-40581 GCA_964651385.1 uncultured Gammaproteobacteria bacterium | reverse complement strand
GTCATACAACCGTAACCGGGCGGATAGACTGATTAACACCAATCCTATCCGAGGAAGCGATTATTCGATGATTTAACAGGTTAGACCGACGCTTGCAGGACCTGAGATGGGGTTAGGTAGTTTGTGTATCGTGACTCTGACGAGGTGCAGGCGTGCGGTTTTCATCATGGCCGGAGATCCACAACCTGATCTCACCAGGGGCCGAATATATGATTGCGAATCTATCTGTTGATTGATCGAATTATTGGTGACTCGACCGAGGTTTTTATGGCATAAAAAATCAAGATTTTCATTGTATTACAAAGCGTGTCCATATATGGCCCTAACACCAATGCTATCCGCCACATTTGTTAAAACGCTGGTAGACATTCAGGCAGTACAGATAATCAACACCATTTGATTACGTTGACGGTATTTCGTCGGCTGAACGCCGGGCTTCTGCTGCTTCCGAATTCACATAGGTGAGTTCAACTTTTTGATAATCCGCATAGAGGTTGCGCAAGTAAGACTGAGGTTGATTCGGGCACGGGATATCATCGTCAAGAAATCGAATTGTTGAGGTCGGAAGTACAATGTCTTCAGCCATGCCATACCATCCACTTTCGCTCATAGGCAAACATCCCTTGTGGGTTTGCCTTTCAAGGATGGACTGGCCATGGCTCACGGCTCGCCGGTAGGCGACCAGGTCTAGCCGGATTTCCCCGCGCATTCGGTATCGTTCCCATCTGAAAGGCCATGGCTGCGGGCGGTCGTAGGAGACACCCAGATACGCGGTATTCTCGTTTACTTCCACGAAATACCCGTGGCGCTTACCGCGATCGGAGATGCCTTTGACGACCGAAGTCCAGGTTGACTGCTCGTCTAACAGGAATGAGATATCGACATCGTCTTCCCAGGCTAGTAGGTTGCCATTTTCTCGTACAGCGCCCAGAAGAGTTCCTCCTTCCAGCCAGTGGGTGGTCCCCATATCTGCGAGACAAGAAGAAACGAAGTAGGCGAGGTCTTTCATATGTTCCCGGCAACAGGGTGCCGTATTTAAGCCGAGCCGGTTGGTATACAGATTAAAGGCGCAGGGGAACGTGTTTTTACTGCATCCATACCATTGAACACCGGCAGCCGATAGATTCAATTCCCGGATACCATGCTGTTTGGCAAATTCCTCAATGCCCCCTTTCGCTTGTGTTTCAAGAACCAGCAAATCATGCTCAGTAAGGGGATACAACTGTCGTTCGTTATTCCACCTGTGCCGCAGATACCATGCCAGCTCAATGACAATGGAAGCAATCAGAACGCCATGAAGTTTGGCCGATAGCAAGACGTAAGCCGCGACAATTGCGGGCACAAACATCCAGAGTCCTGCGTGGTCTCCATGGTTTGCAAAAAATTCAACAACGGGGCGATTGCCCGGTTGGAAGTCGATAGCAGGTGAGGCAATAATCCCGAAAAGCACGACGATGAACCCAGTCAAAAAGATCATCAATTCAATATCGACGCCTGCTGGCGATATCGACACAAATGCCACTGTAGCGATAGCCAGAGCACCAGTTGCGACCACCGTAGAGACACTCGGTAGTCGCCAGTTTCGCGGGTACTTCAGGAGCCTTAGAAACACCAGGTAGGTCGAAATATAGAGTATGGCTGCGATCACTGCACCGACCGGCCCAGTGGACAGAAGGCCGTCCATGCCGTTCATTGTATTTGTTTCTCACCCAGGTCGGGTGTTTGCTTTATGATCACTGTGTTGACTCGATTATCAATTGACGACAGGATACGCGGCAAAATTTCGGTATCGGCGCGTTCTATATCAACGGCAAAATCGATCTCTATCCATGCCATGCCCGTGATGTCTTCGAAATTGAAAGTGTCACGTGGTGAGGTCAGCAGAACATCGCGGATTGCCTCCTCGTAGGGCTCCTGGTGACGGCCCTGACCAATATAGTGTCCAGTTTGAATGATCAGTTTTTTAGCCATGCCCGCTGATAATTTGAAAAACCCAACTGATTCTCCACAGAAATCGTATTCGGCGCTTAACCATTTGCGAAATTCTATAATTTTACCGCCGCGCACACATAGTTTGACAGGTTCATCGCCAGTATCGAAATCGCGATCAAGCAGGAAGCAGTTCTGATGTCGTGAGTTAGTAAGGCGCCTTATCAGATTGTCGTCATAGAGGACATCGGCGTCCATAAGTAGTACTGGCTCCCCGCAATCCAGTTCATCGCGCAATACCCACAGCGTGACAATGTTACCCGCTTCAAAGTTCTCATTTAACACAGTTCGCACAAAATCCTGCGCGCCTAAGGCAGCAATCTCCCGATCAATGTCCTGGTGGTGATAACCAACTCCGAGGACCAATTCCTCGGCGCCCAGGCGCTGGAGGATTTCGATATGATATTGCAGCAAAGATTTGCCGCCGAACCGCAACAAAATCTTTGCTGACTGCTCATTGCCCGTAAATCCAAGCCTGGCGCCGATTCCCGCCGCCAACATGACTGCTTTCATACATTAAACTCTACAACAGCGGTCGCTTACGACAACGTTAAAGCGCGCCGAATGAGCGGCCAGGCAGCTCGGCGCATTGCTATCTTCAACGGATATGGAAGGAAAAAAGATCGACCACGACAATCTAACAGGTGGCGTCCAAATTGGCTAGCCACTGCCACCGGAAAGGATAGGTCGGGAATTGTTCAAATAGACAATTAGTGCCACCCAATGCCAATTGCCAATGCCCGCTCACGAGGAAAAATTACCGGTTCAAAATTGATTTACCCGCATTGGAAATCCAGAATTCTCTGAGGGAAATTATGCTTCGACAATTTCCGGCAAATCAACTACCCCAGCATCCTTCACCGTTTGAATAATGGTCTCGATCACATCGAACTGAGACTGCGAGCTGATGTCTTCGAAATAGACATGGCTGGGCCAGGGTTGGTGAAGCTTGCTGCCAATTGGCTGGTCGATTGCCTCGCAAACATTCTTAATGGCGGTAACGAATTCTCGGGTTGTTTCCTGGATTTCCTGTTTAGCGGTATCCAGATCGGCGATGCTATTGCGATCGATCTGGCCGGAACCGATGCCGGTGGTTAAAGGTACGCCTCGGGCAATTGCCTGTTCTTCGTAGAAGGAAACCGGCACCTTGTCAGCTTCGAGCCGCATGATGAAGTCAGTGCACACACCGTATTTCAGGCCGGTCAATTGTATGAGATCGACACTGGTTGATGTATCGGCTTCCGTACGGGTGTTTTGCCGTCGTGATCGGCGGTTTTTCCTAACGGCCTGGGTGACATAATCACCACGATAATTACAGTCAAACACTCTGTCTGCCCAGGGCTTATCTTCGACCATATACTGGATAGAACGGATGGCCATATTCTTGCAATTATCCGGCCCGATAAAGAACGGCGAGCCGGATGCGTCAGACAGCTCGACCCAGCCGTTTGGGAATTTATGAATAAAATCGCCGATCCAGGGCCCAAGCACTTTATCGGCCAGGTGATCCAGTAACTCGTTAACGAAATCCGGATCATTGACAACATTGTCTAACAGCGCTTCCTGACCGAAAATATCGGCCGCCAGACTATAGGGCGCAGATATTTGTAGCAGGGGTTCCATCCCGGTCAGGCGCTCGGTGGAACGCAGGATGTCGTTGATAATTTCGGGAATACCGGTGTCGAAATCGGGTGTGCCGAGCGATTGCCAGTTACCCTTGTGGATGAGTACTTTGTCCGGATCCGATCCCGGTGGGAATTTGTCGGGATACATCATTTCCTGACCTGCTGCCTCACAGGAAAAGGCGTAAAGTGCCCAGGTCATATAGAGTTTATTGATGCCCAACAGGCGACTTAAGATCAGATTTACTCGGGCATAACGGTCAGGGTCGGTTTTGTAATATTCAGCGGATTCGACACCATAAAGATCGTGCAGAACACTAAGCCCGATCATATGTACCGAACCCGTGACATGGACTGTATTGGTTGGCGCGAGGACGGCGAAATTCGCGTCATAATTACCAGCAATCGCCGCATCGATAATGCTATGCAGCTCTGCCTTGGCTTCCGAATCGCCGGATTGCCAGCGCTTTAACAGGTGGAGCCCGTTGGGGAATTCAAGATAGTCAGTCACTGAGAAGTCTCCCCGCTCATTGAATATTTGTCAGTTTGGATATCTTCTAATATGATTGAATCTAAATAAATATCAACTATCTAAATTAATATATACCCAATTCCAGGCGAATGGTGAGACAAAGTAAAGGCGCATTGCTATTTACCCTGAAACTCGATACCGGTGCGCCTGCGTCGCTTTATCGGCAACTAACGAATAATTTGGTTCTAATCGATATATTGTGATCGGGCCGGCATTGACCCAGGAATTATGCTGGGCTTTGCCTGCGCGCCGGAAAACGAAATCGAAAAGCTGGTATGGAAAATGGACCAGGCAATCCGGACATTTATGAAAGAATAATCGAATCTTGATAGAACCAAGAGATGCCACAATGACTACTAACGCTGATATTTACCAACGCCGGGACGACTGTGTTGCCCGTGCTATCGCCTACTCTGCGACCTTTGTGGTCGCACGTGCCGAAGGTGGCGAGGTGTGGGATGTTGAGGGAAATCGCTTCATCGATTTTTGTGGTGGAATAGGCTGTCAGAATGTCGGTCATGGACACCCGAAGGTGATTGCAGCGATGGAAGCGCAGATCAAATCATTCACACATACCTGTTTTCAGATAAGTCCCTACGAAAGCTACATTAGTCTGGCGGAAAGGCTCAATGCATTGTTGCCGGGTGATTTTGAAAAGAAATCACTGTTTTTTTCTGCTGGCGGTGAAGCGGTCGAGAATGCAGTCAAAATTGCGCGATACTATACTCGTCGTCCAGGCCTGATTACCTTCACCAATGGCTATCATGGTCGATCCTATATGGGCATGGGATTGAGTGCCCGCCTGCATCCCTTTAAAGTAGGATTCAGGCCGTTTCCGACCGAAATTTATCGTATACCGTTCCCCGATGCTTATCACGGGGTTTCACTCGATGATACCAGGCGCGCATTTGAAATCCTGTTTAGAAGCGATATTGAGCCGGAACAAATTGCGGCTATGTTCTATGAGCCCGTTCAGGGTGAGGGTGGCTATAACATCGCCGACCCTGAATTGATACGATATATCCGGGAACTTTGCGATCAGTATGGCATCGTCATGGTGGCTGACGAGATTCAAACCGGGTTTGGTCGTTCGGGAAAAATGTTTGCTATGGAGCACTTTGGCATCGATGCAGATTTAACCTGTGTCGGTAAGAGTATGGGCGGTGGTTTACCGCTTTCCGGCATTGTTGGGAGGGCTGATATTATCGATAGCGTACCGCCGGGTGCATTGGGGGGTACCTTCGGTGGTAATCCGGTTGCCTGCGCCGCGGCACTGGCGGTGCTCAAGGTCATCGAAGAAGATCTGCTGCTTGAACAGGGGTTGGAACTCGGTCGCCAGATCGACGACAGGTTCCGGAAAATGGCTGAAAAACCTGAATGTCTCTGTATCGGTGATATCCGCTCTCTGGGGTGTATGAATGCGATTGAAATAGTCACCGATCGCGAAAGCCGAGAACCGGCAGGTGATCTGACATCGGAGATTGTGCGCATTGCGCTTTCCAAAGGGCTGGTATTGGTAACCGCAGGGCCGGCACGGAATGTGATTCGTGTTCTTGTGCCTTTATCGACTTCCTCTGACATCGTCAATGAAGGGCTGGATGTCCTGGAGAAATCGATAATCGAGGCCATGTCCGGCGTTTAGAAACTGAGTTGTTATCAATGAGTTTACGGCTTTTTAGACATAAATCGCTTGATTGAACCGTTTGGATGAATACCATACGCCTGAAGTAAGTAACTGTCTTATAGATTCTTGCAATCGGGAGCGGTGTCTTAATGAATGTGTTATTTATTACTGCCGATCAGTGGCGCGGTGAATGTCTTTCGGTTCTAAACCATCCGGTGATCAAAACACCAAACCTGGATGCGTTGGCAAAAGAGAGTGTGTTGTTCAAACGCCACTACGCGCAGGCCACGCCCTGTGCGCCGAGTCGGACTTCTTTGCATACCGGCATGTATTTGCAGAATCACCGATGCGTTAACAACGGTACGCCGGTGGATCGAAGTTTTGATAACTGGGCGCTGCAAACACGTCGTGCTGGCTACGACCCTGCATTATTTGGTTATACCGATACCGCTACCGACCCCCGCGGATTGAGTGAAAAAGACCCTCGACTGACGCATTACAGCGAGCCGCTTCCCGGAATTGGCAGTTATACGCCATATAGGGACGAGGTTCCGGTCGACTGGATACATTACCTGATTGATAAAGGCTACCCGATGCCGCCTGTATTGTGGGATTTATACGGCAACAAAACCGAGGGCGTCGACTGGGCTGAGGGCGGTGAAGTGCCATTACCACTGGCGATAAAAGCCGAAGATCACGAAACCCATTTCATGGTGGATAAATGTATGCACTGGATTAAGGGGCAACAGAAACCCTGGGTCACTCACCTGTCGTTATTGCGTCCGCACCCTCCGCTTTCGGTGCCGGAACCTTATAATCGTATGTATGATCCGGCGTTGCTGGATTTACCCAGGCGCAAATCGAGCGTCGAAGATGAAAGCCAGCAGCATCCGGTGCTGGCGTTTTATCTGGCCGATAAAAAATTCCGCGCACCCGAGAAAGATCGTAAATTGTTGCAGGCCAAGGCCAATTATTATGGTTTGATTAGCGAGGTTGACGACAATCTGGGGCGGCTATTTGATGCTCTGAAGGCTAGCGATGACTGGGATAATACGCTGATTATTTTCACCTCCGATCATGGCGAGCAGCTCGGTGACCACTGGCTCAAATCCAAGCTGGGTTATTTCGACCAGTCTTATCACGTGCCGCTGATTATTCGAGACCCGCGCACCTCGGCTGATGCCAGCCGCGGAAAGTGGATAGACGCCTTTAGCGAAAATGTCGACATCATGCCCACCATGCTAGACTGGTTGGATATTGAATCGCCATCTCAATGCGACGGCCAGTCATTAATGCCGATCATCAACAGCGGCAAGATACCCAAAAACTGGCGCAAGCAAGTGCACTGGGAATTCGATTTTCGTAGTGTAATTGACGATTCGGTGGAAAAATATTTCGGATTAACCTCGCACCAGTGCAACCTCGCGGTTGTTCGTGATGAACGATACAAGTATGTACACTTCGCTGCGTTGCCGCCGTTATTTTTTGATTTGCAGGAAGATCCGGGTGAATTTGTTAATCAGGCGAATAATCCCAATTATCAATCGATAATTCTTGAGTATGCGCAGAAAATGTTGTCCTGGCGGATGAATCATGCGCATCGAGGTTTGACCGAAACCTTTCTGAGTAAAGAGGGGCCGGTAGTACGAAATTCGGCGGTGCGGCAGGTCGTTTGAAACGCGATTGAGTGCAACGTCGAAAATCGAATTTCTAAATGCATGGTGTCTTAATGCGACTATTGAAAACAGCGTTATTGCTGATTTTTTCCGTTGCCACAACGGCCGACGAAACCGTGCACTTGCTTGGATTTGTTGAACGGCTCTGTACCGATCAACCATTGTGTTTCGAATTGCGAGTAGAGGCGGTTTATAGCGGGCGAATAGGCGATCGAATCAGGGTGAATTATGACCGGGCCAGCCAAATTTATGACCCGGAGAATTATCGCCTGACTCCCTCGCAAAGTAATATTGTCGCTGGATCACATCTGCGCCTGTTAGTGGAGGCGGTACCGTCTGGTTATCATGCGGGATTTATCTGGTTGGGTGATTAGGTCAGTTTGCGGGAGTATTGGCTTAGTCCTTTAATATCACTGGTTGACCGTGTGGAGTACTCCGGTAAGCTGCTTCCCAGGCCTGCTGTCGGCCGCTAATTGTTTCGTCTGATATTTCCGATGATTGTTCCAGCAAGGTTTCAAAAGTCGTCAATACTGCCGCGTAGTAGGTGTTTATATCGTCCGCCTGTCGGCCTTTCTCGGCCTTATTCAAATTCCCTCCCAGCGTTTCCGACCATAATGCATTAGTGAAAGCTCCGTTGGCGATCATTTGATCGACCATGGCCAGTAATTGTGCCTGCCAGGCCTCGTCGAACAGGGGTTCACCGTCCATGCGTTTGAAAGGTGATACTCTGGATTGCTCAGGCTGGTTCAAGATAACTCTCCCATAAATCCAGAAATACACGGTCTTTGTTATGCTGTGCTTCGGGCCACAGATCACGCGCGTAGAAGGCCACCGAGTAAATATGTTGCGGAATTTCTTCGCCCTGCGCGGCGCTGTCGGCAAAGATATGGGCACCGTGCAGGGCATGAATTTCACCCTGCTTACCCCGGGCATAGGATGGTAATCGCGTGTGGTGCATTGTGGTTAATTGTCTGGTATGGATGCGATCACCCACATTAAATAGAGGTTTACAGGACAACGACCGATCAAATCGAGTCGCCTGGGATTGTACGTTTTTTAAAACCTGTTCGGCATCGATTGCGTCAGGTGGCTGGACGGGGGGATTTGCCGATTTTGCTTTGACAATCTCGTCCAGTGTAAATGTGCCCGAGTCAATATAGGCCGCGGTATAGGCCTGCATCCAGGAATCAAAATATGGCCGCGTTAGGTAATCGACTGGGTCGATCAGTTCACGGCAATGACGCCACCAGTCGATTGTCCAGCCATCGCGTCCGCCGCCGCATTGTGCGATTGCCCACATGCGACCCTCCCAGTCGGCATGAAAAGGCGCGTCGGCCTCATTGACATCAATCGGGCCGAAGCCTTGTTTACCGCCGAGGTCATGCATGCCGTCCATCAGCGATTTTTCTCGACTTTAAGGACTCGGTCAGTTCCGATCATTGAATTGCGCGTGACCAGCTTTGCCAGCGCTTCTTCGTTAAAATCATCCGTGCCGGGTGGGCATTGGGGCAGAACCATGTAACGCAATTCAGCCGTGCTATCCCAGACGCGTACTTCGACGTCATCGTTAATATCAACGCCAAATTCGGCAAGCACGCCGCGCGGATCGCGTACCGAACGCGATCGATAAGCGGCTGTTTTATACCAGTTGGGCGCCATACCGAGAATAGAGAATGGGTAGCAGGAGCACAGCGTACATACCACCAGGTTGTGCACCTCGGGCGTGTTCTCGACGACCTTTAAATGTGCCGTGGCCTTGCCGAGAAATCCGAGTGCATCAATAGTGCTGACAGCATCTTCGAGCAGGCGGGCTTTAAATTCAGGGTCGGTCCAGGCTTTGGCAACGATGACTGCGCCCCGCTTTGGCCCGACATCTTCAGAATAAGCCTCGACCCAGGCATCGATGGTCTGGCTATTGATCAGGCCTTTTTCGACCAGTACGGTTTCCAGTGCCTTGACACGTAGCGCCGATTCAGATGGCAGATGACTGTGCAGCTGCTGGTGTATTCTTGATACTTTATCGGATTTGAATGAAGGCATGGTGTTCTCTATGGCCGAGAATTCTGTATGGAATGAGTATGCAGCGCAATTGGCATTATGGCAATTACTCTTGAAGGCGCAAACTTGCAGTTTGAATGTGAATTGAATCCATTGACTGGATAAAGACGAAGCCGAGAACAATGCTGACAAGATGTAAGCATATGAAATCCGGTCTATCCACTCCGGGCGCCCTTAGGAAATCGAAACCTGCTCGCATTGCGTAAAGTGAGACAATTGCCTATGCTTGCAGACGTGTTTGCAGAATGAGATTGATCATCATGCGCCAGTATGAAACCCTGATTTTTAAACAGCAAGACAAGGTCGCCTTTATTACTCTAAATCGGCCCGATGCGGCCAATGGTATTAGCGCCAAAATGTCCGAGGAACTCGTTGAAGTTGCTGGATATTGCAGCAACGATGCGTCGATTCGGGCAGTGGTACTGAGCGCTACCGGCAGGTTTTTCTGCGCAGGTGGTGACCTTCGCGAAATGTCAGATTTCGGTGATCAAGGTTCAGCAAAAGTGAAATTACTGGCGGATAATCTGCATCAGTCGATATCGTCTTTTTCGAGAATGGATGCACCGATCATTGTCGCCGTCAATGGCATTGCCGCGGGTGGCGGCTTTAGTCTGTCGATCATCGGTGATCTGGTGATCGCAGCGCAATCGGCAACATTTACCATGGCTTACAGTCGTGCCGGTTTATCACCTGATGGCAGCTCATCCTATTTTCTGCCGCGCCTGGTCGGATTAAGGAGAGCACAGCAAATGGCTTTTACCAATAATGTACTTTCCGCGAGTGAGGCACTCGATTGGGGATTAGTCAGCCGGGTTGTTGCCGATCAAGAATTACGCAAAGTAGCGACTGAAATGGCGGTCGAACTGGCCGAAGGTCCACAGGGTTCTCATGCGACCATAAAGAAACTGTTGCTCAACACCTGGCATAACGATCTGGAAACCCAGATGAACGAAGAAGCGGTGGGTATCTCGCAATGTCTCGGTTCGGAAGACGGCCAGGAAGGCATGCAGGCGTTTTTGCAGAAACGTAAACCCGTATTTAGATAGTTATTATTTATGTCAAGCAGTAACAGATAGAGTCCGTCAGGCGGGCATTCTTGAGCAAAAATATGGTCGATCGGGTAATAGCCCGTTTTATAAAGCCAGGGGGTTATATTATTTGTTTAATGCCTGTAATAAATGGACGGCGAAAGGATTGCGGGTATCCGGCCTTGATATAACACCGAGCTTTAATTTTTCAGCTGATAGCGTGATGGATGATGTGATTAAAGTGGTAAAATAGCAGACAACGAAAGGGTCCAGGGCGCTTTAAGTTATTTGGTATTAGATATTTGTCAAAAACTGATGGCTCGGAAAAAATACATAGCCAATTAAATGAGAAAATCCCATGCTGGAAATACGGCTCAACGGTGAAGGCTGCGACATCCCGATCATTAGAATTCAGTGATGCAAATATCAGAAACACAATCAAAGCAAAAGCTGTCTCGGTTTGCCTTGTTCGAACTCGGATTCCGGCCATTTTTTCTCGGTGCCGGGGTTTTCGCAGTGATTACGATTGCGCTGTGGGCAGGGGTCTATTTGTTCGGTGTTTCCTTACCGATTCATTCCATGACTCCTTTTCAGTGGCATGCGCATGAAATGATTTATGGCTTTTCGATAGCAGTTGTCGCCGGATTTCTGCTCACTGCGGTGACAAACTGGACCGGCATTTCTACGATATCCGGAGTCGGGCTGGCCGGTTTGTTCGGTTTCTGGTTAGTCGCCCGTATCTGTTTTGCCTTAGCCGGTGATTATCTCTGGCTGGCGGCCTGCCTTGATGGACTCTTTTCTATTATTTTGATAGTCGTGGTTAGTCGGCCGGTGATCATTGCCAGGCAATGGGAACAGCTGGCGATTGTGTCGAAATTGTTCATTATGTTCTTATTCAACGCGATGTTTTATGCGGGTTTGTTTGGCTTGTTTGAACCAGGGCTGGACTGGGGTATTTACGGTGGGTTGTATTTATTGCTTGGCCTGATTCTGAGCATGGGTCGACGTGTCATACCGTTTTTCATCGAGCAGGGTGTGGGTTATCCGGTTTCATTGTTTAATTCAAAGTGGCTCGACATCGCCAGTTTGATCTTTTTTGCAGGATTTTTCATTGCAGAATTGTTTTTGCGGAATCAGGCCGTGAGCACCTATCTGGCGCTGGGGCTGTTTGCGGTTAATGCAGTCCGTTTAATCGGCTGGCACACGGTTGGTATCTGGCAAAAAAGCCTGCTGTGGAGTATCTATCTCAGCTTCTGGTTTATCACCTCCGGATTCTTGTTATTCGCAGTTTCACACTGGTTTTCGATATCAGCCTATTTGCCGATTCACGCCTTCGCCTATGGAGGTGTCGGCCTGATTACCATCGGTATGATGTCCCGGGTAGCGTTGGGACACACCGGACGAAAGGTAAGCCATCCACCCAAAATAATTGCCCTTGCCTTCGGCTTATTGCTCGTCGGGGCGATCGTGCGCGTGGTGCTACCCCTGTTTGACATGGCAAATTATACGATCTGGATTGGGCTATCACAGTTACTTTGGGTGATGGCTTTTTTGATATTCGTGATAACTTACGCCCCGATATTGATCAAACCCCGAATCGAGTAAATCAATGGATACTATTCGTATCGTGCAAATTACTGACCTGCACATACTGGCTGATAAAAATGCCAGTATCCGTGGCGTCTATCCACATCAATCCCTGAGCAAGGTAATCGAGAACATTACGTTGTTATCGCCTCAACCCCGATTAGTCGTTGCCAGTGGTGATCTCGCTGACGATGGAAGTTCCGCAGCCTATCAGTTATTGAGGCAACTATTGCTAAAGCTGTCCTGTCCGGTCTACGTTATGGCTGGTAATCATGATGATACTGAGGCAATGCTTACCGAGTTGCCGGGAGATAATATTTATTATCAACGACAGGTAGATTGTGAAAGCTGGAAACTGTTACTGGTCAATTCAAAACTGCCGGGCTCGAGTTTCGGTTTTATCGATGACGATGAATTTGAATGGTTGCAAGAGCAAGTTGGTAGCAGTACCAACCAATCGGTATTAGTAGCGATGCATCACACGCCCCTGCGACTCTGCGCGTCGCCTTCCTGTCAGGTCAAAAATGCAAAAGCTTTTCTCTCAAAAGTAAATAAGTTTAAACAAATTCGAGGTTTAATTGCCGGGCATACGCACAACGTGGCCGAAGAGTCGTTTGATCGGTTACGTGTTATGACTACGCCTTCTACCATGGTGCAGGTGACGCACAATCAAAGCGAAGCTACTAAGCGAAATAGTCAGTTTTGGGATTATCATGAGGCCGATATTTCGAAACACGGCTATCGTGTTGTGGATTTGCAGGCTGATGGTAGCTTGCAATCTGAAGTGCGATGGGTGTCTGCACAAAATTGATGACTGATACAATTTTCACCGATGATTTCAAATCCGAGCCCTATTGGTGGGATGCCAGGCCACGACCAGAGCCGGGTAAACAGTTGCCGCCTGATCGAGTCGAGGTCCTGATTATCGGTTCGGGCTATACCGGCTTGAATTGCGCTATTGAAACTGCACGGGGCGGGCGTCATACGCTGGTTATCGACTCTCAAACGATTGGCTGGGGTTGTAGTTCGCGTAATGGTGGCCAGATCAGTGGCGAGATCAAACCGGGATATGACGAACTGGCACGCAAGTATGGTGCAAGTCAGGCTTTTGCCCTGACCAGTGAAGCGCGTAATGCACTCGCATGGATTCAATCATTTATTGACGCTGAAAACATAGATTGTGATCTGCGCCAATGTGGTCGCTATCTGGCCGCGCATAACCCACGACAGTTTCGGCAATTGGTACAGCAGGCTGAACATCAACCCAGGGGTTTAGAGCAGTCATTAACCGTTGTCGAACGTAAGGATCAGTCGAGTGAGATTGATAGCGATTTTTATCATGGTGGTCTTGTAATTGCTGAGCATTGTTCACTCGATCCGGCTAAATACCACCAGGGGCTCGTCGATAGAACAGTAGAAGCCGGATGTACCTTGATCGGTGATTGCGAAGCAACGCATATCGAAAGAAACAAACAGGGTTTTAACGTCACCACCAGCAAAGGTAATATTCAGGCGCACAGAATTGTTGTTGCAACCAGTGGTTATACCGGCGATGTAACAGCCTGGCAACGTCGTCGCCTGATTCCCATTGGTAGTTATATGCTGGCCACCGAACCACTTGATACCAGTCTTGTTCGACGATTGATTCCCCGGGACCGGGTATTCAGCGACTCGCGCAAACTGGTGGTGTATTTCCGGCGGTCTCCGGATGGCACTAGAATCCTGTTTGGAGGACGAGTATCGGTATTCGAATCCGATCCGGTAAAATCGGCGCCCGCATTAAGGCAGGAAATGTTGCGTATATTTCCGCAACTTGAAGATGCTCGACTCAGTCATGCCTGGATGGGTTTTGTCGGTTTTACTTTTGATTATCTGCCACATCTCGGCGAGCAGGATGGATTGTATTATTCTATGGGCTACTGTGGTTCGGGCATTTGTCTGGCGAGTTATTTCGGTCATAAACTGGGCAGGCAATTACTCGGTGAGGCGGATAGCAGGATAGCTTTCAATGATATTCCATTTCAAACCCGGCCTTTATACACGGGTAAGCCGTGGTTTCTGGCGAGTGCGGTTCGATATTACCAGCTTCGGGACCGGTTTATTTAAGCAGGGCAACCACAATTGCACCGTTTCGGTGCGATGGGCGGCAAAAATGGTGTTCCGTTAGCAATCGGTCTAGGCTCTCGCGTTTGCTAATGCCTGGGAGACCGCTTTGAAACTCATCGCTGCAATCATCAAACCATTCAAACTCGACGATGTTCGAATGGCCTTGTCCGATATAGGTATCAATGGCTTAACTGTCTATGAAGTTAAAGGATTTGGTCGGCAAAAGGGCCATACGGAGCTTTATCGTGGGGCCGAATATGTAGTCGATTACATCCCCAAGATGAAAATCGAAATCGCGGTCGAAGATGAGCAGGTCGATCCAGTTGTCGATGCAATCATCGAGTCGGCGCGTACCGGTAAAATCGGAGACGGGAAAATATTTATTTCATCGCTGGAAAATGCCATTCGCGTGCGTACCAGCGAATCCGGCGGGAGTGCATTGTAATGAATGGTGCCGATACGGCCTGGATATTAACCTCTACCGCTTTGGTTTTGTTCATGACCCTGCCTGGTCTGGCGTTGTTCTACGGTGGTTTGGTGCGTAGTAAAAACGTACTGTCGGTGCTTATGCAGTGTTTCGCGATAACCTGTATCGCAACTATCGTCTGGGTGCTGGTGGGGTATAGCATCGCTTTCGGCGATGGCGGTGCTGGTAATGATTGGTGGGGCGGTCTGTCACAGGTATTTCTCTCCGGGGTGAGCCGTGAATCGTTGCGTGGCTCTATACCGGAATCCGTTTTCAGCATGTTTCAGCTGACTTTCGCGATCATTACTCCGGCGTTGGTAGTCGGTGGATTTGCCGAACGCATGCGTTTTTCGGCCATATTATTATTCACTATTTTCTGGTTGCTGGTGGTTTATCTGCCGATTTGTCACTGGGTCTGGGGTGGTGGCTGGCTCGGCCAGATGGGCCTGCTCGATTATGCCGGCGGCACCGTTGTGCATATTACTGCGGGTGTCGCGGCAATCGTCACAGCAATGGTGATCGGCAACCGCAAAGGCTTTCCAAAAACGGCGATGATGCCGCATAACATGACCATGACGGTAACCGGTGCGGGTATGCTCTGGGTAGGCTGGTTCGGGTTTAATGCAGGCAGCGCTTTAAGTGCAGGTGGTGATGCCGGTATGGCAATGCTGGTCACCCATATCAGTGCAGCGACGGGTGCTTTCACCTGGATGATGATTGAATGGATACGTTTCGGCAAGCCATCTGTACTGGGAGTTGTAACCGGCATGGTGGCCGGTCTCGGTACAATAACGCCAGCATCGGGATATGTCGGACCGATGGCTGCACTGTTGATAGGCTTTGCTGCGGGTAATATCTGTTATTTCGCGACAATAACCATTAAAAATACGCTACATATCGATGACTCGCTGGATGTTTTTCCAGTGCACGGTGTTGGTGGAGTTTTTGGAACCTTAATGGCCGGTATCTTTGTTGCGTCAAGTCTGGGTGGTGCGGGACTGGCCGATGGCAGGTCTATAGTCGGACAACTCGGTGTTCAGCTAGCCGGTGTTTTGGCGACGCTGGTTTGGACGGCAGTTGCGACTTACGCTATTCTGAAACTGGTATCGCGCTTTGTAGATCTGCGCGTCGACGAAGAGTCTGAAACCGAAGGTCTGGATCTGGTTTCCCACGACGAGAAGGGTTACAACTTCTAAACGAATAAATAACGGCAACCATTTTACGGTTGCCGTTTTTTTATCTTGCCGATTCCGGTTAAATCAGAACTCTTCCCAGTCCTCGTCATTATCGTTAACCGGTGATTGATTGACGATCGCCATTTTAGGCGCTGCTGCCGGTTTAGGTGTTTTCGCTTTTGCTGGTTTTGGCGGTTCCTGCTTTTTGGTCGATTCCAGCGCACGAATCGTTTTTTGCTGGTTGTCGACCTTGAAAAAATCCACCAGACTGACCATTTCACGGGCATGTTGATTCATCGAGACGCTGGCCGCGGAGGTTTCTTCGGCGAGTGCCGCATTTTGCTGGGTTAAATCGTCGAGGTTCGATATGGTCTTGTTGACCTCGTCGATGCCGGTAGCCTGCTCCTGACTGGCAGTGGCGATTTCAGCCACAATATCGCCAACTTTCATCACCGAGGCGACAATGTTTTCGAGCGCTTCGCCCGATTCATTCACCAGTGTAGCGCCAGCGCCAACCTTGTCGACACTATCCTGTATCAGATCCTTGATTTCCTTGGCGGCGGTGGCGCTGCGTTGCGCCAGATTTCGAACCTCGGTGGCGACTACGGCAAATCCCCGGCCCTGGTCACCTGCGCGAGCCGCTTCGACGCTGGCGTTGAGCGCGAGTAAATTGGTCTGGAAGGCTATGTCATCAATCACGCCGATAATTTCGGCAATTTTGTTACTGGCATGATTGATTTCATCCATTGCCGTCACCGCATTGCTGACGACTTCCCCACCGCTTTGTGCGGTTTGTCGTGCGCTGTCCGCGAGTTGATTGGCCTGTTGTGCGTTATCGGCATTTTGACGAACAGTCGAAGTGAGTTCTTCCATCGCGCTCGCAGTCTCTTCGAGGCTGGCGGCCTGTTGCTCGGTGCGAGAAGACAGGCTGTTATTGCCGCTGGAGATTTCATCTGAGCCGGTTGTAATCAGGTCTGCCGACGAACGAATGTTACCGACAATTTCTCGCAGCGACTGGATGGTCGAGTTGACATTGCCCTGCACGTTTTCGAATGTACCCGAGTGATCACCTTCCATCTGGCGTTGTAGGTTGCCGTCGGACAAGCCGCTCATCACCTGAGCAATCTGTTCGAATACCTGGGATGAGGTTTCGAGCAACTGGTTCATACCCTGCGATAGTGTCAGGAAGAAGTCCTGTTTGCCGGCAAGATCCATACGTTTGGATAAATCACCGTTTTGCGCCGCGTCGATCAATAAACCGATATCTTTCTGAATGGCGACTTCAGCGGTACGGTTTACCCATTCGACAACCGTTCCGAGGCGTTGCTGGTTGTCGTCAATTATCGGGTTGGCGATAAAGGCCATGGTTTGACCGCCAACAACAAATTGGGCATTGTGCTTCGGACTGAGGTTTTTCAGCAAATTGATCTGGTGGGCCGGGTTTTTGTGAAATTTATCGATGTTGGTGCCGATCAGTTCCCTGACGTTGAATCCGGGTAAGTCCTGACGGATATCGTCTTCGATTTCGCTAAACATGCCGACCAGTGCATCGTTTACATAGATAATATTATTATCCACATCGGCCACCATGACATTGGTGCTGGAATTATCCAGCGCCTGCTTGATACGCGAACTTTCTTCGGCCTGTTGCCGATCACGTTCAATCGATTCACGCAGATTGTCGCGCATTTGCGACATCGACGCATAAACACCGCTGGCCTGGTCGGGTGCCTTTAAGTCAATTGCCAGGTCGTTATCGGCAATGGCTTCGGCGATTTTTTGAATTTCGCCGGGATCGCCACCCAGTTGTCTGAGCACATTGCGAACCAGCAGGAAGGAAATACCCAGTACGGCCAGAATTGCAAGGATTGCCACAGTGATCAGGGTCGTGTGAAGCGCTGTCTCGGTCGCAAATGCTTCGTCTTTGTCGATTTCGGCTATCACACCCCATTTCAGGCCGTCGATGTTGACCGGGGTATAGGAGGACAGGACCTCGGCGCCCCTGTAATCGGTGATAATCTTTTGATCGGTTTTACCGGTGAGTACTTCATCGACTGCAATGGTATCGATCTTGAGTTTACCAACCGTGTTTTCTTCGCTGAAACGCGACTGCGAGCGCATTAAATGATCACCCCCCAGCAGGTAGGTTTCACCGGTTTTGCCCATTCCGGCATCGGTCGTCATGATTTCATTGATACGGCCTACCGGCATCTGGAAAATGAGGACGCCGGCCAGTTTGCTTTTGTCATAAATCGGTGATGCGATAAAAGAAGCTGCCGCCTGGTACGATGGGCTGTAAGGCTCGAAATCCTCGAGTATGACCGCATCTTTATTTCCTGCGTCGCGCGCGCGTCGGAAAGCGCGAGCAAAGTTGGTATCTTTATAGGGACCGGTGAGCAGGCTGGTGCCATAATCGAGTTCCTTGAATACGGAATAGACGATATGGCCGGTATCGGGATCGACCAGAAATATGTCGTAGTAACCGAATTTTTGCAGAAAGTTTCGAAAACCTGGATGATAGTTGCGATGTACCCGATCATATCGTTCTCCCTGCAATGGTGCGTGATCGAGTTGGTGTTTTTCTCCCAGCGGGTTCGGGTTTTCGGCGATGTAACGAAACTGACGATACATCACGATATCTTCTGATGGCATGAGTGCCGCCGTGTTGATGTTCTTACCGGTTTGATTCTGATATTCCGCACCATACTGGTTCTGGTAGTAGTCCTTTAATGCTTTTCGAGCATCTTCAAGTCTTTGCGGTGTTATCTTTTCCAGGTCTTTTTCGCTATGAAAGGCCCTTTTCAGCGTATTCATGGCAAAGATGGTGCTTGAACTTTCCGACAGCGTCAGTATCTGATCGTGAATAAGTTGAAAATAATTTTCGATTTCGCCACGTTTAATATCCCGGACCGATTCGAGATGGTTAAAAGCGGCGTTTTCCAGAGCATGACCGGCCTGATTGTTGGCGATGAGCCCGCCGATAATAAGCGGTATTAGTCCTACGCTTAAAAAGGCTAGTAAAAGCTTTTTTTTCAGCGTCCAGTTAGTTTGTTTCGTAGCCATCTGATGTAATCCCGAGGAATCTCACATGAGTTAATCGATATTGGGAAGCCATGCGCGACTCGAATCGAAAGTATCTTAACTCTTGAATAAACGGGACTTCCTCTAATCACCCGTACTAGAGACGATCCGGTCGCGCCGGAAATTCCCGGCTGTTTCTGTTATCGGTAGTCTTCGAGTTTAGTTAAGTTTTTTATTTCTACAGAAATAATGACTAATTTTTTGGCTGGTTACCCTCAACGATGCAAAGATCGCGCACGGCGGCATTTTTTGCAAAGCTGAATGCCTGCTGATAAGCCTCTGATCGATAGCAGCGTTCAGCGTCTGCTACACTGGGAAAACGCACTACCACATTACGAGCACGCTCTTTGCCTTCGAGCCAGACCGTGCGGGTAGCACGCGCAAGGAATTCTCCACCATGGGCTTCGATAGCCGTTGTTGCACGTTTGGCGTATTCGCTGTAGGCATTGGCGTCGGTTACATCGACGTGGGCGATCCAGTAGGCGGGCATGGGTATCTCCGGGTTGTAATTCAATGGTTTGATGGTAATACTATCACCAAATATGTGAGCAATTTATTGGACCAACAAAAAATAATTGAACACTTGAATTGTATTTCGGAAGTTGATGATGATGTGAATAAGGCTCTGGGCAGCTATGGTTATCCACCGCCGAGGATTCGCCCAGTCGGTTTTGAAACCTTTCTTTCAACACTCGTCGGTCAGCAGATTTCTACCGAAGCCGCCAGGGCAATTATGCGCCGGCTGTACGCCTTGGTACCGGAAATGCGGGCGGATTCCCTGTTAAAGGTGTCCTTTGATGAGTTACGTACTGCGGGCCTTTCGAACAGAAAGGCGGAATATGCGCAGGGCCTGGCAAAAGCGATAGTCGAAGGCTCGCTGGATGTCGATGCTCTTGTCGAAATGGACGATCTGGCCGCGACTCGGGCAATTACAAGCTTACGTGGATTCGGCCTCTGGAGTGCCGAAATATATTTGATGTTTTCCCTGCAACGCGTCGATATTTTTCCGGCCAATGATCTGGCTTTGCAGGTCGCGCTGCAAAAACTTAAAAGCCTCGATACACGACCGAATGAGAAGGAGGCCCGTGATATTGTAGAGCACTGGTCTCCGTGGCGAAGCGCCGGAAGTCTGTTTCTGTGGCATTACTATCGAGGTGCGCCAACCTGATCGAGATTCTTCTGTAGCGATGACCCGTCGTAGCTCTTATCTAGTGGGTGGCAGGTAACTTGTCATAATGTCCGAAGTTAGAGCCGGCATTTTAGTCGAATGTAGTGAAAATGGCAGAAGTTTGACTTTATGTTTATCAATCTTACAATGGTTGCAAACCACCAGGTTTTTCGCGGCAAGTGAGCTGCCGAAGCTCCTTGCCACTCTAACAACAACTAATCGGCACCACAACTTAAGGAGATAATTATGAAAGTGTTAAGCACTATTGCTATGGCTTCGCTCGTAGTAACCTCATTGACAACCGGCTCGGCCATCGCCGCCAGCCAGCAGTTTGTTTCGATCGGTACTGGCGGTGTAACCGGGGTTTATTACCCAACCGGCGGCGCCATATGTCGTCTGGTGAATAAAAATCGAAAAAAACACGGCATCCGCTGTTCAGCGGAATCAACCGGTGGATCCATTTACAACATCAATACGATTCGCGCCGGCGAACTGGAGTTTGGTGTTGCTCAGTCAGACTGGCAGTATCATGCCTATAACGGAACGTCAAAGTTTAAGGGCAAGGGAAAATTTTCAAAGTTAAGAGCGGTATTTTCGGTACACCCGGAGCCGGTAACAGTTATTGCGCGAGATGATTCGGGCATCAAGCAGTTAACCGACGTCAAGGGCAAGCGTATGAATATCGGTAACCCGGGTTCGGGTACTCGCGGAACCTGGGAAGTTATCGAGGAAGCACTGGGCTGGAAGCGCAGCGATTTGAAACTTGCCGCCGAGATGAAATCGGCAGAAACCGGGCAGGCAGTCTGTGACGATAAGATCGATGCTTATTTCTGGCTGGTTGGACATCCTTCTGCATTGACTCAGGAATCGCTAGCGAGCTGTGCGGCGCATCTGGTCGATGTCAAAGGTCCGGCTATTGACAAGCTAGTCGCGGACAACTCATTTTATCGTAAGGCTACTATTCCTGCTGGAATGTATAACAACGACCGGGATATCCAGACTTTTGGTGTTGGCGCCACCTTTGTCACTAGCGCGGATGTACCTGACAACGTGGTTTATACCATTGTTAAGGCGGTATTCGACAATTTCGCCGATTTCAAAAAACTGCATCCTGCCTTTGCTAATTTGAAAGAAAAAGAAATGATTACTGATTCTTTATCGGCGCCGATCCATCGGGGTGCTGTCAAATACTACAAAGAACGCGGCTGGATGTAATCAGTCAATTATAGTTCCCACGGCCGGTCCTCTGACCGGCCGTTTTTCGGTTTAAAACACCGACATTAAAATTAAACGAGTGGAGACTGGTCGGCACAGCTGATCGAAAAAATATAGCTTCACCGCGATTGAGGAGGCTGGAACGATGGCTGGAAATAAGCACAGCGATAAATCTGCTGAAGAACTGGTCGCCGAATTCGATACCGGCGCGCGCAATTTGGTCGGTTGGCAGAAAAACCTGATTCCCTACATCTGTTTACTTTGGGCGATTTATCACCTATATGCCGCATCCCCGATACCCTCCATGTTATCCTCGACCTTAGGCGTCGATTTTTTCTATTTTATCGCCAACCTCTCGATATCTCGGAAAATACATTTGGCATTTGCCCTGGTTTTGGTCACTCTGGCATATCCGCTAACGAAATCCAGCTCGAAAAACAGTATCCCCATTTACGATTGGGTGTTGATCCTGCTGGGTACGGGCGCCATCTTCTATATGCTGGTCATGAATACGAATATTGCCGAGCGTGCCGGTGATTTCGTGCACGAATACATTCGTTATGACATGACCATTGCTGTGATTGGTATGTTCGTCCTGACCCTGTCGATTTTTCGTTCACTCGGGCTACCCCTCATTATTGTCGCGTCGGTGCTGGCCGCCTACGTTTTTATCGGTGGTGGCAACTGGGGTGGGGCCTCATTTGTCAAAGGTATGTGGCATTTCTGGATGCAGGAAGAGGGCATATTCGGCAAACCATTGGAAGTTTCTGCACAAACCATATTCCTCTTCGTGCTATTTGGCGCCATTCTGGAAAAAGCGGGTGCAGGCGCCTATTTTATTAAAATTGCCTTCGCACTGCTCGGTCATTTGCGTGGTGGACCGGCCAAAGCGGCGGTCATTGCTTCGGCGATGAGTGGCCTATATTCAGGCTCCTCGATTGCGAATACGGTGACTACCGGTACCTTTACCATTCCATTGATGAAAAAAACCGGACTCTCGCCAGAGAAGGCGGGCGCCATCGAAGTAGCTTCATCGACTAATGGCCAGTTGATGCCGCCAGTGATGGGGGCAGCCGCTTTTTTGATTGCCGAGTTTACCGGAATTGCCTATACCGACATTCTGAGGCACGCACTGGTACCAGCGCTGATTTCGTACATCGCGCTGGTTTATATCGTCCATCTCGAAGCCTGCAAGCTGGACTTGCGCGGCTTGCCGAAGCTACCGTCGTCGTTAAGCCTTACGACGAAATTAATCGGTGTACTCAGCGGATTTATAGGGGTGGCGGTGCTGGTCGGTCTGGTACATATGGTTAAAAGCTGGATATCCAGTGAGTTTCCGGACTTCACGCTGGCGTATGTCATCGTGGTTTTGGCTGCGGCTTATGTGGTATTACTATGGATTGCGTCAAAACGTCCGGATCTCGAAGTAGAGGACCCCGATGCCCCGCTATTGGAGTTGCCACCGGCGGGTGCAACGGCAGTTACGGGTCTGCATTACCTGTTACCCATTGTATTGCTGCTGTGGTGCATTCTGCCGACACCTGACAAACTATCGGCACACTTATCGGCTTTTTATGCCTGTCTGGCAATGATTGTGGTAACGCTGACACAACGACCGCTGAAGGCCATCATGCGTGGCACGGGAGATCTCCCGGGTGAATTTAAACTGGGTGTCCGTGACTGGATTGAAGGTATGATTGCCGGTGCGCGTAATATGATATCGATCGCGATTGCGACTGCAGCGGCGGGTGTCATCATCGGCTCGATATCACTCACCGGCGCACATCAGGTAGTCGGCGAGTTTGTGGAGTATCTCTCCGGTGGCAGTCTGATCATCATGTTGATTCTGGTCGCGTTAATGAGTTTGGTTCTCGGTATGGGGCTGCCGACTACCGCAAATTATATAGTCGTGTCGTCACTGATGGCGCCGGTTATTATTGTGCTTGGCGCCAAGTCAGGCTTGTTGGTGCCGTTAATTGCCGTTCATCTCTTTGTGTTTTATTTTGGCATACTCGCTGACGATACACCGCCGGTGGGACTCGCCGCTTTCGCGGCGGCGGCGATTTCGAAAGGGGATCCGGTTAAGACCGGTATCCAGGGTTTTACCTACGATATCAGAACGGCCCTGTTGCCTTTCCTGTTTATTTTCAATACCGAATTATTACTTATCGATGTGACGCCGCTGAAGGCTGTATTTGTCTTTGCGGTGGGGGCGGTCGCGATGATGTTGTTTGCATCGGCGACACAGGGTTATATGTTTACGCGTAACCGTAAATGGGAATCGGTGGCATTTTTACTCATTGCTTTTACGCTGTTTCGACCGGGGTACTGGCTGGATCAGATATCACCTCCCTATGACAGTTATGATCCCGGTAAAGTTTACAGTGTGGTTGATGACGTTTCCCCGAATGGCAATATCACTATCGTGGTGAGTGGCCCCGATTTCGACAGTGGTGAAGTAACCTCCACTACCATACTGGTTAATCTCGGCCAACCGCTGGATGCAGTGGAACGGCTACAAAAAGCAGGCCTGACGGTGGTTGTCGAAGATGGCCGGGCAGTGATTGAAGAACCTTTCCCGGGTACGCCTTTTTTCGAAACAATTGGCAAATCGTTCGATTACTATGGTGACGAACCGGTCCAGGTGGCCAAGGTATTACTTCCGGCCGATCGCATACCGAAAGAAGTTTTTTATCTCCCCGCAATACTCTTACTGGGGTTTATCGTGGTGTCGCAAAAACGTCGTAGCCGTAAAGAAGAATTGGCAGCCGCTTGAGCAAGCAGGAGAAGCGTTAATACGTCCGGTTTTTTATGACGCCAGTATTAATCGGGCTGGTATTGCTCGCCGCGCTATTGCATGCCGGCTGGAATGCAATGGCGAAATCCGGTGGCACACCGGAATACAGTATTGCCTCTTATCAGCTAATAGGCGGTCTGGTTTGCCTGGGATTA
>CAZYYM010000023.1:0-16202 GCA_964651385.1 uncultured Gammaproteobacteria bacterium | reverse complement strand
GGAATACAGTATTGCCTCTTATCAGCTAATAGGCGGTCTGGTTTGCCTGGGATTAATATTTACTGTCCCGACCCCCTTACCGCTAAGCTGGCCGATGATTCTGGCTTCGGTGATTATTCACAACGCCTACTACTACACGCTGGCAATGTCATTTCGAACCGGCGATCTCTCGCAGGTTTATCCACTGTTTCGAGGGCTTGCACCTGTACTGGTTGCCATTGGTGCAGCACTGTTTGCCGATGAGTGGTTATCACCGGGTTCGATATTGGGTATTGGATTAATTAGCTTTGGTTTGACCAGCCTGACCTTGTTTGGTGGTAAGCTGGGCAGAATTTCTCCAGCGGCGCTACGCTGGGGTTTGGCGACCTCGGTCTTGATTGCCTGTTATACAGTAGTAGACGGGCTCGGCGTGCGCGTTGCAGGTAACAGTTTTAGTTATATATTCTGGACGTTCCTGTTTGAACCGGTTCCTATTTGTCTGTTCCTGTTGATTTACAGGCGACGGCAATGGTTAGCTTATCTGAATCAAAAGCCGGGCGAAATTATTGCCGGAGGCGTGGCTTCTTCGAGTGCTTATGGCCTGGTTATTTATGCGATGGGATTCGGTTCGATGGCGATGGTGTCATCGTTACGGGAAACCAGCGTGATATTTGCTGCATTAATTGGAACTCTGGTGTTCCGCGAACCATTCGGTCGACAAAGGATTATTGCCGCTGTGTTGGTGAGTATGGGCATCATATTGATTCGATGGTTGTCGTGAATATTGAGAGGACGAACACGTGGGTTCGCCCCTACAACAATTTAAACGTAAGGGCAGACCAATGTGTCTGCCCTTGCTATGTTACAATTTTGGTCTAACTCATTTTAAACAATGCTATGCTAACCGAGTCTTTTCCCCGTGTTAATCTCAGTCACACACCCACACCACTTGAACGTCTCGATAATCTAAGCGCTGATTATAAAACCAATATCTGGATTAAACGTGATGATTGCACAGGCCTCGCTTTTGGCGGAAACAAAAGTCGACAACTGGAGTATTACATCGGTCATGCCAGATCGTTGGGTGCAGATACCCTTTTGACAACGGGCGCGGTGCAGTCGAACCACGTACGTATGACCGTCGCCGCTGCACGAAAGATGGATATGGATGTCGAGGTTCAGCTCGAGCATCGGGTCGACCGTTCGCAACCTGAATACCACAAATCGGGCAATCCTTTTCTGGTCAAGTTGATGGGGGCAAAAATCCATTATTTTCCGGTGGGTGAAGATGAAGACGGCGCCGACCGCGCTATGATAGACCGGGCCGAGGTGCTAAAGTCCGAAGGCAGGAAGCCCTATGTAATTCCACTATCGAATGCGCGCACACCCTATGGTGCGCTTGGCTACGTCGATGCCGCGGAGGAGATACTGCAGCAACTGGAATCGTTAAAAATAACGCCGCGACGATTTTTTCTACCGACCGGGAGCGCTTCGACTCATGCTGGATTTTTATTCGGATTGCGCGGGAATAACTGCCCGATTCCGGTTCATGGGGTTTGTGTTCGTCGTGATAGCGAAAGCCAGCAACAGCGGGTACGGACTAAATTTGGCTCAATAGTCGAGCTGATGGCCCTGGATATCGGAATCGACCCTGGCCAGGTTATTTGTGATGATCGTTTTCTGGCGCCGGGTTATGGCCATTCAAATTCACATACACAGGTGGCGATCGAAACGCTGGCGCGCCGCGAAGGTATATTGCTCGACCCGACCTATTCGGGAAAAGCTTTTGCTGCGGTACTCGATGCATTGAGTATCGACGATTACGGCGATCAGGATCACATCGTATTCCTGCATACCGGTGGAACGCCATCGATATTTGCCTATCCGGAACTGGTGATTGATGACAGTGAAGATTTTTAATGTAAGGGTTGCAGCCCGATGCGTGTCAATGCGGATCTGGTTGTTGCCACTTTGTTTATTGTCGTATGATTTTCAGGGCATGGACTTTTGACTGTTTTCCGAATTCAACGAGCAACCAGCGCGTTACTCTGGTTAACATCAAGGCGCAATATATTATCGGAGGATAGAGTAAAGGATGTCGTATAAATGAAAAAAACGATTTTAGCCGGACTGCTGATCTGTTTGCAGCCGTTTAATTGCAGTTATGCCGATAGTGGCTGGTTTGTCGGCGGCGGTGGTGGTCTGATCAGTTTCGACGACGGGGTCGATGTGGTTGACACGGGTAATCTGTTTGTTCGTTTGGGATATTCGCTGGGTGATTATGTCGATATCGGGGTCGATTACAGCGCTACCCTGTTCACCGATGATATTAATGATGTCGACCATGACCTGGACATTACCTTCGCCTATGTCAAGGGTAATATTCCCATTAACGATAATAGTAAACTTTACCTGATGTTGGGTGCGACGCGGGTCAAGCTTACCGAGGCCATTCGCAATTCGTCGGACAGTTTTGAAGATGATGGCAGTGGTGTGGGTTTCGGTATTCAGATACAAAACAATACGGGATCATACTACACCGCCGAGTATTTGATTTATTACGATGACAATAAATTTGATAATTTCAATGTCGATGTCATGAGCAGTGGTCTCAATTTTGGCTTTGTTAAATATTTTTAATTACCGCCGGATTCGGGTGGACGTGAAGAGAATGTGGATGTGAGTAAGTTTTTTTGTATCATCATTTTATTTTTTCTGCCCTTTTCTGCCAGCCTGGCGGATTCCGGCTGGGTTTTTGGGGCCGGTGGTGGTCTGCATAGCCTGGATGAGGGAAGTGACAGGGTTAATCCGGTCAATATTTTTTTCCGGGCAGGGCTCGCAGTGAATCGGCATGTCGAAATCGGTGCCGAAATCAGTAACACGCTGGTCGACGATAATATCAACTCGGTTGATTTTGATATTGATACGACATTTGTCTTTATCAAAGGCAATCTGTATCTTGAAAGCGGAATTGTTTTATACGCCATGCTGGGTAACAGCAGCATCGAGATAACAGAGCGGCTCGGTACTACCACGACCAGTAGCGATGATACCGACAGCGGTTTTGGTTTCGGGGCTCAGTTTGGACAAAGTAATCGGTCGGCTTATACGTTCGACATCATTAACTACTACGACGGTAATAGGTTTGACGGTGTTGCCGGCGATATAACACTTAATAGTTTGAATTTTGGCTATGTTTCCTACTTCTAGTTTAAGCACCGGTTGCTAAATTTGGCCTTGTTGAATATTATTGACCGACTGGATAAATAGAAAATTGAGTTCCGGTTAACCTGCTTAAGGTAAGCATGTCGTTTACTTTAAGAATAAAAAAACAACGGGATAGAGCGTTTTTCGGTACCGTTGACAAACTAAAACAAATGACGGAGGAGTTACATGAAAAAAACAACCCTGTTCACGAGCCTACTGGTTGGTAGCGCGATACTGTTATCGCAAAGCGCACTGGCGGCGAGCTGTGGCGAAATAGTATTGGGATCGGCAATCTCTTTGACCGGCAAGTATGCCACCAACGGCATTCACGCAAAAAACGGTTATGAATATGCCATTTCTAAAATTGCCGAAAAAGGTGGTGTCAAAGTTGGCGGGAAGTGCTACAACTTCAAGGTCATTTATTACGATGACGAATCCAAGGGTGATCGTGGTGCGACATTGGCAGAGCGGCTCATCAACCAGGACGAGGTGCAATACATGTTGGGGCCATATTCCTCAGGAATGACCAAAGCAATTGCGCCGGTTACCGAAAAATACAAGATTCCAATGGTGGAAGCCGAAGGTGCGTCACGTTCGCTGTTTAATAAAGGTTATAAATATATCTTTGCAGTATTGTCTACTTCAGAACAATACCTCGCTTCGGCAATTGCTCTGGCGGCAGAGAAAGCCGAATCGAGAGGTTTGCCTGCGTCCACGGTAAAAGTGGCTATCGCAGTAGAGAACGATCCTTTTTCGCTGGACATTAGGGCCGGCGTATCTGAAGACGCGGCCAAGTATGGTATGAAAGTCGTTATCGACGAGAAATTGCCACGTGATTTATCGGATATGAGCGCGATACTGACCAAGGTTAAATTGCTTAAGCCCGATGTACTCATCATCAGTGGTCACTCCAAAGGTGCAGTGACTGCGGTACGTCAAATTGGTGAAAAAAATATAAAGGTGCCAATGATTGCGATGACTCACTGCGAAGCGGCAGATGTCACCGGCAAGTTTGGCGCCACTGCGAATGACATTTTGTGTTCAACCCAGTGGTCCGAAACCCTGTCCTATAAAGACGCGATATTTGGAACCGCTGCTGAATACGAAAAGAACTTCAAATCTGCCTATCCCGAATATAAGAGCAAAAAAGTTCCCTATCAGACCGCACAGGCGTCGGCTGCCGTTTATGTATTTAAGGATGCCTTCGAAAGAGCCAATTCACTGGACAAGGAGAAAGTACGGGATGCTATCTCTGCGACTGATTTGGCGACTTTTTATGGGCAGATCAAGTTTTCAGAAGCTGGCAACAACATTGCCAAGCCTATGGTTCTTCGCCAGATTCAGGACGGCAAATACAATGTAGTGGCCCCTTCGGCCTTTGCTTCTCATAAGTTGAATTGGCCACGTCAATAAAAGTTGTCATGTAATAGTCGAACAGGATGCCATAGGCATCCTGTTTTTTTGAATGACCTGACTTAAAGACTGTATTCTTATGGATCAAATTCTGTCGAATATTTCGTTGTTGTTCGAATTTCCAGTTGTCAATCTAAAAATTATTATCGATGGCCTGATGATCGGCTCATTGTTCGCGCTCGCGGCCTACGGCCTGGCGCTGGTATGGGGCGTGATGAATGTGAAGAACCTGGCCCAGGGTGACTTTGTAATCTCCGGAGGATACGTGTCCTGGTGGCTGGTACAACAGGGTGTCCCTGCTTTACTTGGAGTCCCCGCTGCCTTTATCGTGATGTGGGGCGTTGGCTGGGTGGTTTACAAGCTGGTCATATCGCGCGTCATTGAACGTGATTTATTCACTTCACTGTTGGCCACCTTTGGCGTCGCAATTATGATAGCGCAAATTCTCAATTTGATGTTTGGTTCTGATACCCAAAGTGTTGATCTCGGCTATCACACGCTTTATTTCGCCGATGGATTAATCGATGTCCCCATTGCTAAATTGATTGGCGTTTTGATGGCGGCCACCTTGGCGGTAGCGGTGATTATTTTCATGAAATCGAGTCGCATGGGTCAGGCAATTCGAGCCACAGCACAAGATGCGCGAGCGGCCCGGGTGATGGGCATAGACACCGAGAAGGTGTATGCATTCACCTTTTCATTGAATTCGGCCATTTGCGGTGCAGCCGGGGCGATCATTGTAATGGTCTGGTTGATCCAGCCATTTTATGGCATCGCCTATGCGATACGGGCCTTTGTCATTGTCACCGCAGCTGGTCTTGGTAATCTGCCCGGTGTTATCGCTGCAGGGCTTGGCATCGGTGCGATCGAACAATACGGCGCTCATATATTTGGCATCGGCTATCAGCAGGCCGTTGCAGTGTTGCTATTGCTGATCGTGTTGGCTGTTCGACTGATTCAGCAGCGGCGCAATCGTCAGGTATTGAAATAATGACCAATCGAAAAGCTGTACTTTACGCTTTGATTCTGGCGATTACGTTTTTTGCTCCGTTTGTGTTTCCAGCTTTTGGTACTCAGCTGGCAACGCTGTGGTTAATGATTATTGTCTCATTAACCTGGGACATGACCGGTGGACAAATGGGTTATAACTCGCTCGGTAATATTTTTTTTTACGGCACCGGCATGTATGTCGCTGCGTTAATAGCGATCGGTCTGGTCTACGACGTTGGCGACTATACCAATGCCGCGGGTGGTGGTATCTATGAATTTACCGATGCACAGTATTTTAGCGGATTATTTCTCGGCGTTATCGGCGCCGGGTTTTTCTGTTCCATCACCGCAGTGTTGATTGGTTATGTTACGTTCGGTTTAAGGGGGCCCTATTTTGCGATTGGCACGCTGGGTGTGGCCATAGCCGCTGGCGAGCTGGTTTCAAACTGGGAGTGGGTCGGTGGTGGTCAGGGTATCGCCTTGCCGGTGTATCCGGGCGACCTGGATACAGGCAAAATATTCTTTTACTTTCTGTTTGCGGCTATCGGCATTAGCGTGTTCGTTTTCGTCAAGTGGCTTTACGGAACCCGGTTTGGCGCCGCGATTAACGCGATTCGTGACGATGAAGAAAAAGCCGATGCAATGGGCATACACACCCTGCGTTATAAACTTATCACCTGGGCGATGGCAGCTTTTTTTGTCGGCATGGCTGGCGGTGTCTCGGCTTTCCAACTGATCCACTTCGAACCTCTGGAAACGGCTTACCAGACCATCAATCTGGGTATTTTTATGGTAGTGTGCGTTTTGCTCGGCGGCAAGGGCACGCTATGGGGACCCGTCGTTGGCGCGATTTTATTCCATTTGTTCAAGGAGGTTACCTGGAATTACCTGCTGGGGTGGCAATGGGTTGCGCTCGGAGCGCTTATTGTCGTTACCGTGGTTTATTTCCAGGATGGTTTGATGGGATGGTTAGCGCAGAAACGCCCCGACTGGTTTGGTATCCGGATTGAAGAAAAAGCGACGGGGAAGGCAAAATGAGCGGAATAATCGACGTTCAGAATGTGTCTAAATCTTTTGGCGGTGTGGTTGCTAATCAGGATGTATCACTGTCTGTCAAACCCGGCGCTATTACCGGATTGATCGGGCCGAACGGTTCTGGCAAAACAACGCTGTTTAATTCCATTGTCGGTTATCATGCGATCGATTCCGGTTCGATTCAGTTTGAAGGTAATGAAATATCGCGTTTATCGGTACAACAGATCGCAAGGCAAGGGCTGTTGCGCACGTTTCAGCAGACCCGTATTTACGGCAAGATGAATTGTGTTGAAAATATGCTGATATCACTGCCGCATCGAAAGATGAGTATCTGGGATGCTCTAAAAGCTAATACCAGAGCAGATTACGAAAGGGCCGATCATCTGCTCGAGTTCGTTGGGCTATATGAAAAAAGAATGCTGAAAAGTGGCGACCTGTCATTTGGCCAACAAAAGCTGCTCGAATTTGCAATGGCCTTGATGAATGAGCCGACCTGCCTTTTACTCGATGAACCAACCGCAGGAATTAACCCGACATTAATCAATGGTTTGATCGATCGACTTAAACGCGCGAACTCCGAATTCGGCATTACCCTGTTCATCATCGAGCATAATATGCGCGTTATCATGAATATGGCGGAGACCATTTACTGTCTGGCGTATGGAGAAATGCTGGCTCAGGGCACACCGGATGAAATTCAGAATGATCAGCGCGTCATCGATGCTTACCTGGGAGCGCATTAGATGAGCGCCAATTATTATGAGTAAAGACGAAAGGGTTCGCGGTTACCATGGTGGTAAGGTTGATTCGGTCATCTCGGTCGAAGAGGTTAGCCGACAGGCCGCAGCGATAGCCGAAGATATCACGATTGAACAACTCGATGAACTGGCGGGCAATGAGCCGCATGTCGTGATCAATAATCTGGTTGCGGGTTATGGTCAGATGGAAATTTTGCACAATCTCAATTTACGTGTCGGCAGAGCGCAATCACTATGCCTGATCGGTCCCAATGGAGCGGGTAAATCGACTATCCTGCACGCCATATTCGGTTTCAACCGTATATTTTCGGGTAGTATCGAAATCGGTTCGGGTACTGACCGGACTGATATTACGCAATTGACCCCGAATCAAAAGCTGTCGAATGCAGGTATCGCTTATATTCTTCAGGATAAATCAATATTCCCTGGCATGACTGTCGAAGAAAACCTGTGGATGGGTGGTTTTCTAAAAGAAAAACCAGCCGAAGCACGCGCAGCGGCGGAAATGGTTTTTGATAAATACTCACGTCTCGCCGACCGGCGTAAACACAAGGCCGGTGTACTTTCAGGTGGCGAAAGGCGATTACTCGAAATATCCCGCGCGCTGGTAATGAATCCCGAGGTGTTACTCGTCGATGAGCCTTCAATCGGACTGGAACCACGATTCATCGATATGGTATTCGAAATACTCTACGACCTGCAAAATAATGAAGGGAAAACCGTCATTATGGTTGAGCAGAATGCCAAGAAGGGACTGGAGTTTGCCGATATTGGTTACGTTCTGGTATCAGGTGAGTTGGCGATTGCCGGTAAGGGTGATGATCTACTCAAGAACCCCAAAGTCGGTGAACTTTTCCTCGGCGGTTAGATATGGCTAATAAGTACCGAATTGCCGTCATTCCCGGTGATGGTATTGGCAAGGAGGTGGTTCCCGAAGGCATTAAAGTAGTCGATGCTATAGCGCAGGCTTTCGGAATCGATCTCGAATGGCAATGGTTTGACTGGAGTTGCGAGCGTTACCTCGAAACCGGGGCGATGATGCCTGAAAATGGTCTCGATCAACTCAGGGAATTCGACAGTATCTTTCTCGGAGCGGTTGGTTTTCCGACGGTTCTTGATCACGTTTCATTGTGGGGTTTGCTGATACCCATCCGTCGCGAATTTCAGCAATATATCAATCTGCGCCCGGCTCGGTTATTCGAGGGTATGCAATGTCCGTTAGCCGGCAGGAAACCGGGTGATATCGATTTTTACGTGGTTCGTGAAAACTGTGAAGGTGAATATTCCAATATTGGTGGTCGTCTATACGAAGGTACTGATCAGGAAGTCGCCATACAGCAATCTATTTTTACCCGCAAGGGAGTCGATAGGGTATTGAAATACGCTTTTGAACTGGCCCAGACCCGGGATCGAAAGAAACTCACTTCGGCAACCAAGTCAAACGGCATTATTCATACCATGCCGTACTGGGATGAGCGCGTCGAAGCTATGGCGGAAAATTACCCCAAAATTGCGGTCGATAAATATCATATCGATATTCTGGTCGCGCATTTTGTCAATCGCCCAGAGATTTTTGATGTGGTGGTCGGTTCCAATTTGTTTGGCGATATATTGTCGGATCTGGGCCCCGGAATTACCGGCACGATTGCCATTGCACCTTCAGCCAATATTAATCCCGAGCGAGACTTCCCCTCAATGTTTGAGCCGGTGCACGGTTCCGCGCCCGATATTGCTGGCCAGGGCATCGCCAACCCGATAGGGCAGATCTGGTCGGGTGCGATGATGCTCGATCATCTCGGCCATAGAGGCGCCCACGATGCGATTATTCGCGCCATCGAGGATACCATTCGGGAGCGTGATAGCCTGACTGCCGACATGGGTGGTAATGCCAGTTGTGAAGCCTGTGGTGATGCGATTGTGCGACGTCTAATGGCCGAATAATATCAGCATAATACTACCGATAATCAAAGCAATGCCGACATACTCCTTGCCGGTAATCTTCTCCCGGAAGAAGAACAGTGTTGCAATAAAAGTAAACACCAGTTCAATTTGCCCGAGCGCTCGCACGTAAGTCGCATTCTGTAATGTGAAGGCGGTAAACCAGCCAATTGAAGTTAATGCGCCAAACAGACCCACCATGATTGCGGGTCGCCAATAGATAAAGACATTTTTAAGTTCTACTTTGTCGTATAAGTATAATCCTACACCCATGGTTAAGGTTTGCATGATCAGCACGATGAGCAGCGTAAAGGAAGACGACATCAAATAATTATCGAGTTCCAGCGACAGCGAGGCAGCACGGAAAAATACCACGCTCAGACCGAGCCATGCTGCACAGGCCAGACCAATCAGTGTGGGAACTTTCCGGAGACCGGACACCATGCTGGACAGGGTCAATTTGGACTGTCCGGTACCGAGAATAACCAGACCTACGCTGCTTAAGCCAATCGCCAGGATGGCAATGCCGGTTAAACTATCGCCTAGTAAAAGTAAGCCGAAAATCGCCACCATGATGATTTCGAGTTTCGAGAAAGTTGTACCCACGGCAAAATTGTGAAAAGAAAACAGCCACAATAAAAATATTGTGAAAATAATTTGGCAGATACCACCGACTAAACAGTAAACCAGGAAGTCAGCATTAACCGAAGGTATAGCATGACCGCTATAAATCTGCAGACTAACCAGGTAGATGAAAGCGAATGGCAGTGCGTACAAAAAACGGACGTAAGCCGCACCGAGAGTCGTCAGACGACCTTTCAGGTGTTTTTGCATTGTCGAGCGAATATTCTGAAAGAATGCCGCCGCGATAGTGAGTGGGATCCAGAGTTCCAAACAATTGACTGGTTTGTTATTGTAGAGACAAGATTACCACGACATAGCTTTCCGGAACTCGATTTATCCCGCCGGTTTTTTCGGGTTTGATGACTGCCATGGATATCCAAAACGACCGAGGTTACGTATGAATATTGCAGGAACAATTTATGCCGATCATACGGATTGACCGCATTGATTGCTGGTTTATACTGACCAAATCAATCAGAGTATTTTCAGGACAGCTACATGCAAACCATATTTGTACAATTGAAATGTAATCTGGGCCAGGCCTACGAAGTCGCAGCCGAATTGGTCGAACGCGACAGTGTTTCGGAAGTCTATTCGATATCCGGGCAATACGATTTAATGGCCAAATGCTATCTCGGCAATGCTGAAGACATCGGTCGTTATGTCGAAACCCAGGTCCATAGTATTCCGGGTATTCGAGATACCCATACCATAATCGCTTTCAATGCCTTTACCTAGGTTGTTAGACTACTAGGGAAATGGGTGGGTAAAATGAACAGCTTAAAGAAGCCTGACAGAAAGTGTTGCCATTTTTTGGCCGACTTATCCAGTGCATTCCTGAGCGACTGTTTTTCTGAATGGCTAAACTCTTGCCCAAGGGTAGCCGATAAAATACTGGTTTCCTCAAAAGCCTCACGAATTGCGCAGCGATAAAAGGCCTGCTCTAAATCGTCTTCAGCGTCGTGATAATCTATGTCACTAACATTTCCACCGGGGAATACCCATTAGTCACCAAAGAATTTAATCCCGGGTGCACGACGCGCCAGATACACCTCCGGGTCGTGATCAGGCCCTCGACTGAGAATGATAGTGGCGGCATATTTGATTTTTGGCATGGGGCGCAGTATATATGCATCCCGTTTAATTCGAATAGCCTATATCAATGACCGAAGCTTATGTTGACCTGACCAGCAGCGATGGAATTGCCATTGTCGAATTCTTTCACCCGGCGCACAACAGTCTGCCTGCCGATATTCTCAATAAGCTGGCGAATGCCATTACCCGGGCAGGCGAAGACGACAGTATCAAGGTGGTAATTCTGAAAAGTGGCGGTGACCGCAGTTTTTGCGCGGGTGCGAGTTTTAACGAACTGATGAAAGTCGACAGTGCGGGAGCCGGTCTGGCCTTCTTCAGTGGTTTCGCTAAAGTCATCAATGCCATGCGAAGCTGCCCCAAGTTTATCATCGGTCGGGTTCAGGGTAAGGTGGTCGGCGGTGGCGTCGGGCTTGCCTCGGCAACTGATTATTGCATGGCGACAAAACACGCTGCGATCAAATTGAGCGAGTTGACCGTCGGTCTCGGCCCTTTTGTGATCGGCCCCGCTGTCGAGCGGAAGCTGGGCTTAAGCGCCATGTCACAGATTTCGATCGATGCTAATAACTTTTACGACGCCGACTGGGCAAAACAACACGGACTTTATAGCCGGTTATTCGAATCGATTGAAATTCTCGATGAAGCGGTTCTTGATTTCGCCGGGCAATTATCAAATTATAGCCCGCAGGCTATGGCCGAAATGAAAAAAATCTTCTGGCAGGGCACAGAACATTGGAGTGAGTTACTTCCCGAGCGCGCTGCCATTAGCGGTCGACTGGTATTGAGTGAATTTACACGACAGAGCCTGAAGCGGTTTGGCTGAAGACGCAGATCAGTTTTCTAGAATTTGGAATTGAAATCATGTTAAGCTTTCCCTGCTATTTACTGAGGTAGTGGGTGTTTTATGGTGGATTCGTTCACAATTGTCGGACACCGGATTTTGTTAAATCCTACACTGGTAATAAATTGGTTCCTCGCATCAACTATTGTTGTTGCCTGTGGTATCAGCGGGTTGCAAGCCGATGGGGTTGCCACTTCCGCTAATCAAAAAGGCGAGTCACGGCAATTGACTATTCTCGAAGGTAAAACATTTTCGGGTAACCTGGGGCCGCTCGGAAAACCCGCCTCGGCAACCGATTTGCTGGTATTCAGCGATGGCATGTTTGTATCGAAAGGATGCGAAGCCCGGTGCGGTTATACCGCAGCAAAATATCAAATTAACCCGGACGGCGATTTTTATCAGGTCAGGTCTGAAACACCCTGTCTAAAATCTGATGCGGTTATTCAATGGCGAGGTACCGTCAAGGGTGATCAGATAGAAGGCACATTCACCTGGGTAAATAAACGCTGGTACTGGACATTTGAAAAAGAATTCTGGTTTAAAGGTGAACTCGTTAATCCAGACAGTGCCGAAACTGGGCAGTAGTCTTTGAGAGCCGACGGGGTTAGGACGAGTTAGCCAGGTTGCAGGGGAGAATTTGTTAACAATTCAGCCGAAATTGGTTCTTAAGGTTCTGTTGTTCCTCTGTATCGTTCTACTCGGAAATTTCCTCACCCAGTGGGTTTTAACAGCACTCGATTTTGAAATCACCCCCGTTAATGAACCGACAATACATCGACTTGTTATCACCTCGATGATCACCTATATCTTCTTGATGGCGATACCCTTTGTACCTGGTGCGGAAATTGGGTTTGGTGTGATGATGATCCTGGGGCCGAAAATTGCGCCACTGGTCTACTTGAGTACAGTGATTTCACTACTGATCAGTTTTTTTGTCGGAAGGTTTATTCCAGACAGGTTTCTGATCAATTTTTTTCACGACATTCACCTGCGAAAAGTCAGTGCCATGCTGACTGAGCTCGAAGGTCTCGATGCCGGGCAGCGGTTTCAAGTATTAGTGGAACGTTCGCCGAGGAAATGGGTCCCCTATTTACTAAAGCACCGTTATCTGGCGCTGCTACTGGTAATTATTGCACCCGGAAATATCGTGGTTGGCGGTGGTGGTGGAATCGCAATGTCTGCCGGTATGAGTGGTCTCTTTACACCCTGGAAATTTTTATTCACTATAGCAATCGCAGTTTCACCAATACCGCTGTTTTTATTGCTATTCGGCGCGAATTTGGCGGACTGGCCGGTTTGATAACTAAGGTCTGGAAGTAATCAAGTTCTATTTCGTAGTAACCACGCGCAAGCCAGTCCAATGCTTGCCATACTCATCACCACCAGGTTGGCCGATCCCCAGTTACCAAAACCTTCCACCACCGAACTCACCATCAATGGTCCGATGGTCTGCCCGATACCCGCACCCTGTAACATCAAACCCGCCATCAACGCCATATGCGATGGTTTAATCGAATAACGCGCTGCCAGCACGAATGCAGTTCCCGGAAACATGCCGCCAAAAGCAGAAAATAGAAAACCGGAAACGGTTTTGACCGAGGGATCGCTATAACTGGTGAATACGATGGATGCACAAACAGCCATTGCGATAAATGACGTGATGAGTAGTTTCCAGGGAATAAAGCCGCGGCCGATTAGCCAGCCTGCGGATACGTTGCCAATAATATTGCCAATCACGACTATCGCCCCGAAGTGGGCGGCTTTGTTTAGGGGAACATTGTAATCGTTTACCAACATGGTCGGTAAGAAAGCGGTGAGTGACTGATAGAGGCTGGAGTAACAGATAAATCCGCTGAAAACGAGTAATGGCCCGAGGCGTAATATATTACGCATCAGATCGGCGCTACTAAAATGCTCGGTTGCCTGGACGATAACATGACGAAAGGTAAGAAATAAAATGGCAGCCCAAAGCAAAATAATCAAGCCAATATCATTCCACAAACCTCGCCAGCCATGTAGGTCCAGTAATACCGGTGTGATTAGCATCGACGCACCGATGCCCGCCGGCATGAACCCACCCCAGATACCCATGACCAGTGGCCGATGACTATCTGTCGCTGATCGGCTGATAAGCGACGGCAGTGCAACAATCGTGAGTATGAAACCAAAACCTTCTATAAGGCGCGATATCAGTAAAATTTCGATGCCTGACGCCTTTGCGCCGAGAAAGGCGCCACAGGCAGAAATGAACAGGCCAGCCAGGGCGGTGTGTAAATGACCTACACGATCGGAAAGCAAGCCGAAACCTGCACCGACAAAGGCGGCAATCAGGCTGAACAGAGAGAGAATGAGTCCGCCCTGTACCAAACTGAGGCCAAATTCGTCGATAATGATGGTTAGCGAAGCGAATGTTTTACCGATTTGGAAGGCAGCGATACATCCGGCCAGAAAAGCGACCCAGACTCGGGGCCAGTGGGTTTCAATCATTACAGAAGTATTAATTAAAACGCACATACTCAAAATTAACCGACTGGCGGTTAATTCCGATTGCGGGTGGCGAAATCCAGTTAGCAAACTTTCCCACTTCGACGACTCGTCCCATCAGACTGGCAATATAGTCTCGATCGCTGTCTGACGGTAACCACTTGTCGACCTGTTGCTGCCACAGCTGGTCGCTCAGCAATATTCCCTCCGGGCTTATATTAGCACCGGCCAGAGCACCGATTTTTCGATTAAAACCTTTGTGCGGAATTGTTAGTTGGTAGCTCAGTCCTGCTTTTGAAATGATCCGGTTCCAGCGTTTGATACCCGATACAGTGTCCTTAATGTAGTCGTCTCGCAAAACTTCGTTCAGCGCGTTCAGCATCGGTACCTCTTTTTCTTCGAGTCTGTCGCCGCTTATTTCGAGCACTTTATAACTTTCGTTTTTTAACTGGTGATCATCGTCGCGCTTGCGTTCGGTATAGCGACCCTTGAGGCCAGTGGAATAAAAGGTTGCCGCATTACTCGATTCGTCGGCGCCGAACAGATCAATAGTGACGCTGTAATGAAAATTAATGTACCGCTGCAGGGTTTGCAAATCGATTACTCCAGCAGCCCTGAGTGCAGCCGGATCGTCAGTTTTGAGTTCATTGATTATTTCGCAGCTGCGCTGGATGATACGCGCGACACCGGACTCACCGACAAACATGTGATGCGCTTCCTCGGTGAGCATAAATCGCGTAGTGCGCGCCAACGGGTCGAAACTGGACTCCGACAGCGCGTGCAACTGGTACTTGCCGTCACGGTCGGTAAAATAGGTAAACATGAAGAAAGATAACCAGTCAGGCGTCCTTTCATTGAATGCCTGGAGGATTCGGGGGTTATTTTCTTCACCACTACGGCGTTCCAGTAACGCTTCGCCTTCTTCGCGTCCGTCACGGCCGAAATACTTGTGCAGTAAATAAACCATCGCCCAGAGGTGACGTCCTTCTTCGACATTAACCTGAAACAGATTACGCAGGTCGTACATGCTCGGTGCGGTCAATCCTAAATGCCGTTGTTGTTCAACCGAAGCCGGTTCGGTATCACCCTGGGTGACAATGATTCGCCGTAGATTGGCGCGGTACTCTCCGGGTACCGACTGCCAGGCATTCTCGCCTTTGTGATCGCCAAATTGGATTTTGCGCTCAAACTCAGCGGGATTTAGAAAAATACCCCAGCGGTAATCCGGCATTTTTACGTAGTCAAACTGGGCCCAGCCTTCAAGGTCGACGCTGGTTGCAGTGCGAAGATAAACTTCGAAATCATGCGCGCCTGCGGGACCCATATCCTGCCACCAGTCGAGGTAATTTGGTTGCCAATGTTCCAGAGCACGCTTGAGCGCGCGATCTTCTCCAAGATTCACGTTATTGGGAATTTTATCATTGTAGTCGATCGAGGACATGAGCATTCTCCCGTGAATTTCTTATACCCGGCGCCAGTCGAAATTAGATTTCTCACCAGTCCCGTATACCTTAAGAGCCCCGCCTTCTCCAACTGCATTCGGGCGCTGAAATATCCAGTTCTGCCAGGCGGTGAGTCGACCGAATATTCGCGTAAACATATTTTCGCTGTCATTAAAGCGTAAATTCGCCTCCAGGCCAGTGAGTGCATCGGGTGACATCGATACACGTTCTTCGATAGCAATACGGACTTCGTCTTCCCAGTCGAGATCGTCCGGGTTGCTGCTCACCAGACCCAGTTCAAATGCGGCGTCGGCATCCAGTGGCTGACGGATTTTCTCGCGCATCGTCTCAAGGACAAGCTGTTTATTATAAAAGCGTCTTTGCAAGCGGCTTTGTTCG
>CAZYYM010000022.1:20274-42467 GCA_964651385.1 uncultured Gammaproteobacteria bacterium | reverse complement strand
CAGTTATGGACAACATGAAACAAGTAAATGTTATTTTCGTTTGCATGGGGAATATCTGTAGGTCTCCTACCGCACATGGTGTTTTTCAGGCTTTGGTTGATGAACACGATTTGAGTCATGTTATCGGCGTCGAATCGGCCGGTACTCATAGCTACCACATCGGAAATCCACCCGATTTACGTGCACAGGCTATTGCGTTGGAAAACGATGTGGATCTTTCAGGTTTGAGAGCACGCCAGTTTCTGTCACAGGATCTTATCGATTTCGACTATGCTATCGGTATGGATAAAAATAATATCATGGATATGCTGTCGATCAAGCCGGATCAATATAGCGCAAAAGTTGGACTTTTTCTCGAGTACTCGGAGAAATTTGACTTGATAGAAATACCCGATCCCTATTTTGGTAGTGAAGGTTTTGATCTGGTTTTTGATATGGTAAGTGACGCGTCAGCGGGTTTATTAGGACATATTCGCAGTCAGCACAATTTGTAAATTCTAAATATTTGATAGTAAACGCTTGGCACTATCAACATATTTTTTCCTGGATAACAACAGTTTCCATTTGCTACCACCGAGTTGTTGCCACAACACCGCAGCGCGGATTCCGGCGAACAATAATGCACGTATTTTAGCTGCATTGTCCGGATTGGTTAAATAGGTCTGTTCTCCTTTGACAATAATTCGAGGATGGAGGTTGCTAATTGTTTTCTGGTACAGGCCGTCGATTTTACTGACCAGGCTGATTCGGCTCATACTAAAATCTATTGATTGCTGCTGGATGGTCTGTAATTGACTTTGCAGGCTGTTAGATAGAGTCCTGTTTTTTAGTAAACTGGTCGACAACTTCATCATTGACATTATGTAGTAGGCGAGATTCTTTCCGGAGCTATTGCCCCGACCACCCAAATACTCCGTCAATGCCTGAAACCCTCTGTTTAATCCAGCTTCATTGCCAAAAATATCTAAAGTGGAGTCTGCCTCGAATGTGAACAGGCTGTCGATGCAGCAGTCGAAGGCTGCCTGATTAATTTCCCCCCGGTAGGCGAGTTGTTCTACAAGTATCGCACTCTGAAATATGCCCGCCAGCGCTAAGGTCTGGTCTATTTCGGAGTTCATGAATGAGTACCATTAATTAAATGCATGTTCGATCGTACCGCCACCGAGGCAAATGTCGTTGTCATAGAATACCAGTGCCTGGCCTGGCGTTATTGCGCGCTGAGAATTTGCGAAGCTGACAGTTGCCAAATTATTTTTATGGTTGATAATACAATCCTGATCTGCCTGGCGATATCGTATTTTTGCAGTGCAAGGATAATTCGGGTTTGCGGGTACCTGGTTTATCCAGTGTAAATCGGTGATCCGACAATGGCTATTAAAAAGGCTTGGGTGGTCATGGCCCTGACCGATAATCAAACTGTTTGTATCCAGGTCTTTTTCAATGACATACCAGGGTAATTCACGGCCTGATTGGGTGCCGCCTATGCCGAGCCCCTGTCTCTGGCCGATGGTGTAATACATTAAGCCGCTATGTTCCCCCAGGACATCGCCATCTAGTGAGAGAACTGGTCCCGGATGAGCGGGAATAAAACGCCGCAGAAAATCCTTAAATTTGCGTTCCCCGATAAAGCAGATTCCCGTGCTGTCTTTTTTGTCAAAAAGATCGAATCCCTGTTGCTCTGCAACCAGGCGAACCTTGGATTTATCCAGTTCACCGACCGGAAATAGAGCTTGCGATATCTGTTGCTGGTTTAGAAGATAGAGGAAGTAAGACTGATCTTTATTTGGATCGGATCCCCGCATTAAATGCGTTTTGCCGCTTTTATTTTCGGTGCGAACGTAGTGACCGGTAGCTATTCGCGATGCACCAAGAGATTGCGCGTGCTCGAGAAAAGCCTTGAATTTTATTTCCTTATTACAAATGACATCCGGATTCGGTGTTCTACCAGCCCGATATTCTTCTAGAAAGTATTCGAAAACATTATCCCAGTATTCGCTGGAAAAATTAACAGTATGTAGCGGGATATCGAGTTTATCGCAAACCTGTTGTGCATCTGCCAGATCTGTCGTCGCCGAACAATACTCCTGGCTATCGTCTTCTTCCCAGTTTTTCATGAAAAGCCCTTCAACCTCAAAGCCCTGTTGTAACAGTAAATGAGCGGATACCGAGGAGTCGACACCACCTGACATACCGACAATAATTTTTTCTTTCTCAGGAGTCATTTAATCGGGATTATATGCAAGAGGAAAATTATCTTTATCTTCCCAGTCTTCGAGCTTTTGAATATAAGGTGGTTGACCGTTGTCGCGGTACCAGGAGTCCACCGCAAACCGTTGATTGGTTTCGTTGTCGGCGATAACTGCAGTCCAGTGCGTGGCAAGCCAGACGATGCGGCGTTTCTTGGGTACTACGTGATGCCATTTTAATAAATGCAGTCTTTCCAGTGCCTTGAGGTATTGATAAGTATTGGTCGATTCGTCAACGCAATCCTGCTGTTTTTCTATGTCGTATCCGGGGTAGTTGCCGCCTTTGTCGAGCGATGTCCCGACCAGGTCACCGCTGATTCTTTCCATGAGTGCTATCGCTCGTCGTATTGCCTGCTTTTCCTGCGCTTTATTGTTTGTGTTTATTGAAAAAATGGCGCGAATTTCATCCCAGTTTTGGGGCAGGTAATTTATTTCCTCACGGGATTTGCAGCCAAAATCGTAACAATGGACAAAATCAGGTTCTGCCACCAAAGGCCAGCTAATCAGATAAGTTACAATCAAAATAACGGATTTCACTGTCTAGGTATACAAGCTGCTAAAAACACCGATAGAGTAGGGTGGTTTATTCAAATAATCATCAATGCATTGCATTACAAGCGGGCTGCGATGCTGGGTGAGTGATGATTTGATTTCATCCTGGCTCAACCACTCGGCTGCGATAATGCCCCGATCTAATTCTCCATCAAAGTGCTCGCCAATGTTACCGCAAAACAAAAATCGCAAATAGGTGATTTCAGGTGATTCTTCAGGTATCGATCGATAAATACCAATCAGGCCGGTGGGTGTAAACCCATATTGGGTTTCCTCCATAGTTTCGCGGACAACGGCGTCTATCAGGCTTTCGCCTGCTTCGAGGTGCCCCGCTGGCTGGTTAAGCACTATCCGGTTATTGACTCTCTCACGGACCAGCAGAAATTTGCCTTGCCGCTCAATAACCGCAGCAACGGTGACATGCGGTTTCCAGATTGAATCAGCCATCAGATCTGGCTTGCCACCAGATCGCCAATCCCTGTGCGTTTAGTTTAATATCGGTTGATAACAATGTGAGTAATTCTTCGGTACTACAGGTTACTGAATTGCCGAGTTTCTCGACTGTCATTTTCTGGAGCGATTTTTCGAGTGCCAGGGTACTCGCCTCGTCCTCCGGGATTATTGCTTCACACAGTTCAACAAAATCAAATATCCATTGTTTGAGATCGGCAGATTTTTCGGCAGGTTTATCAATCGGGCCAAAATGAGTAAGGTACAAAAAGTCGGGGTTGTATTCCAGCAGCCGATCAATTGAAGTCAATAAAGCGTTAGCATCAAAATGCACCGGTGAACTCGACGGCATCAATCCGTGAGGGTGGTTTTTCATGGCAGGGTAGCTGAGGCCGAAAGTATCGCCACAAAAAACCCCGTTACTTTTGGCATCATAAATACAAAAATGATGTCGTGCATGCCCGGGGGTATCAATGAAAATCAGTTCACGATTTCCCACCCGGACGGTATCCAGATCATCGGCAATATCGACGCGAGAAGCATCAATCGATTTGATATTACCGTATAAACGTTTAAACCGTGCTTCACCATAGACTGCAATGGAGCCTTCGATCAGTTTGGTCGGATTAATGACATGTCGTGCACCGCGTGGATGAATGATTAACCGTGCCTGATCGAAAAGTGCCATCATACCGCCGGCGCCACCAACATGGTCGAGGTGAATATGCGTCGGGATAACGTATTTAACCTGATCGTGGCCGATGGCCAGGTTGGCAAGTGTCTCAAGTACCCGGTCTATAGTATGATTCGTGCCTGTTTCGATGATGGCAACTTCATCTCCCTCTTTTAGCAGATAAATCGCGCAGTACTGGTTTTGAATATATCCCGAATCGATACAATAAATGCCTTCTGATAAACTCTGATAATTGACCATGAAAATCAGTTCTAGCTTGAGGCAGCATACTCATCGGCCATGTATAGCCATGTTTCGATTACACTGTCTGGATTCAATGAGACGCTTTTGATGCCCTGTTCCAGTAGCCATTTAGCCAAATCTGGATGATCCGACGGTCCCTGGCCACAGATTCCAACATATTTATCGGCATTCTTGCAGGCGTCTATTGCCTGTTTGAGCATAATCATCACAGCCGGATCACGTTCATCAAATGAGTCTGCTACCAGTCCGGAGTCTCGATCGAGCCCTAGTGTCAACTGAGTCAAATCGTTAGAACCAATCGAGAAGCCATCGAAATATTCAAGGAATTTATCCGCGAGAATAACGTTCGATGGAATTTCACACATCATGATGACTCTCAAACCATCAACGCCGCGTTCGAGTCCATTTTCCTTCAACACTTCCTGAACGGCCTTTGCCTCGGTTAATGTGCGTACAAACGGGATCATGATTTCAAGATTTTTCAAGCCCATTTGTTCTCGAACGCGCTTAACAGCTTCGCATTCGAGTTGAAAACATGGGCGGAAAGCATCGCTGATATAGCGGGAGGCACCGCGATAACCGAGCATTGGATTTTCTTCATCGGGTTCGAATTCAGGCCCACCAATTAAATGGGCATACTCGTTCGATTTGAAATCTGACAGTCGCACAATAACTTTTTCCGGAGCAAATGCCGCCGCCAGCGTCGCCATGCCTTCCGTCAGTTTTTCAACAAAATACTCGACCGGGCTCTCGTAGCCGGCAATTTTTTGGTTTATCTCGGCTTGCAAGGCAGGTTCCATGTTATCAAATTCAAGCAAGGCACGTGGATGAATGCCGATCATCTTGCTGATAATAAATTCGAGCCGGGCGAGACCTATACCGGAGTGAGGTAATCGGGAAAAACTGAATGCGCGTTCGGGATTTCCGACATTCATGGTAATTTTAACCGGGATTTCCGGCATTTTGGTAAATTCGTGTTGTTGATAGTCAAACTCCAACAGACCGTTATAAACATAACCGGTATCGCCTTCAGCACAAGATACAGTGATATTTTCGTTGTTTACCAGGTCTTTAGTACAGCTGCCGGTTCCTACCAGGGCTGGAATGCCAAGCTCGCGCGCGATAATCGCGGCATGACAGGTTCGACCGCCCCGATTAGTGACAATTGCCGAAGCCTTTTTCATAATCGGTTCCCAATCAGGATCAGTCATATCGGTGACCAACACATCGCCTTCCCTGATTTGATCCATTTGTGTCAGATCATTTATTAATTTGGCTTTGCCCTGGCCGATACGATTACCCACGGCCCGGCCTTCGATGATCGGTTCTGCTTTTTGCTTTAATACGTAGCGTTCAATGATTTGGCTGGTGCGGGATTGAACAGTTTCTGGCCGGGCCTGAACGATATAGAGCTCACCATTTTCGCCATCTTTGGCCCATTCAATATCCATTGGTCGGCCATAGTGGTTTTCGATGGTGACCGCCATTTTGGCCAGCGCAGTAATATCATCATCGTTGATCGAAAATTGTAGTTGGTCTGCCCTATCGACCGATACCGTCTGTATTGCCTGATGTGGATTGTCGCTCTCAGCATAAATCATTTTAATTAGTTTGCTACCACGTGTTTTTTGTAAAATACTACGAGGTCTCTTGCCCAGATTATTTTTATAAACGTAGAATTCGTCCGGGTTAACCGCACCTTGTACAACGGTTTCACCCAAACCATAACTACTGGTAATAAATACAACATCTTCAAATCCGGATTCGGTATCGATACTGAACATAACGCCGCTAGAGGCGAGATCACTGCGTACCATTCTTTGTATACCAGCCGAAAGCGACACATCCGCATGTTCGAAGCCTTGATGAACGCGATAGGAAATAGCACGATCGTTAAACAGTGAGGCAAATACCAACTTGATCGAATGTAAAACCTGGTCGAGGCCCTTGATGTTAAGATAGGTTTCCTGTTGACCTGCAAATGATGCGTCGGGCAAGTCTTCGGCAGTTGCTGAAGACCGCACAGCAACAGTCGCGTCCTGACCATTAATAGCCAAAGCGGCATAGGCTGACTGGATATCGTCCTGAAAAGTCTGCGGCAGGGGCGTTTCTAACACCCATTCGCGAATATCTCCCCCGGTGCGTGCTAAAGCGTTGACATCATTGGTATCGAGATCGCTAAGCGCCTGCTGTATCTTGTCGGTCAAGCCACCTTCGTCCAGAAACTGATTGAAGGCACTGGAAGTAGTCGCGAATCCACCTGGCACTGATACTCCGAGATTACTTAGATTGCTTATCATTTCGCCCAGCGAAGCATTTTTACCACCGACCAGTGGTACATCGTTCATTCCCAGTTGATCCAGTGCTAAGATATTGTCAGTCATTGAAGTATTGGCACCCAGTTAAATTCGTGATTCGGAACTTTACCATAATCACAGCTCGAAATATGGCAGAAAATTAATGACTAGAATTGAATATTGATTGAAGTATGGCATCGTATTTCAATGCCAACTTGTCTATCATGCCTGCCATGAATGAAGCCAAAGCACGTCAGGTATTTTTTGTTTCGAACGGAACGGCCATCACGGCAGAAACTCTGGGCCACAGCCTGTTGGCTCAGTTCCCGATGCTCCAATTCAAAACAAAAACCATTCCTTTTATAAACACGGAAGAAAAGGCTGTAGCTGTCTGTGAGGAAATTAATCGCGGCATCAATGTACTTAACGAACTGCCGGTTGTAATTGCGACGATGGCTGATCCGGAGTTAAAGAAAATTGTCAACCAGAGTAAGGCGCTTATTCTGGATCCATTTTCCGATTTTTTACCGAGGCTGGAGAAAATACTATCCGAACAATCGGCAAACCTGGGTGGCGTGTCACATCGAATAGCCAACCCATCTTTGTATGAGTCACGAATTAATGCAATTGATTTTTCGCTGATTCACGATGACGGTGGTAAGACTCGTAACTATCATGAATCGGATATTATATTGATCGGCGTCTCGCGTACGGGTAAAACGCCGAGTTGTCTTTATCTCGCACTGCAATTCGGCCTGAAGGCTGCAAATTATCCGATAACAGAAGAGGACATGGAGTCAGATATTTTACCCGTGCCGATTCGGCCGTTTAAAAATCGGCTATATGGGTTAACAACCGACGCGCATCGCCTGGTTAATATTCGGCAGGAACGTCGGCCGAACAGTCGATATTCGTCTATGGAGCAATGTCGTTTTGAATTACGGGCAGCAGAAGAAATGTATCATCGTCATAATATACCCTACCTGAATTCGACTACAATGTCGGTAGAGGAAATCGCCACACGTATAGTTGAAAATACAGGACTGCACCGAATGGAGCAGTCCGGCTAGTATCAATTTAATCTAGTATCGATTTAATAGTGAAGTGATTCGACTGGTTTCCATGTTAGGAGCCTCAAGGGGATAACCGGAAACTCCGGTACTTTTAGGCTACAGTCTGAACTGGCGGTGTTAATTAATCCGTCACCTGACTCTTGTATATTTTAATGTGATATCAGGTTCCTTAGTTCGTATTTTAAACTTGGTGCTATGCCTTGGTGCTATGCCGAAAACTATGCGCAAGTTGCCGCAGGGAGTTGAAACTCGCCAGGGAAACGTCAACAGGATAATGACGGGTTTTAGACAGAACCCGCCGGCTATTAAGTTCAGTTTAATTACTGATCGATCGTATTTTGTGGGCCTGTAAACCTTTAGGGCCATTATCGATTTCAAATTCGATTTTTTGACCCGAAGTTAGTTTTTTGTAACCATCCATTTCAATGGCGGAAAAATGAACGAAAATGTCGGCATCCTGATCTTCATCTGTGTTTACAAAACCATAGCCTTTAACATTGCTAAACCATTTTACTGTACCAATAGGCATGAGAATTCCTCTTAATAATGAACACATCCAATCGTGAAAAGCAGTCATCTATTGATAGCTAATATCTATTTAATAGTAGCGGATAACTATAAATATTGACTATTTATCACATAATTACCACAAAACTAATGATAACCAAGCCTTGAAAATATTCAACCGATTATTATTTAATAAATTAAACTAATGAAAAATATCACAATGTCCGACAAGATTTTAGACAATGATAGTGGCGATACAGTGTTGCTGGAAACGGCACGACCCAAGCTGAAGAAGCCGCCCATGTACAAAGTTATATTGCTCAATGACGATTTTACGCCGATGGAGTTTGTTGTACACGTTCTAGAGGCAATATTCGGTCATAATCGGGAAAACGCAACGCGTATCATGCTCAACGTACACAAAAGCGGAAAGGGCGTTTGTGGAGTTTATACTAAAGATATTGCGGAAACCAAGGTGACACAGGTCAATAGTTACTCGAGGGAGAATAAGCATCCTTTGCTATGCGATATGGAAGAAAATTAATGTCTATGAAATTAAACAAATCAAATCCTCGTGTAGGAGAAATATTTGTATTTAGTTTCGGTGAATAAGGCATCAATTTTGTGGTCATATAAGCTATATTTGGAATAACAGGAATTTCCTTAATTTGGAACAGCACATGCTAAATAAAGAACTGGAACATTCGCTTAATAGAGCTTTTCATGAAGCGAATGAAAAACGTCACGAATTCATAACCGTTGAGCATCTTTTGCTGATGTTGCTGGACAATGATTCTGCCGCTGCAGTGCTAGAAGCTTGTGGCGGTGACATGCGGTTGTTGAAAACGGAACTTGAAATATTTGTTGACCAGAATACGCCGCTGCTACTGACCGATGAAGACCGCGATACACAACCAACTCTGGGGTTTCAGCGAGTATTGCAAAGAGCGTTATTCCATGTTCAATCTTCGGGAAACGGTGAAGTATCGGGCGCTAATGTGCTGGTTGCGATTTTCTCGGAACAGGATTCTCATGCCGTTTACCTGTTAAATAAACACAACATAGAGCGGCTTGACGTCACTAACTATCTTTCACACGGAATTACCCGCATCAGCGAGGAAAATGAAGAAGAATCGTTCACACATGACAATGAAGCCGTACCCGGTGAAGGTACTCAGGAAAATGTGCTAGAAAAATTTGCCACTAATCTCAATGAATTGGCTGTCCAGGGTAAAATTGACCCATTAATTGGAAGAGATTACGAAGTTGAGCGTCTAATCCAGACATTGTGTCGCCGTCGTAAGAATAATCCCCTTTTAGTGGGTGAAGCCGGCGTTGGTAAAACTGCGATTGCAGAAGGCCTTGCTCGAAAAATCGTCGAAGAGGATGTACCCGAAGTTTTGTTAGACGGTAAGATATATGCGCTCGACCTTGGTGCATTAGTCGCAGGTACCAAATATCGGGGCGATTTTGAAAAGCGCCTTAAGTCAGTCATTTCCCAACTAACCAACGAAACCGGAGCAATATTATTTATCGATGAAATACATACCATTATCGGCGCGGGCTCTGCTTCCGGTGGTGTTATGGATGCATCGAATTTGATAAAGCCAGTGCTCGCCAATGGTGATATGAAGTGTATTGGTTCAACCACTTATACCGAATTTAGAGGTGTTTTCGAGAAAGACCGTGCGCTGGCAAGACGTTTCCAGAAGATTGATGTGCCAGAACCAACAGTTGACGAGTCTTATCAAATTCTAAAAGGCCTGAAGTCTCGATTCGAGGAACACCACAACGTCAAATATACATTACAGGCACTTCGCAAAGCCACTGAGCTTGCCTCGCGCTACATTAATGATCGGCATTTACCCGATAAGGCTATCGATGTGATCGACGAGGCCGGGGCTAAACGTCGACTTGTGCCTGCCAGCCAGAGGAAAAAAACCATTGGCATCCATGATATCGAAGCTATCGTCGCCAAGATTGCCCGCATACCGGCGAATACGGTGAGTACCAGCGATCTTGAAATGTTGAAGTATCTCGGCAAGAATCTGTCTCGTGTTGTATTTGGTCAGGATGAGGCCATCAAGGCGCTTGATTCCGCGATTAAAATGTCACGATCGGGTTTAGGCCGCGAAATGAAACCCATCGGCTCTTTTCTATTTGCCGGGCCAACCGGTGTGGGTAAAACCGAAGTATGCCGTCAAATTGCAAAAATTATGGGAATTGAATTGGTTCAGTTCGATATGTCCGAGTATATGGAACGTCATACTGTGTCACGCCTGATTGGCGCACCACCTGGATATGTCGGATTCGACCAGGGTGGTTTGCTCACTGAAGAAATCAATAAGCACCCGCATTGCGTTGTCTTACTGGACGAAATTGAAAAAGCCCATCCTGATGTTTTTAACCTGTTATTACAGGTGATGGATAACGGCACACTGACCGATACCAATGGTCGAAAGGCTGATTTTCGCAATGTGATACTGGTTATGACCACTAACGCCGGCGCCGAGTTGATGAGCCGGGCTTCGATGGGATTTACCCTGCAGAATCATGCACTTGATTCAGGTGAAGCAATTAAAAAGACTTTTACCCCCGAATTCAGGAACCGTCTTGACGCGGTAATACAGTTTAAATCGCTCGATACAAATGTAATTCTCAATGTTGTCGACAAGTTTCTTATTGAACTTGAGTCGCAGTTGGAAGCTAAAAAAGTCAGCATGACTATAACTGATGGAGCGCGCCGGTTACTGGCCGAGAAAGGATATGACCCGAAAATGGGTGCCCGTCCCATGGCAAGAGTGATTCAGGATGAAATCAAGCAGGTGTTAGCCGATGAATTGTTATTTGGCGGTTTGACCGATGGCGGCCATGTCAAAATAGATGCAGATAAGAAAAAGCTTATTTGTAAAGTACAATCTGGAAAAGTTGAAGCAACAGTAACCAACTAGGCTGTTGGAAAAATTGCGAATTACCTTTCTCGAAAAGTAATACGACCCTTACTTAAATCGTAGGGCGTCAACTCTACTGTTACGATATCGCCTGTTAATATACGTATATAATGTTTGCGCATTTTACCGGAAATGTGGGCAGTAACGACGTGCCCGTTTTCTAATTCAACACGGAACATGGTATTAGGTAGCGTATCTTTTACCGTGCCGCGCATTTCAATGTGGTCGCCTTTAGGCATCCTGTTTTCCAGTTATTTAAAGTCGCGTCATTATGCATTTTTTTGCATTGAAGGCAACTCACTTATACTGCCTTTGGCATCGCTGTGATAACATGCCTTCCTTTTTTATTCTAGTAAATTCAATGACAAATGTAGCCTATGTGTTTCCCGGGCAAGGTTCCCAGTCGGTCGGCATGATGAGCGAATGGGGGGATTACCAGTCTACGGTTCAATCAATATTTGACCAGGCATCTGAAGTGCTAGGATATGATCTCTGGAAAATCGTTTCAGAAGGACCTGATACCAGGTTAAACCAGACAGAGATAACCCAGCCCGCGATGCTTTGTGGCGGAGTTGCAAGTTGGCAGGTTACCCGACTTTCGAATGACTTGCCTGAACCACGACTGATGGCTGGCCACAGTCTCGGTGAATATAGTGCGCTGGTTTGTGCACAAAGTATCGACTTTGACAGTGCTGTCAGCCTAGTCGCTTTGCGCGGCTCGTTAATGCAAAATGCTGTGGCAGCGGGCGAGGGTTCGATGGCTGCCATTATCGGTCTCGAAGATGCGGATGTCATACAGGTGTGTAAGAATGTCAATTCAGGTATCGTTGAAGCGGTTAATTTCAATGCACCAGGGCAGGTTGTGATTGCGGGCAATAAGGCTTCGGTTGAATTAGCCATGGAGAATGCCAAAGCATCTGGTGCGAAGCGCGTGCTGCCTCTACCCGTGAGTGTCCCATCGCATTGTTCTTTGATGCGTGATGCTGCAGAACATCTGGCCGAAAAGCTGACTCAAATAGATATCAAAATGCCGCAGTTTCCCGTTATTCACAATCAGAATGCCGATACCGCCAACTCTGTCGATGAAATTCGTGAGCTTCTCAAAAAACAGTTATTTCAACCGGTTAAGTGGGTTGCCAGTATCAAGAATATGCCAGATATTGATACGCTGATCGAATGCGGGCCTGGCAAGGTACTTAGCGGACTGACAAGAAGAATTGAAAAGTCAATGACTGGATATGCAATCTATGATATTGCCTCGATGAACAAAACGATCGAATCCTTATCTGCGTAAAACAGTTTAAAGTGGGAGTAATTTAGAATGCTGACAGATCAAGTAGCACTAGTAACCGGGGCCAGTCGGGGCATTGGCCAGGCAATTGCAAAATCATTGGGTAAGCAGGGTGCAATTGTTATTGGTACCGCGACGAGTGGGGCTGGCGCATTATCTATCAAGGATACATTGATATCCGAAGGAGTGAAAGGAACGGGGATGGTATTGGATGTATCGAGATCCGAATCGGTCGGAGAATGTTTGAAAAAGATCACCGAAGATTTCGCTGCCCCTGACATTCTGGTTAATAATGCGGGCATTACCCGCGACAATCTGCTGATGGCGATGAAAGACGATCAATGGAACGATATCATTAATACTAATTTGACCTCAATTTTCCGTATGACCAAAGCTGTGATTCGCGCAATGATGAAAAAACGCAGCGGTCGGATTATTAACATTTCCTCGGTTGTCGGCGCCACCGGTAATGCGGGACAAACCAATTATGCAGCTGCCAAGGCTGGTTTAATCGGATTCAGCAAATCGCTGGCACGCGAAATAGGCTCCAGAAGCATAACTGTCAATACCGTTGCACCCGGCTTTATAGACACCGATATGACCCGTGAATTGCCCGAAGGGCAACGCCAAGCGCTGGCCTCACAAATACCGCTGGGTCGGCTGGGAAGCCCTGAAGAAGTCGCGGCTGCGGTTGTTTTTCTGGCTTCCCCATCCGCCGCATATATTACCGGTGAAACCATTCATGTGAATGGTGGCATGCATATGCCGTAAAAATTACCGTGAAGATTAGTCGGTCATAATTGCTCAATTAGTAGTCAATACGACCCTGCCTTAATGCGAAAATAATGTATCCCCGGATTAAGCTGTTGTATTTAAAGAAGAAAAAAATATTGAGACAATATCTGGCAACTCGGTGAGCTTTTCAATACAATATCGCCACTTAACAAGCTGTCGAATTAATAACCAGGAGAAACTCACAAATGAGCTCTGTTGAAGAACGTGTAAAAAAAATTGTTGCAGAACAATTAGGCGTCAAGGAAGAGGAAGTAACGAATAATGCATCCTTTGTTGATGATCTTGGAGCGGACTCTCTCGATACAGTCGAATTAGTGATGGCTCTGGAGGAAGAGTTTGAAACTGAAATTCCAGACGAAGAAGCCGAAAAGATTACCAGTGTCCAGTTAGCGATAGATTACGTCAACGCTAACGTTTAAATAAACTCGCATAGCACAATGCCGCTTATCATCCTGGTATGTTAAGCGGCATTTTTATTTCTTGACCGAGATAAATTAAAGAGGATACAAACTTGTCAAAACGTCGTGTGGTGGTAACAGGCCTGGGGTTGCTGACGCCTGTTGGTAATACTGTTGAAGAATCCTGGAAAAATATCGTAGCTGGAAAAAGCGGCATTGCACCCATTACTGCATTTGATGCCTCCGGATTTTCTTCACGAATTAGCGGTTCGGTAAAAAATTTCGATGCTTCGTTGTATATATCCACTAAAGACATGAAGAAAATGGATATTTTTATCCAGTATGGGCTGGCTGCGGGTATGCAGGCGCTCGACGATTCCGGCATCGAAGTCAGTGAAAATATTGCCGATCGAATCGGAGTAGCAATCGGATCCGGAATAGGTGGTTTGCCTTCTATTGAGAAAAATCGCGATGCCTTTTTAGCGGGTGGCGCGAGAAAGATTTCTCCATTTTTCGTACCCAGCTCTATTATTAATATGGTGTCGGGTAACTTATCTATTTTGCGGGGTCTTAAAGGACCCAATATATCGATTGTTAGCGCCTGTACGACGGGCGCCCATAATATCGGCGATGCAGCTCGCATGATTTCGTATGGTGACGCCGATATTATGGTAGCGGGTGGTGCTGAAATGGCGACTTCGGCGCTGGGAGTCGGTGGTTTCGCTGCGGCCAGAGCACTTTCTACCCGTAACGATGATCCCGAAGCCGCCAGCCGTCCTTGGGATAAAGACCGTGATGGATTTGTACTTGGTGATGGTGCCGGGGTCGTCGTACTCGAGGAATACGAAATGGCTAAGAAGCGCGGTGCGAATATCTATTGTGAACTGATTGGTTACGGCCTGAGCGGTGATGCCTATCACATGACTTCACCGTCAATGGGTGGTGAAGGTGCTGCGCGTTGTATGAATAACGCAATGAACGACGCCAGACTAAATGCTGAAGATATAGATTATATCAATGCCCATGGTACTTCTACACCTGCCGGTGATTTGGCGGAAACCATGGCGGTTAAACTTGCGATGGGTGAGCAGGCGCATAAGATAGCGGTCAGTTCGACTAAATCGATGACAGGGCATTTGCTCGGTGCCGCTGGTGGTATCGAAGCAGTTTTCTGTATTCTAGCCATCCGCGATCAGGTCGCACCACCTACGATTAATCTGGAAAATCAGGATCCCGAATGTGATCTCGACTATGTTGCTAATAGCGCAAGAGAGATGCCCCTGACTGTCACTATGTCAAATTCATTTGGTTTCGGTGGCACCAACGGAACCTGTATTTTTAAGAAAATTTAATGACCTGTCGTAACAGGCAGCAAAGCATGCGGCTGTTATGGTTTTCAGGTTAGTTAAAAAGGTAACGCTACTGGGTTTGCTGATTAGTATACTAGCGAGTTCCGTACTCACCTATCAGTTGATACGTTTTCAATTCGAGACAATTCATCTTAGCTCGGAATCACAGACTTTCACGATTCAATCCGGTAGCAATATTAAATTTATTGCTCAGCAATTGACACTGGAAAAAGTATTCAACGACCCCTGGTTGTTTATTTTGATGGCGAGGATAAAGGGTGTAGAAACGACTGTACGGGCCGGCGAGTATCAACTGCGATCGGGTATGACTACATCTGAATTGTTGGATACTTTTACCAGTGGCTTGTCTATCCAGTATACTTTCACCATTATCGAAGGCTGGACTTTTCGACAATTGCTGGCAGCGTTAGCCCAGGATACGGCTATCCGGCATACCTTACTGGAAAAGTCCAATGAGGATATTATGCAGCTACTTGGATACCCGGAGAAGCACCCCGAAGGTCTGTTTTATCCAGACACCTATAGCTTTCCCAAAGGCACTACGGACGTTTCGTTTTTACGACGGGCGTATCAGCTTATGCAAAAACATCTGCAGCGTGAATGGGACAATCGTGCCGAAAATCTCCCGGTAAAAACAAGCTACGAAGCCCTGATTCTCGCTTCAATTATTGAAAAAGAAACTGCTGCAGCTTTCGAACGTCCATTAATTGCTGGTGTTTTTACACGACGACTAATAAAGGGTATGCGACTCCAGACGGACCCAACTGTCATCTATGGCATGGGAGAAAACTTTGATGGTGATATTCGATTTCGTGATTTAAAAAGAGATACACCCTACAATACCTATACTCGTAAAGGATTGACACCAACGCCTATCGCCTTACCCGGGCTGGATGCAATAAAAGCCGCCCTTCATCCGGCGGATAACAAAACCTTGTTTTTTGTCGCTAAAGGTGATGGTACGCATCAATTTTCGGAAACTCTTGCACAACATAATAGAGCAGTGAGTCGGTATCAATTGAGTAAAAGAAAACCAGAACGAAAAGCAGCAACCAGCCAGGGAAACTAATGTCAATCAGCTTAGAAAACCGATCGAATCGAATGATTGTAATTGACGGCGTAGATGGTTCTGGTAAGGGTGTTCAAAGCCGTCGATTGCTAAAATCGTTTGAAAATGCCGGATTGCCGGGCATACTTACCCGTGAACCGGGTGGTTCTCCGCCAGCAGAAGAGATCCGCAATCTAGTGGTAAAAGGCGATCCAAAAAAATGGGATGGTATGACCGAATTGCTGTTAATGTATGCTGCCCGTAGGTCGCATTTACGGGATACTATCTGGCCTGCACTGGAGGCGGAAAAATGGGTTATCAGTGACCGCTTTGCGGATTCCAGTCGGGCTTTTCAGGGCATCGCTGGTGAACTTGGGCTAGAGCTGGTCGAAAAAATTCATCAAATCGTGGTTGGCGATTTCTCACCGGAACTGGTATTAATTCTTGATATTCCTGAATCGGTTGCGTTGAAAAGGGCAATTGATCGAGGTGGTGCTGAAGATCGCTTCGAGAAAAAAGGCCGTGATTATCATGCTTGCGTGAGAAAGGCATTTCGACAAATTGCTTTGAGCAATACCGGTCGTTATCGGCTGATCGATGCTGATCAATCGATCGATCAGGTCAGTTTGCAGATTCTCGAAGTGGTCAATCAGCATTTCGGACTGTTGCTCGAAATGCGTAATTTGTGATGTCTGATAAGGCTGAAAATTTACGAATTAAGCCAGTTTGTCCATCATGGCACCGATCGTTTATAACCCGTATAAATGGAAGTCAACAACGACAGCGATTACCGCATGCCATCCTCTTATCGCTGCCAGGTGAATCTGATGAACTGGCGTTTCTCTGGTACCTGTCAATGTCACTACTCTGTCGAGACAACGATGCAGGTCAGCCCTGTGGCCAGTGCCCGACTTGTCACTTGATGTTGGCAAATACCTATCCAGACTTCAAAGTGGTCGGCCTTCTCTATGACGATAAAAAGAAAAAAACAAATAAAAACATAAAGATAGAGCAGGTACGTGATCTGATACATGAAGTTAACTTAACCCGCAGCTATGATAATTTAAAAATAGTAGTGATTTATCCGGCGGATAAAATGAGCATTGCTGGTGCTAATTGCCTGCTCAAGACACTGGAAGAGCCTGCCGAAAATACTTTGATCATCCTCGCAACCCATAAAATGGGGAGGATTCCAGTTACGGTTCGAAGTCGCTGCCAGCACTGGACTTTGGGTTTGCCCGCAGAGGAGGAGGCCCTTGAATGGCTACAGCACGAGGGCTTAAATATGGATGAATCGAAACAATATCTCGATCTGGCCGGTGGTGATCCTTCGCTTGCTATTAATCTGCATGCCATCGAATATGTCGATTTGCTCGCCGGCTTTAAGCAGCAATTCTCCCAATATCTGAAAAATCAAATCGATGTGGTCAAACTGGGTCAATACCTGGTCAAAAGCGATATCCGTTTCGTACGTCGATTGATCTTGAAGGTGGTTAAGGCTTATTGCCAGCAATACTCTGGGTTGCAGGAAGCCCCCGTTAAAAAGGACTCGGCTCAGGCAATGCTGAATTTAATGACTCAAGTAAATCATCAGTTGATGACCGAAGAAAATAATCTGAATTTTCAACTTCAACTGGAAGACGTGCTAATATCAATAAAACAAATTATTATTCGAAGTTAACATTAATCCGGAGTCGGGAATAATGGCGGCACCCAGCCAGGGTATTTTATCCCTCAATATCAAAGATAAAAGCGCACTTTATGCGGCATACATGCCATATGTTAAAAATGGTGGTTTATTCATTCCAACCAATAAAAAATACTCGCTAGGTGATGAAGTATTCATGTTATTAAGTTTGATGGAAGATAAAGAGCGCTTGCCAGTTGCCGGAAAAATTATCTGGATTACTCCGCAAGGTGCCCAAAGTAATAAGGCCGCCGGCATTGGTGTTCAATTTAGTTCCCAGGATAATGGCACCACTCGCAATACCATCGAAGGATATCTGGCAGGTGCATTGCAGGCCGATCGCCCGACACATACGATGTAGGTATGTCATATACCATCCATGTTCTTTGATTCACATTGTCACCTGGATCGTATCGATCTTGGTGAGCACGATAACAATTTTCAAACACTACTCGATACTATTCGATCTTACCGGGTAACTAGAATGGTATGCATCGGCGTCAACCTGGAAACGTTTGACGCGATGTATAGTCGAATAAACCCTTTTCCGCAGATATACTGTTCTGTCGGCGTTCATCCGGGATACCACAAGGCGCAAGAACCTGACATCGATCTGCTTTGTACTCTGGCTGAAAAAGAAAAGGTATTGGCAATCGGTGAAACCGGGCTTGATTACCTGAAAGCCAAGAGTGATATGCAATGGCAACGGGACAGATTTGCTATACATATTAAAGCCGCCAGAGAAAGTAAATTACCATTGATTATCCACACGCGTGACGCTAAAAAAGATACGCTTAAAATAATGCGTGATAATAAAGCAGAAGAAGTAGGGGGTGTGATGCATTGTTTTACCGAGAATTGGGAAATGGCAAAACAGGCCATAGATATGAATTTTTATATCTCGATCTCGGGTATTGTTACCTTTAGTCAGGCCTCAAGTGTTCGAGCAATGGCGAGGAAAATCCCGCTGGATCGTTTGATGATCGAAACCGATTCACCGTGGTTATCGCCCACACCTTTCCGAGGAAAGCAAAATCATCCTGGGCGTGTTGGGCTGGTGGCTGAAAAACTCGCTGAAATACGAAGTGAAGATTTAGCCACAATAGCAACAGAAACCTACAATAATGCCAACCGGCTTTTTAAGCTGAGTTCGACAACCTGCTGTACATAGTTGGCGGATTAGTCAGGGCTTTTAATCAGCTTCCAGCCTTCAACCGGACTAAATCGCTCACCGTATTTGGTAGTGTAATCTTCCATGGTACTGGTTAATGATTCTACACCCTGTTGAATGCCGTAATTTAGCGGCCCGCCTCTAAAGGGTGCGAAACCGGTCCCAAATATGATCCCGGCGTCAAGCAAATCGATTTCCTCGACAATTTTTTCATCGAAACAGGCAGCAGCCTCGTTTAACAGACGAAACAATAGGCGATTTTGGATGGTTTTCTGGTCGCCCATATCAGCATTGTTATTCTTCAATGGTTTACCGTTCTTGTACTGATAAAATCCGCTACCTGTTTTCTTACCGAGACTCTTGGACTTGACGTATTTTTCAAGGCCATCGGGGACTTTGATGCCATAAGCTTTTGACAGGTTTACTGCAACTGAATGGCAGATATCCAGGCCTACCGTATCGGCAAGTTCTACCGGGCCCATGGGCATACCGAAATCCAGGGCGGCCTTATCGATCGACTCCGGGCTTGCACCTTCATCAAAAAGAATAATAGCTTCTACCAGATAAGGCATCAAGATACGATTTACCAGAAATCCAGGGGAACTCTTAACGGTCAAGGGGAGTTTGCCAATATGCAAGGTGAATGCTGAGGCCTGGTCAATCATTTGTTTGGAGGATTGCTTTGTTTTTACGATCTCGACCAATGGCATCAGTGCAACCGGGTTGAAAAAGTGAATGCCGAGCAGACGTTCCGGTTGTTTAAGAACTGTGGTCAGATCTTCAAGCGGGATGCTTGAAGTATTGGTAGCCAGTACTGCATCGGGTTTCAGTCGCGGCTCGATTTCGCGGTAAATCTTGTGCTTGGCTTCCATGTTTTCGAAAATAGCTTCGATAACGACATCCGCCTTTTCGATCCCGTAACCGTTACAATCCGGCGCCAGTCGGTCGAGTGCAGCGTTACGTTCGTAGGAAGTTCGAATTCGCCGTTTGAATAGTTTATGCGCACGCGCCATTGCATTGGATAAATACTGGGGTGCTCTGTCCTGCAATGTCACCGTAAAACCTCTAAGCGCGCACCATGCAGCAATATCACCACCCATGACCCCTGCGCCTATAACGTGTACATGTTTTGGAGTAAATGACTTTTTATTGCCGAGATTTTTCAACTGGGTTTGCAGGAAAAATACCCGGATTAAATTGCGGACTGTTTCACCCTGGATGAGTCGTGCCACGGAATTTGCTTCCTCTTCCATCATACGTTTACTGTTTCCGTAATACTGGCGCCAGACATCCAGAATGGCATAGGGGGCAGGGTAGTGCTGCCTGGATGCTTTTTTCGCAACCTGTTTTTTCATATAGCCCGATAACAGATTTCGTACCCCGGGCAGAGATAAAAACTTACCGAGCAAGGGCATTTCCTGTTGAGCGGGTTTCTTTAATGCTATTTGCCGTGCCGCTCGTTCTATTTGACGCTTGGGCTGAACCTGATCCACAAGGCCGATTTTTTTGGCCTGATTCATTGCTAGAGCCCGTCCTGAAAGCATCAATTCCAGTGAATGCATCGGATTAATCATAGCGGTCGAACGAACCACGCCGCCGAATGCAGGATGTATGCCGAGCTTGACTTCTGGTAAGCCAATTTTTGTCGATGAGCTGTCCAGGCCCACTCGATAATCGCAGGCCAGTGCCAGTTCAGTGCCCCCTCCCATACAATAACCTTCAATCATTGCAACCGTCGGGCAAGGCAGAGCCTCGATCCGACTAAACAGGTTTTGCCCGCGTTTTATCATGATTAAAGCTTCCTGCTTGTTCGTTACCGTGAGAAATTCTCTAACATCTGCGCCAGCAATGAATCCCGATTTCTTGCCGGTTTTAAAGATAACGGCCTTGGGTTTGGCTGCAACTATCTGGTCAAGCAGGGCATTGAGTTGGTCAAGAACGGAGCTCGACAATACATTGGTTTCTGTATTTTGTTGATCCAGAGTAAGCCAAAAAATACCGTGATCGTCGGTATGGGTGGTCCAATCGCTGATTGAATCGTTCATAAATGTGTCTCCCGTTCTACCAACATAGCGCCGCCCTGGCCGCCACCAATACATATCGATGCAATACCGCGTTTAGCATTACGTTGTTTTAGAATATTAGCCAAGTGCAGGACGATTCTCGCACCGCTGGCGCCAACCGGGTGACCCAGGCTGACGCCACCGCCATGAATGTTGAGAATGTCACGTGGTATTTCGCCTAGCGCAGATCTTAATCCCAGGTGCGTCTGGCAGTAGTCCTTGTCTTTGAGCGCTTCGACGACGGCGAGAACCTGTGCCGCGAATGCCTCATTAATTTCCCAGTAATCGATCGATTCAAGCTTTAATTTTTGCGATTTGAGCAGTGGTACAATGGCATATGCAGGCCCCAGGCCCATTTCTGCGGGAGACAATGCAGCCCATTCAGTTGTCACCAGTCGCGCCATCACAGGCAAGTCATATTTTTTCACGGCATCTTCACTGGCAACAATTATGGCTGCGGCACCGTCAGTAATTTGTGCGCTGTTACCTGGAGTAACAAGGCCGTAAGGTTTGTCAAAAGCAGGGCGTAAACTACCCAGTTTATCGAGAGTCGAATCAGGGCGAACGCCATCATCGTGATCGTAGACATTGCCGCTGGCATCAAAAATCGGTTCAATTTCGGTCATTTCATTGTTTTCATAGGCTGCATGAAGACGTAAATGACTATCCACTGAAAACTGGTCCATCATTTCTCGACTGATACCAAATCGAAAGGCAATTTGCTCTGCAGTTTGGCCCATATTCATGCCAACTACGGGGTCTGTTAATCCTTTTAAAAGTGCAACTACCGGCGCTAATAGAGACGGGCTAAAGGAAGAAATAGTTTTTAACTTAGCTGTAATTGTTTTTGCCCCCCACCATTTCGCAAGCCAGTTGACCGCTTTATCATGAAATAGTAAAGGTGCTCGACTCATTGCTTCAATGCCACCGGCTAAAATCAGGTCCGAGCGCTTTGATGAAATCGATAATGCGGCCGAATCTAACGCCTGCATGCCTGACGCACAATTCCGATGAACTGTGAAGGCCGGAACTCTGTCTCCACAACCAAGCCTCAAAGCGACAACACGTGCAATATTGGCTTCATCGGGTCCAGGCATTGTTGAACCAAATATTACTTCGTCGAGGGCATCGGGCTCAAAAGGCATCCGTTGTAATACCGGTCTCGAAGCAAAAATTCCCAATTCGGCATGTTTAAAAGGACCGGGTTTTCCTCGTGCTTTTAAAAATGGTGTTCGGCTACCGTCGACCAGGTACACCGGACGAGCGTATTTTTTATTTTTAGCTACCATGATTTCATCTCATTTTAATTTGGTGAAAATTAATATTCGCTGCCAAGTTAATAAGGTCGCACATACTA
>CAZYYM010000022.1:0-20174 GCA_964651385.1 uncultured Gammaproteobacteria bacterium | reverse complement strand
GTCGCACATACTATAAGCGATTTAATTATAGTTTCAATGTGAAACTAATAAATAGAGACCGCCATTTTCCATTCTGGAAAACTCAGTTCGGCGCAAAAAGATTTCAAGATTTTAATGTGCACAGGAAATTGGAGAATTTTATAGCGCCTTATTGGCGATAAACAGTTATTAGATTTTCCAAGTACGACAAGAGCGTGCGCATTTTTTCGTTATTCAACTGAAATTTCCAAGTTTGTTCAATGGTACATGATACGGCTATAACAGTAAGCAAGTGAAACTATTTATATCTCTGGGGCCAGGTGATGAGACGTTTTCGTGATCTGTAGTCTATAGACAAATTAGTAATGCCATAAGGCGGTTCACTGTAGTGCGTATAATGTATATTATGTAAAGTATAATTGGTGTTTCGGCTTTTTCATCAACCTCGAGTACCGTGATGCAGGTTCGATAATCACCACCCGCGTTGGCAAGGGCTTGTGAAAAGTCAAGCGGTTCGGTTGGTGGGGTTTAAATACATCGAGCACGAGATGTTTAACAAGAAGCTTATTTCAATCCCGGATCCCGTCTACATATTGAGTAGTAAAGACGTCCCCAATACTTGCCTTATATAAGACCAGTTGAAGAAAAGACTAATGTTTATTTATACTGGGAACCATTGTTCTGAGACGCCTTTCACCATTTGGCATCGATATTGTTCAAAGGTAATAGGCCAAAACGTAGGCACTTAAAAGCACCGATATCCAGATCGCCGTGGTGCCGATCGGCCAGGACCTAGCGAAAATACCGCCCGCACCCAAGTGACGTTGAGTCCATGCCTGGATTTTTTCGAGGCGAGGCATTGCGCTGCGTGTAACAGTTTCTGTTACCGCCGTCGTGATCACCAGCACGCCGTTTGCCAGGCGACAAAAATAACTTCGCCACAACCAGTCCACGTCAAGTGTGACGGTGAGGGTGCGTTTCATCGCGGGCAAAAAAAGGAAAAAAGCGAGTCCCGAAAACAGTAGCAATTGCAGGTAAAAAAGAACTTTACCAGGTGAGTAGGCATCGTATTCGACAGGATATGGTAGTAAGGCATAGAGTGGTTGCGGAAACACACCCAGTATAATGCAAAGCAACGCTAACAACACCATCGCCGCAGCCATGTTCCTCGGCGCATCTTTGGGACGAAGCCCGGAATCCTTTTGGAAAAAAACAAACCACGGAAACTTGATGCCGGCGTGCAAGAACACGCCCGCGGACGCGGCAGCCAAAAGGAAGTAGATCACGGTAAGCCCTTGCTCCAAAGCTGCTTCGGAGATGAGTGCCTTGGTAGTGAATCCGGATGTCAGCGGAAAGCTTGAGATCGATAGCGCACCGATCACGCAGCACAGACAGGTCAGCGGCATAGTGCGGAACAGTCCGCCGAGATCAGTACACTTTCGTTTACCGGTTCGATAGAGCACAACCCCGGCGGACATGAATAACAATCCTTTGTAAATGATGTGTGCAAAGGCATGGGCGGCGGCCCCATTCAGCGCTAGCTGCGTTCCGATGCCGATCGCGCACACCATAAAACCAACCTGATTCACGATCGAATAAGCGAGAATGCGGCGCGCATCATTTTCCAACAACGCGTAAATGATACCGTAGAAAATCATGTATATGCCGGCACCAATCAACACCGGTTCGCCGGGGAACAGCAAAATTAATGCCAGCACAGCGGTCTTGGTAGTGAATGCCGACAAGAATACTGCGCCCGTCGAAGTGGCCTCCGGATATGCATCCGAGAGCCATGCTGAAACCGGTGGTGCTGCGGCGTTGATCAGCAGGCCAATGAGGATCATCCAGCTGGCGAAATCCACTGCGCGCATGGCTTGAATCTCAATGGAGCCTGCCTGGATTGCGGTTCCAGCGATACCCACCATCAGTATTACGCCTCCGATCACGTGCATGACGGCGTAGCGCTTGCCTGCCCTCCCCGCCATGGGTGTACCGCCACACCAGACGACAGCCGTTGAGAATATAGCCATCGCTTCCCAGAATATGAACAAGGTAATAAGATCGCCTGCAAACGCTACTCCAATAGCGCTGCCGGCATAGGCGTAAGATGCTGCGAGTTCGAGGGCGCTGGCATGGCGAAATGCGTAGAGACCTCCAGCAAAGGTCATCAGTGAGAAAATTATCGCGAACAGGCGCCTGAGCGCACTCCCCTCGACAGGCTCAAGTTGGTAGCCAATGAAATCCACCGTTATCGAGACGCCATCCGGAACCTGCCAAACCGCCCACAAGGTGATAAGCGGTGACAGTAATACGATAGCTGAACGAAGCTGCCCGCGCGTTAAGCCGATCATCACCGCAGCAGTCAACAAGATCAATACAGGTGGCAAGGCTTCAGTCATCGTAGAAGTTCTCTTTGCGCTTCAGGAACCGACCGAGGCCCTTCGCTACTAGCACCATACCAACACAGCATAGGAAACCAAATATGGCTCCAAAGCCCAACCATCCATCGATGCCAAAATATCCCTTCACTTTGATCACAAGCTGCAATACTACAGTTAGCGCAAGCACCACACTAAACCCGATCCAAAGCCAACGGATCGTCTGCGGACGTACCAACCAATGATCAGTTTCTGGTTCGGCGTTCAATTGATCGTTCCTCCGAGCTGTGATGCCAAATCCAGCACTGGCTGATGAAAGAAGAATAACAACACCGTCAGTGTTGCAGTGACGGCCAAAGCTATTACGATGGCCAGCGGTGCCTCACCGTGATCAGTGCCAGGCACAGTTTCTTCATGGCTGAACCAGGCGTAAAAAATGATGGGTAAAAAATACATCGCGTTGAGTGCAGTGCTGACGACGATGGTGATGATCGCAACGTGATTATCGGATTGAAAACTGCCCGCAAGAATAAACCACTTGGAAATGAATCCTGCAGTTGGTGGCACACCGATCATACTTAAAGCACCTATGGTAAAGGCCGCCATGGTCCAGGGCATACGCCGACCGATACCGCGAAGTTGGTGGATTTCGGTCTTCTTGGCGACTGTATATATGCTACCCGCTGCAAAAAATAGCGTAATCTTGCCAAAAGCATGCGCCACGATATGAAACGCGGCGCCGATTTCCGACAACGGCTTCAGGATCGCTATAGCGAGGATCACGTAGGACAATTGTGCAATGGTTGAGTATGCTAACAATCGTTTAAGGTTTTTTTGGCGTAACGCCACGAGGCTGGCCGCGATCACGGTAAAGGCAGCCACATACAGTAGCCAGCTGGCGCTCGATTCAGTAAATAAAAAATCAACTCCGAAAATATACACCACTACTTTGGTGATCGTGAATACACCCGCCTTAACTACGGCCACGGCATGAAGCAAGGCACTCACCGGGGTCGGCGCCACCATTGCCGCTGGCAGCCAGCGATGAACTGGCATCACAGCCGCTTTACCGACTCCAAATACATACAATGCGAGTAGTAACCCAACTGCAGGGCCTGCGAGATTACCATCCAAAATACCCCCCGGCGAGAATTCCAGGGTACCTGCTACCTGATATGTCCAAATCATCGCAGGTAATAAAAGACCGATCGAGGTAGCAAGCAATATACCGAGATATGTACGCGCAGAAACGATTGTATTGGCGTCTCTCTTGTGCGCTACGAGCGGATAGGTAGAGAGGGTTAGAACCTCGTAGAAAATAAAAAGTGTTAATAAATTTCCTGCAAACGCGATCCCCATCACGGCCGATAACGCCACCGCGAACAAAATGTAAAATCGTGTTTGATGTTGCTCGTTGTTAGCCCGCATGTAGCCGATAGAGTAGATCGAATTTATAATCCACAACAGCGACGCCAGCGCGGCGAATAACATACCAAGCGGCTCCAAGCGAAATTCAATCGCGAGTCCTGGTAGCATCTCGGCAATGCGTACTGACGGACGTTCACCCACGAGCAGATCGGGCAGCCACGCCCAAACTGCTACCATAAGGCTAGTGGCAGTTACCAGAGTTACTGTTTCTCTTAAGTTAGAATATTGACGGCCGACAATGGCGATGCCTGCAGCGCCCACCAATGGCAACAAGATCGGAAGCAGTAACTGAAAATCGCCGCTCATGGCATATGCTGCAGCAGGGATGCCGCCGCCTCACCGGCAAGCGATATTGGCAAGGACGGAATGACCCCAAAATATATATTCATGAGCGCAGCAGCCCAGGTTCCTACAAGCATCCATACCGGTGCCTCGTTTAACGACCGCATAGACTCCGATGGATCACCGAAATACGCCACTTCTATAACCCGCCAGACGTACACCACGGCCATCAGTGAACTCGCCAGTATTATTGCTACCAGAGTGACCCCCAATACGCCTTCCTGCAACGAAGCTGAGATCAGCAACCACTTGCTGATGAAGCCAGCCGTGCCTGGCACACCGATCAAACTTAAGCCCGCGAGCACAAACGCGGCCATGGTCCAGGGCATTTGTCGCGCTACGCCTGAAAGGTTCACAAGTCCTAACTGGGTTAACCGCATTCCAAGACAGGCTACAGCTAAAAACAACGTCCCTTTGGCCAGGGCATGATTGAACATATGCATTATGGCAGCCGTGAGTCCCGATACGCTGACCAGGCTGGCACCCAACAGAATGTACCCCACCTGTGCCACCGACGAATACGCAAGCAGACTTTTGAGGTTCCGATCGAACATAGCCATGCTGGAGGCAACCACGATCGCCAGTACAGCCAGTGGCATCAGGAAGATGGCAAATTGCAGCTCGTGCGCCGAGAGGTTTTGTTGAAATACGAGGAAATCGAATCGCAGTAATACGAAAATCGCCACTTTCGTTGAACAGGCGGCGAGAAATGCAGTGACGATGTGAGGCGCGTAGGCATAAGTGGGAGGTAACCATGCGTGTAATGGAAAAACCGCTGCCTTAAGTGCTAGTCCGAGCGTAATGAACCCCGCCGCGACCAGGATGGGTCTTAGTTCACCAACTTCGTGAATGCGCGCCTCCATATCAGCCAGATTCAGAGTCCCGGTCATCATGTAAATAAGGCCCACACCGATTAGGTAAAACGTTGCACCGATGGTACCCATGATGAGGTATTTGAATACTGCTGGCAGGACGCGGCGGTCTGAACCAGCTGCGATCAGCACATAACTTGCCAGTGATGCGATCTCCATGAAAACGAAAATATTGAAGGCATCGCCTGTTACTACAATACCGCTGAGCCCCGTCAGCACTAGCAGCCAGGCGGCGTAAAACAAAGGTTGACGATCCTGCTCAATATCCCCATCGATACTTTGCTTGCCGACAACAAGCGCCAGGGTCGAGGCCCCGGTTATGATCAGGAGCAATAGAGCGCTGAAGCCTGTTACGTGTAGCTCGATGCCGTAGGGTGCTCGCCAGGATCCCATTTCGTAGGTAACACTATAGCTATCAAAAATCGTATTGGTAAGACCTATTGCAATCGCGAAGGCCATCAGACTCGTCGCCGTAGCAACCGCCCAGGGTAGCCCGCGTACGCGCATGAGCACTACCAGCGGAGCAATCAGCATTGGCACCACCACTTGCAGCGCTGGTAGGTGATCGGTAATGGTCACGGATCTCGATCCTGATTCTGAACTTCGGGTTCCTCGATCGTGCCATAGGCTTCTTTAATGCGAACTACGATTGCCAGGCCCAGCGCGGTAGTTGAGATACCCACCACTATAGCGGTGAGTATCAGTACCTGAGGCAGCGGATTGGAAAAGACCTGATCAGTTACACCCTTCTGGACAATAGGCGCTGTTCCACCATCAACCTTGCCCATGGTGATATACAACAGGAATACCGCGGACTGAAAAATGGATAAGCCGATAAGCTTCTTGATGAGATTCCCTTTGGCAATCACGACGTAGAAGCCCGTCATCAGAACCACGGTGAACGCCCAGTAATTGAAGAGGCCAAATAATTCCATCAGTCTGGCTCTCGTGTCGCGAAGGCGTGGAAAATCAAAAGCAGGGCACCACATACTGTTATGCCAACACCAAGCTCGATTATCAGAATACCTAACTGCTGACCTTTCACCGGGTCGTCAGCTAGCACAGAGTAGTCAAGAAAATTTCCGCCAAGTGCAATTCCAGCGATTCCTACAGCGCCATATAGCATCGCACCGCCAATCACCATACCCATCAGAACCCAGCGAGGTACTGCTTTCGACGCTTGTGCCTCTCCTTCCAGCAGAGCATACAGAATGATTCCGGCGGCAACGATGGCGCCCGCCTGGAATCCCCCGCCGGGGCCGTATTCTCCATGGAACTGTACATAGAGCCCGAATAAAACAATAAAGGGAATCAGGAGCCGCCCCACAACTTTTGGGATCAGATGGTACCGAAGGCCATGGGCTGTTGACGACAATGTTTTACCACCCGATGGCAAGTATTGACACCGCCGACCACCCAATATAAAAAGTACTCCGATGCAGGCGGTGAAAATCACGTACAACTCTCCCAAAGTATCATATCCGCGGAAGCTGCCGAGAACGGCGGTAACCATGTTGGGGATGTCGATCAACTCCGGTGTCTGTTCTATATACCAGGGAGCCACGTGCAGGTGGACCGGTGCCTGAGGATCACCAAGTCGCGGTTTGTCAAAGGTCGCGTAAATCAATATCAACATCGTAACGATGACAACCGCCATTGATAGCCACCGCCCGGCTGAGACCGACTTTTCCCGTTCTGCCGTCAAAGCTAGTGCGCCAAGAAACAACACCGTCGTAATCCCGGCACCGATTGCCGCTTCAGTCAGGGCAACGTCAGCGGCGTCGAGAACGAAAAAATTGGCCGCCATTAACAGGCTAAAAATACCTGTTAGCATGACGCCTACGAAGAGATTCTGCGTGCGTACGATCGCAACTGCCGTCAACACCAATAACGTCAATAGAAACACACCAAACAGAATTACCATGGCGTTATTTCGACGCGCTGTCGGAGCGGGAGTCTTCCGGCTTAAGCCCGGACAGCAGCGCTGAGTTCGCCAGTGCGTAGGATGCTGTCGGCCCCGTTAGAAGAAGAAAAGCGAGGATCGCAAGCAGTTTGAATGCGGCGAGTGACCATCCAGCCTGTAGCATGACACCGAGCAGGACCAGTATCGAACCCATGCTATCAGTGAGACTTGCCGCATGCATGCGGGTAAAAAAGTTAGGCAGACGTAACGCCCCGAGTCCCCCAATAAAGATAAAGACGCCACCGGCAGTCAGTAAAACCCAACTAAGTATTTCAATTGTGATGCCCAAGGTGGAATTTCAGTCCAAGTGATCGCTTGTGTTCCGAATTGATTGACTCTGAAAAAACTCAAGCACAGCCAATACGCCAATAAAGTTAATCAGGGCATAGGTGAGTGCCAGGTCGAGGAAATCAGGGCGGCCATACAGGAAGGCAATAACCGATAGCAATAGTGTTGTTTTGGTACCGAACATATTGACCGCTAAAACGCGGTCATAAACGCTGGGCCCAAGCACCGCTCGGATGAGCGCTAGTGCCATGGTGACCATAATTGCGATTGAGACTACGTAATACACAACTAGTCCTCCATTAGTTCAGCGGCTCGGCTGTTAAATTCGCCGGACATCAGCGTATCGGCCCCCGCTTGCGTCAGACAATGAATCCTTAGTCGCCCATTATGAACGTCCAGCGTCAATGTGCCCGGCGTAAGCGTAATCGAGTTCCCCAAAATTGCCTGGCCTACAAGATTCTGTGGCGCCGCATCGAACTCTACAACCGTGGGACTGATCGGGGGTTGTCGGCGCAAGATGATGCGCGCAACGTCCAAGCTGGATCTGGTGATTTCTAGCAATAGCCAACCCCAATAGCGTGGCAGACGGGGTATCACCTGTAAGGAAAATACTTCATCAAAAAAACCGACGCGATGTGCCAGGTACATACTCAATACACAAGACAGGGCACTGAGCCCCAGTAATAACGGTGTGTAAATTCCAGACCACAGCACCCAGGCCGTAATCAGTAGGGACAGTAATGCGGCATAGCGAAGCCAACGCTCTTTAGTGGTAGATATCATCGATATCAGGTACCCGGGCTAGACCGATTAGATAGCCCTACGCAGTTGCGACTGGATTGGAAGATGCAGACCAGCAGAAGATTTTGCTCGTCAGATCGGTATAGAAGTATCGTAATTAACTCGGAATGCAATGTGAACACCGCCTTCTTAGCCATACGCAGGAAAAATATCCGATTCATTAATTTAACACCGGAGTCTTACACGGATAGTGTTTTCGTAACGAGGCGTAGACCAGATCGCGAGCACTGACTTCTGCCTCAATATAATTCCGTTCAAAAAGGTCAGATACTATTTTATCGACCACTTCAACGAGCGACACAGGGCCTCCGAGACAAAATTCAGCATATCGTGCCGCGCGTCCATAAATCCTGCGATCAGGCGAGCGTAGACGGATGGCACGCTGACTGAATGTTTCATTCGCGAGCTCGGATTCCAAATTAACCATAACGCGCGCGTCGGTAGCGACCGCACCATCGATAAACCCCCGAATATAGCGGATGCAATACTGGCCGTCGGTACTGTCGCTGGCCTCGGGAACCGCCTTGCAGTGTGAGGCCAGCTCTCGCGCCTTCAACACCTCGTAGGCTTCAACAGTTTGTACAGGAAGTAGTACTACGACCAGACTAAGCATGCACAAGATTCGTGAGATCAATGTATTTCCTCCTCAGCGCGAGTAGCTCGGCTGATGTTAATAAAATTTATGGCAGTCACCAGAATCGATCTCCATCTCATCGATGACAGCTTGAAATGACCGATTTCAGGAATCACTACTGAATTTCGTTTTTAGAATGCATTCCGACGAGTTCCGCTGGCATGTAATTTTCATCATGTTTAGCCAGTACTTCTTCGGCAACAAATTTATCCAACTCATCCAGTTTGACATTGGCAATAATGCCTTGTCCTTCACGAAACAGGTCGGGTAGTAAACCGGTGTATTGCACCGTCAGAGCCTTGCCCCGATCACCGAGTAATTTCATTACTCATTTCTGTGTACCTCTACGGTAAGAAAATAATATATTTTCATCATCTACACTCATGGCAATCTCGGCAAAACCAGTATTCTAGCAACTTTTTAAGGTTAAGGGGATCAGTAAAATGGACTGTAGTGTAATATCATCAGCCGTAGCCGCTCTGGAATGACTGCCAGTACAAATCCGGATGTACGGCACCTTCGAGCACGTCAGGATGCGACTGGATGAGAGGTCCACCGGTGTTACAAACTCACAACATTGATGAGTGTGGCTACGCCAAGTAGCACTAGCGTTGCTGTAACGAAATAGACTAGATTGCTCCTATAGGGTGATTCCATGGTTTTTGCCCGGTTTACCGGGACTGGTAAGTTTTTTTTGTGCTGTATGGACATTTATTTTTGCTCCGCTTGTAAACAGGGTTAATTTGCTACTCTTCGCCACTCATGAATCCCAGCAAGTGCAACAGACTGGTGAATAGATTGAAAATAGAAACGTAAAGTGTCACAGTCGCCATGATGTAGTTGGTTTCGCCGCCGTGGATGATGCTGCTAGTCTGGTAGAGGATTAAGCCAGCCATCAGTAGCACGAACATGGCAGATACAGCCAGGGATAAAGCGGACATCTCGAAGAACACCGCACCCAGGCCAGCCAGGAAGCCAACCAGAATGCCAACCATTAAAAATCCACCCATAAAACTAAAGTCCTTACGAGTGTTTAACGCGTAGCCAGATAGACCAAGGAAGATGGCGCCAGTGGCACCCATGGCAGTCATTACAACCTGACTACCATTAGGTAACGCCATATAGGCATTGATAATCGGGCCCAGCGTATACCCCATAAATCCGGTCAGTGCGAATACGAAGGCTATCCCCAGGCTACTGTTGCGAAATTTAGAGGTAGCGAACAGCAGGCCAAAATAACCACCTAGTGTTAGCAGTAAGCCGGGATGGGGTAAATTCAAAGCCATCGAAACGCCCGCTGTCAATGCACTGAACAGCAATGTCATGGACAATAGCGTATAGGTGTTACGGATCACCTTGTTGGTCGCTAGAATAGCAGTTTGAGCACGGGCCCCAGTATTTGCTGTTGGTATATTCATTTTTTAATCGTATCCAGTTAGTCCCAGTTATTCGGTTATAGATCTCATTTCACGTAAGCCATATGAGCGGTCTTTATCTCGTTGGCGAGTCAATTGGCGAGCTACCGTGCGACTTGCGCGATCAGCCGCCCGGTCGATAGCGAAGTAGGTATCTATTTCAGTATCCTTAATCACGACGCCAGGCTGATGGGTAAAAATTACCTGGATGTGGCAGCATTTGTCTGCGCTTCCATGCGGGCCATTGCCAATGATGTCGGAGAGCCATACCTGTTCGCGTAGGATATGGTCGTCTCAAGAACCCAGGGCAAAACCAAGGCGCCGTTTAATATGATTGCGCAAATCTTCTGTAAGTTTCAAATTGCGCGCTTGAATGCCGATAAGCATTGATACATTCGCCTCCTCTTTCCGATGATGGTTAATGCTAATTCGAATTTAAAATACGTAATAGTCGAATGTTACTGCTATACTATTCGTATTTTACGAAGTATTAAGGATGCGATGATTAACTATAAACATCTTCATTATTTCTGGGTGGTTGCAATAACAGGCGGTATCGCTCGCGCTAGCGAGCGCTTGCATCTAACACCGCAGACAATCAGCGGCCAACTCAGTCTGCTGGAAGAGCAGATGGGCGAGGCATTGTTTACCCGCGTGGGGCGTATCCTGGAACTAACTGAAATTTGGCGGCTAGTGTTGGGCTATGCCGATGAGATTTTTTTCTCTCGGGAGCGAACTGGAGGAAATGGTGCACAATCTTCCAGACGAGCGACCTCTGGTATTCAAAGTTGGCGTCGCGAATGTAGTGCCGAAATCCATTGCTTATCGCTTGCTGGCCCCGGCATTGAATTTGCCTGAGCCTGTGCGTATCGTCTGCCGGGAAAGTACCATCGACACCCTGCTGGATGAATTAGCAGTACACCGCATCGATTTGGTGATCTCAGACAGCCCCATTCCACAAAGTGTGAGCGTTCGCGGCTTCAACCACTCGCTCGGTAATTGCGACATTACTTTTTTCGCGACTCCCGAACTGGCACTCAAACTTGATAAAAATTTTCCAGATAGCCTCAATGGTGCACCACTATTAATGCCGGGTGTCACAACGGTATTACATAGCCGGCTACATAAATGGATAGACAAACTTCACATTCATCCGCGATTAGTCGGTGAATTCGACGATAGCGCCTTAATGAAGGCCTTCGGACGAGCCGGGACAGGCCTATCCATTGCGCCGACCGCCATAGCGAAGGAAGTACAGGAACAGTACGGTGTAGTGGCTATTGGGCAAACCGATGAAGTGCTCGATCACTTTTATGCCATTTCTGTGGAATGCAAAATCTCTCATCCGGCAGTGACCGCAATTACCGAGACGGTACGTGAATGTTTGAGCCAGGAAGTCCTCCAATCGCCTTATCATTAACCTGCAGATAAAAGGAGCGTAACGTAATTATGAATGAGAGCAAGAAAGCACCAGAAAAGACTATGGAGAATGGTATTTTTCACGCCCGATGGGAAAAATCCTTCGAGAAAATACTTACCCCGTTCGAAGAGTTTATCCATCAACAGACCACCAGTGGCCTGCTATTGATGGGTACTGCAATCCTCGCGCTAGTGCTGGCAAACAGCGCATGGTCGGAGATGTATCAGCACTGGATACATACGTCTATTGGAATTAATATCGGTGGCTGGGTCTTGACCAAGTCATTACAACATTGGGTTAATGACGGTTTAATGGCGCTGTTTTTCTTCCTCGTGGGACTGGAACTCAAGCGCGAGATTTTGGTGGGTGAGTTGGCGATACCTCAGCAGGCTGCACTTCCTATCGCCGCCGCGATAGGTGGCATGGTTTTACCGGCCCTGATCTATTTCGCAATCAATCCCGAAGGCGATTCTGGCCGTGGCTGGGGTATTCCTATGGCCACCGATATCGCTTTCGCCATCGGTGCATTGGTACTGCTAGCGAACCGGGTACCCAAAGCCTTGATCACTTTTCTAGTAGCTCTGGCGATTGTGGATGACCTGGGCGCGGTAGTGGTGATCGCTCTTTTTTATACCGATCAGTTCGTATTTGGGGCACTGTTAATCGCTGCTGCCATATTGGGCGTGTTGATCGCACTCAACCTGATCGGTATTCGCCAGCCCCTGCCCTATTTGTTACTCGGCGTTTTGTTGTGGCTTGCCTTGCTCAAGTCTGGTGTCCACGCCACCCTGGCCGGAGTACTAACAGCTCTGACCATACCGGCGCGTCCAAAATATGACCCCGCTCGTTTTAGCCAATTTGTGAAAGAATTAATGGTTCGTTTCGATGCCAGTCACCAGCCGGGTAAAAGTATCATGACCAATGATAACTTGCGTGCAGTGGTGCAAACAATGGAAAACGGGGTACATAAGGTAGAGACGCCATTACAACGACTGGAACATGGATTGCACATGCCAGTGGCCTTTCTGGTAATCCCTATATTCGCATTCATTAATGCTGGCATCCCCATAGAACTAGCTGGTCTGGGCGATACGTTTACACATCCTGTGACTTTGGGAGTGGTGTTGGGTTTAATAACGGGGAAATTCCTCGGTATTGCCGGGGCTAGTTGGTTGGCGCTCAAGCTTGGTGTCGCTCAACTCCCAGCGCAGACCAGCTTTAGCCAAATCGCTGGTGTGGCCCTGCTGGCTGGCATCGGCTTTACGATGTCGATATTCATTGCTGAGCTAGGATTTGCTGGTCATCCGGAATATCTACTAATGGCAAAGACAGGAGTTCTGATTGCTTCTTTGCTGGCTGGCCTAGGCGGATTTACCTGGTTGTGGTGGGCTAGTAAACCACGCTATTCAAACTAACTCTGTATATTATGTAAAGTTAAATCGGTTATCGGAACTATACGCCGGGCTGCTTTCTATAATACCCACTTTGGAAAAAGCAGCCCCCTGACACGGTAATTCAATAACCGGATTTACGAATAGGATTTCCTTCTTTTATCCATGAGCTGATGCCATTCTTGACGTTTAAAACATTCTTATAGGCGCTCCTGGTGACTAGCCAGTTGGACAATGCCGCTGATCGATTGCCGGTACGACAGATTAAGGCAAATTCATCTTCCGGCTTGACAGTGTTTTTCAGCGTTTCAACAAACGACTTAAGGAAGCGGCCCTGGCCGTCAAATGCAGTTGACTTGATACTGCCATCAATAATACCCGTCTCCTTCCATTCATCGATCCGTCGGATGTCAATCAGTGTGATACCCTGCTCAAGTTTTGCCGCTAAGCGGGCGTTACCGATACTGCTAAAAGGCGGTGGCTCCACCCCCACCAGCTCAACCTCAAATATCAAAGTGGCGTTCGGTGGGATTTTATCGCCGGCACCCGCATTGCCATACGCGAGTTCCGGAGGAATTGTCAGAATCCGCTTGCCCCCTGCCTTCATACCTTGAATACCCATATCCCAGCCACGAATTACCTGACCCGCGCCGAGGGTGAATCGAAACGGCTCAGCACGGCCAATACTCGAATCAAAAACTGTGCCTGCCTCGAGTTTACCCGTGTACTGGACATCGACGACTGAGAAAGGCAATGCCTCGCTACCCTTGCCAATCTTAATTTCTTCTATAGCAACACTGGATACTGGCTCATGGGACGCATAGACGGTATGTGTAACCAAAGCAAGGCCGATACAAAATAAATAATTTCTGGCTGAAAACAACATAAAGAACTCCTACTGTTTTAAAATTTTCGGAATAAGCTTCTGGTAAGGCACGTAACCTTTTATATGTTCGCCATTTTGTTTGAAGATCGCCGGTGTGCCTACGACCCCGATATTTGTAGCCAGCGCATAACTTTTATCAACAAGACTACTATCTGCACAATTTCCCGCGGGTAAGCTCCCATCTGCAAGGCCTTTGCCAATTGTTAAAGCCTTTGCCTTGTTTTCGGCACACCAGACTTGTTTTAGCGTTGCATATCCGCGCCCTTTCTTTCCTTCATCGGGAAAAGGCAGGTAATGTACTGTAATGCCTGCTTTTTGTAATTCAGGAACCTCCATAAATAGCTTTTTGCAGGAAACGCAGGAGGTATCTGTAAATATATTAACTACGGCCTTTTCTGTTCCGATTGCAGGGAATATTGCCTTATCCTCGATAGGAAATTGTTCCAACAAAACCTTGGCAGTTCTTTTTCGACTAATAGTCGTCAAATTTTGGCCTTGTTCCAAATCAATCATGCTGCCTATTATCACATAGCGTCCACTACGGCTCAGGTAAGCATAGTTTGGGCCGAATTTCGCCACGTACATCCCTTCAGCGGGTGTTGCAACTGCTTCTGAAACATTACTGCTACCCAGCCGTTTTTCCAGCAGTTGAGTAATTTTACCTGTATCCGATATCCCCTTTGTTTCTGCCAGATTGGTACTGGGTACATCAATTTTTTGCCTGGCATTTTTGGTCAGATTTTGTTCCGCTACCAGATCAATTAAATCGCCCATGAACAGATATCGACCGTCACTATTTAAATAGGCATAATTCTTTCCGAACTGAGTTTGGTAAAGTCCGTCAACCGGGGTCTTGAGCGGGCTAGCAACGTCATCACTTCCAATTCTCATTTTAAGTAATTTGGTCATATCATCATTACTTCCAGAATTGCTCTCTATCAGACTGGATACCGAATCACTTAACTGGGAATTAGGCTGGTTTCGCTCTGCCCATTTAGAATAAATATCGTCTGGCCATTTCGACTGGAAGTAAGCGATTACTGCGTCAATTTCAGCATCGGTAAGCTTGTCACTAAAACCGGGCATTAGACCTCCAAATTTTACCCCGCCTTCCAGAATGGTATTTTTCAGCTGATCTCCAGAATGATGCCAGGCGTGCGCGCTTCCGTTTAGTGGCGGTGGCGGGTAGTTTCCATTGGCATCCGTCGTCTTCCAGTTTGCAGTAGCTTCCGCATTCGAACCATGGCAGGAGGCACAGTTTCGTTTAAATAATACCTCTCCAGTTACTAGTTGCTGGTTTGAATACCATCGATCGACAGTGGCTGCGGTTGCCTGACCTGCAACCAGCATCAGAGAAATAATTACAAAGAATTTTTTAATCACTGGTATATCCCTCTAGTAAAGTTTCATCTGCTGCTGATAATAGCGGATATAGGGAATAATGCTGTCCATCTTATTTCTGGTTATACCGTTGACGGGAGGCATATCGCCAAAATTCCAGTGATGTGCCCGAACGCCTTTTAAAGCCGCTTTGTAAAACGCACTATCACCATGATGGGAAGGCTTGTAGAAATTATGAACTAATGGCGGCCCTTTATCGGTGCCGCCAAGTTTAATGCCATGACAGGAACTGCATTTTTCATTATAAAGCAGCATTCCCTTACCATATCGAAATGGAATTTTGACGTCGCTTGCGGCATAAACAGCCTGTACATTGATAAGGGTTAGAACGACACAAACCAATAACGCACTCGTTTTAATTTTCATTGACTTACCTGATAGTTTTCGATTAAAAGTAGCGATCAGCGCTCACACTGATCAAACAGAAAACTCAGGCAATTGGAGGGCGATAAAGGGGAATGGTAGTTCGAGATTGAAATTGTTGTAAGTACCGGTAACCGAGTGGTTTAACTCGCACAGGTGAGAAAACTAATGGTGAAATATTGACATAGAGAACAACGGAACATGAACCTATACAACTATCCAGCGCACAGAATTGATCATTACAATGATCGTTGACTTGTTCGAGGGAATCATCACAGCCATTGTAGTGCGAGAAACCTGAATCCATGATATCACTACCAACCGCTATGCTTTGTCCAATAGGAATAAAAATAATACCGAGAAACAATAATAGCAGCAGAAATATTTTTTTGGCTGAATAAATCATTACCGGACTAGCATATAAAATTTCGTCACAATTTGATAGTTGCTAATTTTACCTGAGGAGGCTATACGGAAACTGGGGCCCTCGTCACTGTTTATCACAATGGTTTTGACTATTTCCACACCCCTGAAAAAACTTCGCCCAAGCGGATATCGAGCACGCATATTGACCTAATTTGAGTGTAAATGTGAGGGCGAAAAGAATCGATCTGTACCTGTGGCAGGAAACGTTTATAATCCCAATTTCCAAATCAGGCGCGTATATACCTCACTTTATAAATGAGTAGCCATAATGGATAAGAATGTCATTTTACTGAAAACCGATAAAGGCATTGATGAGATTAAAATCCGGCAATATAAGTTGAATCCAAGGCTTCGTGCAATTCTCATCGTAGTCAACGGCCAGAAGAACATCGGTGAGTTACTTAATAATTTCAGTCAAATCGATAATGTCGACGATGATGTCCGGAGTTCGATTAAAACTGGGTTTCTCCGTGCCACGGCGGATTTCAAAAAACAGCGTAAGGCATTATCAAATTCGGTAACCGATGTGATGGGCCCTTACGCCGATTTTTTCACGCTGCAAATTGAAGAATGCAAGGATATCGGCGCACTGACCAAATTTATTGATGACAAGCGTGCAATGCTAGAGCGTGGTATGGGTTCACGAGGCAAGGCTTTTTGGGGTTTAGCGAAAGACCTCGCGAGATAAGTCAATCAACGTAAAGATAGATTACCCACTCCTATCCGACTACATGTCCGTCAATGAATACCATATCGATATAACTGAAAAAGGCAGCAACGCACCAATTTTATTATCCCTGGCTGCCGGTCTGTCTATAAATCAGGTTAAACAGGCCATGCAAAAAGGTGCTGTATGGTTAACCGATGACAAAGGCACGCGTCGACTAAGGCGTGCAAAAAAAAATTTACCGGTCAGCGCCCGATTACATTTTTACTACAACCCTGAGGTACTTTCATTTCAAGCTGAAAAAGCGGTGCTGTTAGATGACCAAAAAGACTACAGCGTCTGGATAAAACCCCGGGGTGTATTGTCACAAGGCTCCAGGTGGGGTGATCACAGTACGATTACACGTCAGATTGAAATGAACGACATTCACCAAAGGCCGGCATTTCTCGTCCATCGACTTGACCAGGCAGCTACCGGATTAATGCTTATCGGTCATAGTAAAAATATCACGCAAAAGTTGACTTCGCTGTTTGCCCTGAGGCTTGTGCATAAATTTTATCAGGCTGTTGTTATCGGGCATTTTAAAACTTCGGACAAAACTATGACATTCGATACTGACATTGATGGACGCCGTGCGAAAACCCAGGCCAGTTTAATCGAATTTGATGAGGCAAACAGGCTTTCTCTCATTGAGCTTAAAATAATAAGCGGCCGCAAGCATCAGATTCGCAAGCATCTGAGCCAGGCAGGTTTTCCAATCCTGGGCGATCGCCTTTACGGTGGCGGCGATCAGGTGGATCTTCAGCTTGCTGCGGTATCGCTAGGCTTTCAGTGTCCGGTAAGTGACGTTTGTCGAGAGTATCAATTGCCCGAACAATATAGACCAGTTTTATAGACGCCCTGCTCTTTGCGAGTACAAGAAGGTTATGTCGACGCAAAAAAACCGTGGCCTCGAATGTCAATTCAGTTGAAATAATCGGTAAGCGTTATTATCCGCACGGTAATCGAGCATGCCTTCGACCGATCGACCGTTAAATATTTCGTGAAACAACTGTTTTAAAGCTGCATTTTTCTCTACCGCATCACCTTTGAAATAGGTATGTTCTGAACCAACATGGTCGGCTCCGGTAATATCAATGTAATGCGCATTGGAGCTATTCAATTTCTTGGTATAGTGCCCAAGCCGCGCGAGCTGTTCATCGCCAGGTTTAATCCGAGAGGCCATAAGCGCAGAATCTTTTTCATTAATTATGATATTTAGCCGATTGCGCACGTCAATTTTTTCGACCCACTCGGCATGATTTTTATTATTGGTATCCGCCGCCGCCAGACATACATTGTCAAAAACCAGTTTTGATGTCGCGTTACCGCTATTCTTAAAGGTATTTTTAAGTACGTAGTTTCCCATACTGTGGCAAAGCAGATTTAAACTTACCGCACAGTCTTTTTCCATTAATTGACTGAAATAGCCATCGGCTTCCTGCGTATTGTTCGGGTGCTTCTTAGCTGCTCGCTCATGCAATCGAGCCCTTCTCGCAGCCGTTAACGTCCGGTGATACTGCTGAATTTTACCGACAGCTCGATTCATAGCCCCGGCCGATACTCGCGCATCAGCTTTGTCACTAAGATACGAAGCCGTACCCGAAACGGCACCCCCACCGTTTGCAGGCCAGGTAAAAGGCACGACAATAACATTATAGAGGCTTTCTATTTCGATCGCAGCATTGATCACATCTTCGACATCGTTGTTATAACCATGGGTATAAAACAATATTGACTTTGTATGTGTGCGAGCCTGCTCAAATAGTTCGCAGGCTACCTTGAGACTGCCAGGCCATTTTTTACTCGTATCCAGACCCAATTGGTATTTGCCATTTAGTGTTATGACCACTTTTGAGGTCAGGCGGTCGGGTACTTCTTTTACCTGCCAGGATTTATTGGCACGATTAACTTCCACCAACCTGAGTTCATTGGGTCCTTCAGCATTCGGTTTTTTACCAAATATTTTTAAGCCCCTGCCCTTCTTATCCAGTGCCCGATTGGTTATCAGATACATTTCATTCTCCTTAAACTGTTTTGACGTGGAGAATACACTCCTATCATTCGTACGCGTTACTTTAATACCAATAAAGAATAACTCCTAATAACGATAAATCTGCCAGCAGTTGATTCAAATTACTAACCTGGAAAAATCGGCCGAGCGTGAAAAAGATGTGTAATTGATTGATGTGCATGATGAAATCAAAAGTACCGTGAGTGTATTTTTGATATTGTCAGGTGCATTAAGGTGTTGCGCAGACTTCCATGATTCAAAGGCAGAAAATATTCCTACAGTCAATTGCCTCCGAATTCTGCTCTAAATCCCCAGTTCATCCAATGGACTAACCACAGGTTGTAGATTCTGCTGTAAGACATGCGTGTAGATTTCCGTGGTTTTTACATCCGCATGACCCATCAGTTTTTGCACAACGCGAATATTGGTACCGGAATCGAGTAAATGCGTGGCGAAGGAGTGGCGAAAAACGTGGGAAGTAATACGCTTGTTTATAGTCGTTTGGCGAACAGCCTTGTCTATCGCCTTTTTCAAATTAGACTCACCCATGTGGTGTCGTCGTAAAATACGACAGGTAATTTTACCGCCTTCTTTGAGTGAACAGGCTCCAAATCTTCAGCAACAGACATATCAAGAACACGCTTGTATAAAAACACAATCGCATTTAATGCCTGACCCTGTGTAGATTGCGCACAGTTTTTATTAACCGCTAAATCAGAAAGAAAGGCTTCAATTTCGACCTTCCCCATCTCCTTTGGGTGCTTTCTCTGGTTAAAACGAATAAATGCCAAAATCCATTTAATATAGGCATCCTCTGTCCGAATCGCATAATGATGGTATCGAAGTACCTCTCTCACCTGATCCATCAGGCGTTCAGATTGAGGTATAAACGGAGACTTTTCTGAAGGTTTTTGAGATATATCGGGACACGCCACTAATTCCTGCTTTAAACTTAAATATTAAGATAGCAAGGATAATAGTCCCTATATAGTAGGAATTTACAGGGAATTTTTGTTCCTGGTAGTGTACTGTTATGCGTAAAGGTAATGGATTTAAAACTCGATAAATTTGGTACTCTCGGCACTTTAATAGCCGCCGCTGCCTGTCCAATATGTTTCCCAAAATTAGCGATAATAGGAACACTAATTGGACTAGGTGCTCTCTCAAAGTATGAATACTATTTTTTCATTGCATTTCAGGTATTCGTACTGGTCACATTCATTGGAATTTTTCTGGCATATCGAAAACGAGGGAGTCTGAAAATCTTGATTTTGGCATTTGCTAGTGTTGCTCTATTTTTTATATCCTTGTACATAGTCGTAAACGAGTATTTGTCTTACTTCGCATTGGCTGGACTGGTGGCCTCCATTATCTGGCAATTACTCAAAGCAAAGAAATCCTCAGAAATGCAACAAATAGGAAGCATTGAATAATCATCAATTTACGCATAATCGGGTAGCCGGGGGT
>CAZYYM010000021.1:0-42820 GCA_964651385.1 uncultured Gammaproteobacteria bacterium | reverse complement strand
GGCGTCGGTTCGGCTGCGGTACAGCTTTGTAAAAGGCGCGGTGCCATTGTACTGGCGATTTCGTCCGCGAGTAAAGCTGGTGATGTTGCAGCACTGGGTGCGGACCGGGTTATTGATCGCGATGCTGAACTAGCAATAGCGTTGGACAATGAAAGCGTGGACGTAGTCATCGACTTAGTGGCAGGCCTACAATGGCCGAGTTTGCTCAACGTGCTCAAACGCGGTGGCCGCTATGTTACTGCCGGCGCGATAGCCGGACCGATGGTTGAGCTCGATGTACGCACGCTTTACCTGAAAGACCTGTCTTTCTTTGGCTGCACCTATCAGGATGAATCGATTTTGCCGGCATTGATAGGTTATATCGAGAAAGGCGAGATAAAGCCCGTGGTGGCAAAGTCTTACCCGTTAAGTGACATTGTGTTGGCCCAACAGGAATTTCTCTCGAAAAAACATACCGGTAAACTGGTGCTGGTGCCACCACATGTCTAGTCAGGCTATTCCTGTCGTTGACAAAGTGACTCAAGTTGGAATTCAGTCTTATCGACTGGAACAGATTAAACGCAGACTCGCTGATGCCGATTGTCCAGCAATTGTTTTATTCGATCCGGTAAATATTCGCTACGCGACCGGTACGCGTAATATGCAAGTCTGGACAATGCATAATAATTGTCGATACGCGGTTGTTTTCGCCAATGGTGATTTGGTGTTATATGAACTTTCCAGTTCGGCACATCTATCGAAAAATTTCGTGGATGATATTCGCCCGTCGTTGACGACGGATTTCATGGCAGTCGGTAACCGTGGTGAAGAAATGGGCAGGCGTTGGGCACATTCACTGATTTCACTATTGACCGAAAAAGGAATTGTTGAAAAGAAACTCGCGATTGACAGGGCCGATTTAATCATGGCCAATGAAAGTCGAAAATTGTCTCTTAAATTGGTGGAGGGGCAGTCCATCATGGAACGTGCGCGTTCGATTAAATCGGTCGATGAGATAGGGGTTTTAAAAGCATCTTTGCAAACCTGCGAGGCCAGCGTTGCCATTATGCGTGAAAATCTCGAACCAGGTATGCGTGAGTGCGATGCGCTGGCTATGCTTATTCAAGGCAGTATTGAACGTGGCGGAGAATACCCTGAAACTCGATTACTCAGTACTGGACCGCGAACCAATCCCTGGTTTCAGGAAACCTCCGGCCGCGTTATCGAAAACGGCGACATGCTCGCTTTCGATACCGACATGATAGGACCGATGGGTTTTTATAATGATATTTCCAGGAGCTGGGTGGTTGGCGACAAAAAACCGAACGACAAACAGCGAAGGCTGTATGCTCTGGCCTACCAGCAACTGCAACATAATACGGAGTTGCTAAGGATAGGCGCCGAGTTTCTGGAATATTCGGATAAAGCGTTTCAATTGCCGGAAAACTGTATCCCCAATCGCTATGCCGATGTGGCCCACGGTTGCGGTCTCGGCGTCGAGTATCCATTCATCTGGTATCGCGAAGATGAAGACTGGGGTGCTTACGATGGTGTCTTCGAAGAGAATATGGTGGTTTGTATCGAATGCTATGTCGGCGAATTGGGCGGCATCGAAGGCGTTAAGCTGGAGCAGCCGGTCTGGTTAAGTGCTGGTGCCCCGGTGTTGCTGTCGGAGTATCCACTGGAACTAGATTATCTATGAGTTGTGGTGTGTTGAACATCGATCCCTTTAGGCATCTTTTTTCGTACGATGCAGTGGCCGACCTCCAATTGCCAGTGCTACCGCAATTACCATTTCTTTACTTTTTGGCTTGAGGGCAAAATTGATTTACCCATTTCTTTATGGGTTTCTTCGAGTTGAATTACGATTTTTCGTAACTCGAGCAAAGACATATTTGATCAAAGAATAGGGTAGAGGTTGGGCTAACCCTAAAGGTTCTTTCAAGTCGACGTCAAGCGTTTATCAATAGGAGATAAATAATGGTTTCCATGCTGTCTGATTGTTGATACAAAGGCGCGTCTAAAAAATCCTGGAACACCGCTATGAAAATAGGTTTTGTCGGTCTTGGTAATGTCGGTGAAAAACTGGCTGGTAGCCTGTTACGCAATGGATTTGACCTCACCGTACGTGATCTTGAAAAGGCTTCGGCGCAGGCCTTACTCACAGACGGTGCGAACTGGGGAGAGAGTAGTGAGGTCATGGCACAAAGCTGTGACGTGATTATTACCTGTCTGCCTTCACCGGCTGTCTCGGCACAGGTCATGGAAGAAGAAGGTGGTGTGCTGGCGGGTCTGTCCGAAGGTAAGATCTGGCTCGAGATGAGTTCAACTGATGCCGATGAAATTCGTCGCCTGGGTAGCCTTGTCGAAGCAAGAGGTGCGATTCCAGTCGATTGTCCGGTTTCCGGAGGTTGTCATCGGGCCGCAACCGGCAATATCGCGATTTTCGCCGGTGGAAAGCGCGAGGCTTTTGAAAAAGTATTACCCTTGTTGGCTACGCTTGGGCGCAATGTATTGCATACAGGTGAGCTGGGCACAGCCTCTATTTTAAAAGTTGCGACCAATTATTTGGCTGGTGTGCAGCTAATCTCCACCGGCGAAGCCTTCATGGTGGCGAAAAAAGCTGGAATTGATCTCGGAGTGGCGTACGAAGCCATTCGCATTTCATCGGGTAATTCCTTTGTCCACGAAACCGAAGGGCAGTTGATTTTAAACGGTAGTTATAATATCAATTTCACCATGGACCATGAAGTCAAAGATTTGGCTCTGTTTGACGATCTTGGTAAGAAATATGATGTTCCGCTGGAAATGTCGCCATTAGCTGTCAGTATCATGCGCGACGGACTGGCAAAGTACGGACCGCGGGTGTGGTCTTCGATGGTGGTTAAAAGGCTGGAAGATGCCTGTGGTGAAGATTTAAGAGCACCGGGGTTCCCCGAGTATCTGGTTGACGAGGAAGCCGAGGCGGTTGGTGCGGAAGTGGTTCCAAAGCATCGCCAGTGACGGGCATGTCAGTTACTCCGCAACGAGCTATTGTCGCCTTTACCCTGGGCACCCTTTTTTTCGCTTATGCGTTTATCCAACGCGTGTCTCCGAGTGTGATGACCAACGAGCTGATGCGCGACTTCGCTGTTGGTGGCGCGGCTCTGGGTTCGCTGTCGGCGTTTTACTTTTATGCCTATGCCTCGATACAACTGCCTGTTGGCATGTTGACCGATCACTTCGGCCCGCGAAAGTTGATGAGCGTAGCGGCAGCACTTTGTGCGTTGGCCTCGGTCGGGTTTGGGTTGAGCGATTCGATATTAACAGCATCTTTAGGACGGGCATTAATTGGAGCCACTGTAGCCTTTGGATTTGTCGGCACCATGGCGATTGCCGGTTACTGGTTTAAACCATCGCAGTACGCCATGCTTGCAGGTCTGTTGCAAACCGTAGGTATGAGTGGTGCTATTTTTGGTCAGGCACCTTTGCGCCATCTGGTAGAGGGGATAGGTTGGCGTGGTACGATGTATATACTTGCAATCGTGGCAGTGGTTCTGGCTGTGATGGTATTTACTTTGGTGCCTCAAAGATCCAGAGAGCAAAAGCAGGCTGGGAGCAAATCCAGTATTTTAAAAGGGTTGAAAGATGTCACGACTAATTTTCAAACCTGGGTTTGTGCGGTTATAGGCTTTGGCATGGCTGCCAGCATGTTGGGTTTCGGCGGACTTTGGGGCGTACCCTGGCTGAACAGTGTGAAAGGTTATTCAACGGTGGAAGCGGCTGGAATTACTTCGATGATTTTCGTCGGCTGGGCTGTATTTTCACCGCTGATAGGTTGGGCCTCAGATCGATTGCAGCGACGCAATTTGATATTGCAAATTGGGGCCGTGATTGCCTTGTTGTCTATTATTACGGTTGTCCATTTTACACCTGACTCTACCGTCATGTTGATGTTGATGATTTTTTTTAGCGGTGCTGGAGGCAGTGCGATGACGGTCTGTTTCAGCTCGGTGAAGGAGTTGAATTCGCTGAATTACAGTAGTACTTCCCTGGGCCTAATGAATATGTGCATTGTTGGTTCGGGCGCTGTGATGCAGCCTTTGATCGGCTGGTTGCTCGATTTAAACTGGAATAACACGTTAATCGATGGCGCACGTATTTATACTGCAGAAGCCTATGTGTATGCTTTGTCGAGTTTGATCGTCGTCAACGCCGCTGCCTTAATTGCGAGTTTTATGTTACGCGAAACTCATTGTCGGCAGATTGGTTAATTTTTATTTGAGGGGTTTAATTGTGACGGTCAAATTTGAAACGATTACTGCAACGCCGCTCAGCCCTGTGCTTGGGGCTGAGATTGGTGGTGTTAATATTGCCACTGGTGTAGATGACAAACAACTGACCGAAATAAAACAGGCTTTCAGCGATTACGGTGTTATCTTCTTTCGCGATCAGGATATCACCCCGGATCAGCACATCGAGTTTGCTGAACGCTGGGGCCAGATCAATGTAAACCGGTTTTTTCAGGCAGTCGAGACTCATCCCCAAATAGCCGAAGTACGTAAAGAATCCAATCAAAAGGCAAATATTGGTTCTACGTGGCATACCGATCATTCCTATGATCAAATCCCGGCACTCGGGTCTATTCTCTACGCCAAAGAGGTTCCCGATGTTGGTGGTGATACTTTGTTTTCGAGTATGTATGCGGCCTATAATTCGCTGTCGGATGGGTTGAAACAAATCCTTCGAGCTATGCGTGCAGAGCATTCAAGCCGCCATGCTTTTGGCGATCAGGCTTACCTCAATACGGATATGGATGACCTTGATGGTCGCCTCGGAAATACCGATCTGGCTACCCAGGACGCTATACATCCGGTTGTTATTCGTCACCCGTTATCCGGTCGCCCCGCTTTATATGTAAATGGTGATTTTACGGTCAAATTCGAGGGTTGGACAAAAGATGAATCGCAACCGCTACTCGACTATCTTTACGCGCGGGGGCAGCAGAGTGAATTCACTTGCCGTTTCAAGTGGCGTAAAGGCTCAATGGCAATCTGGGATAACCGTGCGACGCATCATTGTGCGTTAAATGATTATCATGGAGAATTGCGGCTGATGCACCGGGTTACAATTGAAGGTGAATTACTGGAGGCTGCCGGTGGATAGACCAACAGCGTCGGCGTTCTACTGATGAAGTTTCAATCGAGGAAATATAATGAAAGCAAGTGATCTGTTTGTCCGATGTCTGGAGAATGAAGGCGTCGAGTACATTTTCGGTATTCCCGGTGAAGAGAATCTCGATGTGATGGACTCGATGATCGGTAGCCGGCTTAAATTTATTACTACACGGCACGAGCAGGGCGCCGCATTCATGGCTGACGTTTACGGTCGCCTTACCGGGCGTGCCGGTGTCTGTCTGGCGACACTTGGACCAGGCGCTACCAACCTGGTGACCGGTTTTGCTGATGCCAATATGGATCGAGCGCCAATCGTCGGTATCGCCGGGCAGGGTGCTACCACGCGTATGCACAAGGAAAGTCACCAGGTATTGGATCTGGTCAGCCTGTTCGAGCCGATCTCAAAGTATAGCGTAGAAATCCGTGAACCGGAGATCGTCGCTGAAATTGTGCGTAAAGCTTTTAAAGCGGCTGGGGCCGAAAAACCGGGTGGCAGTTTTATTTCATTTCCCGAAAACGTGGCCGCGATGCCCGTAGAAAGCAAAGCGCCGCTCAAGGTCCAAAGCGCCAAACCACCGGTGCCACCGCAGGACAAAATCAGGCAGGCAGCCACACTGATTTCAAATGCAAAATACCCATTGGTTATGGCAGGAAATGGTGTTGTGCGCGCTCGCGCAGACGACGCATTGGTCGCATTTGCTGAAAAGCTTAATGTGCCGGTAGCTACTACCTTTATGGCAAAAGGCAGTATCCCTTTTTCACATGATTTGTCTCTTGGTACTGTCGGCCTACAGGCAAACGACTATGTAGCCTGTGGTTTCGATCGCGCCGATGTCGTTATCTGCGTCGGCTACGATATGATTGAATATCATCCGCATCTGTGGAATAAGCAAAAAGATAGCAAAATTATCCATATTGATTTAAGCCCAGCGGAAGTCGATGAACACTATATTCTCGAGTGCGGCGTGATCGGTAATATTGTCGATGCCTTAAATGCGATCGCCGCCGAAGCGACTCCGAAATCTGAATCCCAAGCGCAGAATTTGCGTGAAACTATAGTAGAAGAAATAAACGCCAACGAAAGCAATGATTCCTTCCCAATGGTTCCACAACGTATCGTGCTCGACATACGCAAAGCTTTAGAGCCGGAGGATATTGTTGTCTCTGATGTAGGCGCACACAAGATGTGGATGGCACGCATGTATCAGGCCGAGCGTCCGAATACCTGTATTATTTCCAATGGATTTGCTTCAATGGGTATAGGTGTGCCCGGTGCGATTGCCGCCAAACTGGCCTATCCCGATCGCACTGCATTAACTGTGACCGGCGATGCCGGTTTTCTGATGAATTCGCAGGAAATCGAAACCGCATTAAGGATCGGTGTCGCGATGATTATTCTGGTCTGGAATGACAGTAAATATGGCCTGATCAAATGGCATCAGGATCGACGTTTCGGGCGAGATACGCAGATCGAGTTTAAAAATCCCGATCTGGTCAGATATGCCGAGAGTTTTGGCGCCAAGGGCTATCGAATAGACTCCGCTAGTGATTTATTGCCGACAATCAAACAGGCGATAGCAGATGATACTGTCGTGCTCATCGATTGCCCTGTGGATTACTCGGAGAATATGAAGTTAACTGAGAAGCTTGGTAATCTGGTTTGTCCAATATGATCAGGATAGTCGTGACGTGATTTAAATTTTCGCCATCGGGCGCATAATTTTTTAACAAAATCAGGAAGCAGCAAACTTATTTCAGCGGTTTCCCACTGACTCCCTACTACTTCGATTTCTACCCGACTTTACTAAAATATCTCAGTACTGTTTACTCTATTTGGCTACTATGTTTGTGTCTTTAGGGCGGGTAACATCTCCACCGGGAAAGTAATAGCTCAAAAAATAGGGTTATTAGTAGTGCAGTTTCTCAATTACTGAAACCAGAACCTTTTGCACTATTTTTTGATTGAAATCTATTCGGAGATATAGGAAATGACTAACAAAAGAGTTCACAGTTTCAGCAAATTCACCCGGTTTCTGTTCTGTTGCAGTTTCTTAATTGTAGGTAAAGCGGTTGCCGATCCTGTAGTTGAGCTATCAATTCTTAATGCCACTTCAGCCACAGGTGAGATTATCGTGGTTGCCGGTGAAGATGTTGAAATCGGCTTCGATGTTGTAATAGACAGTGCCCAATTATTGAATAAGAAAGATAGGGTTCAATTGGTTGACCTTGCCAACAACAAGGTGGTTTCTTCAAAGAAAAGAGGGAAAGGCACGTCGGGTTCGCTCATTATGAAAGTACCCGACGATATAGGTGCAGCACAGTATTATGTACGGTATGTACTCAAGGATACAGGTACGGAAATTGCTCGAGTAGCCCATCCAGATGACCCTGCTTCTATCCCATTGGTTGCGATAGAACAAACTTCGAATGAAGATATTGCAATCTCCGGACTGGCGGCAAGAGTTGCTGCACTGGAGGCAATTGGGCCATTGGTCGGTCCAGCTGGCCCTCAGGGCCCACAAGGGCTGCAAGGCTTGCCGGGTGTGGATGGTATCGACGGTGCAATGGGTCCTCAGGGCCCGCAGGGTTTACCGGGTTTACCGGGTGTGCCAGGCGCGCAAGGTCCACAGGGTCCTCAAGGCGTTTCGGGTGTATTGAGCTTCGCTGTCGGAAACACAGCAGGTGGTACAAACGCGCTGAGTTCGCATACCACTGGAATCAGAAATACGGCACTGGGTGTAGATGCGCTGCCCGCAAATACTTCCGGAGGCAACAACACAGCGATCGGAAACGATGCGTTAAAACTGAATACCACCGCCAACAATCATACTGCTATCGGCTTCGGGGCACTGGCTTCCAATACAACCGGTAGCAATAACAATGCGGTTGGCGTCACAGCCCTGGGGCAGAATAGTAGCGGCTCGCAAAACGTGGCAATGGGTTATGAAGCATTAGCGCAAAATACAACAGGAGGCTCGAATACCGCAGTTGGCGATCGTTCGTTAAAAGGTAATACAACGGGTATCCGGAATACCGCTTTGGGCCAGCGAACCTTGACCCTGATTGGAGGTGGATCGAACAATATTGCGATCGGAAACGAGTCCGGCGAAGCACTCGTCAATACGAATGACAATATCATGATCGGTAATGTCGGCGTATCAGGTGATTCTGGCGCGATTCGCATTGGTAACGGTCTCAAGCAGTCACAGGCCTATATAGCCGGTATTAATAATGTGGACCTGTCGGCAGATGCGACGGCTGCACAGGTTGTGATCAATGCGAACGGGCAGCTTGGTATCGGGCCTGGTGTGACGGGGCCCGTGGGTCCTGCAGGGCCACAAGGACCTCAGGGTTTAACCGGGTTGACTGGGCCACAGGGTATACAGGGACTCCCAGGTAATGATGGCGCTTCTGGAATCCAAGGCCCTCAAGGTGTTTCGGGTGCACCGGGTGCACCGGGTGTACCGGGTGCGCAAGGTCCGCAGGGTCCACAGGGTCCTCAAGGCGTTTCGGGTGTATTGAGCTTCGCTGTCGGAAACACAGCAGGTGGTACAAACGCGCTGAGTTCGCATACCACTGGAATCAGAAATACGGCACTGGGTGTAGATGCGCTGCCCGCAAATACTTCCGGAGGCAACAACACAGCGATCGGAAACGATGCGTTAAAACTGAATACCACCGCCAACAATCATACTGCTATCGGCTTCGGGGCACTGGCTTCCAATACAACCGGTAGCAATAACAATGCGGTTGGCGTCACAGCCCTGGGGCAGAATAGTAGCGGCTCGCAAAACGTGGCAATGGGTTATGAAGCATTAGCGCAAAATACAACAGGAGGCTCGAATACCGCAGTTGGCGATCGTTCGTTAAAAGGTAATACAACGGGTATCCGGAATACCGCTTTGGGCCAGCGAACCTTGACCCTGATTGGAGGTGGATCGAACAATATTGCGATCGGAAACGAGTCCGGCGAAGCACTCGTCAATACGAATGACAATATCATGATCGGTAATGTCGGCGTATCAGGTGATTCTGGCGCGATTCGCATTGGTAACGGTCTCAAGCAGTCACAGGCCTATATAGCCGGTATTAATAATGTGGACCTGTCGGCAGATGCGACGGCTGCACAGGTTGTGATCAATGCGAACGGGCAGCTTGGTATCGGGCCTGGTGTGACGGGGCCCGTGGGTCCTGCAGGGCCACAAGGACCTCAGGGTTTAACCGGGTTGACTGGGCCACAGGGTATACAGGGACTCCCAGGTAATGATGGCGCAATGGGCCCTCAGGGCCCGCAGGGTTTACCGGGTAACGAAGGCGCTCCCGGAATTCAGGGTCCACAAGGTTTGCCCGGTATTGATGGTGTTTCGGCGCCTAGTCCCGGGAATATTGTAACAGTGGCATTGAGTGGTGGAGACTATACTAGTCCACTCGATGCGATGGCGAATGTCGATGCTGGAGATACCTGGTGCGGTTTACCTTCCGCGACAAATCCCTGTCTCATAAGAATTGCGCCGGGAGTCTACGACCTGGGTGTTGTAGGTACATCCAGCCTGCTGGTGATGCGACCGTTTGTCGACATTGAGGGATCCGGGCAAAACACAACGCGGATTACTGCACGAGGTGCGACCGTTTTAGGTGGATACCCGTCTACTGTTTCCACAGCGACTAACTCAGAATTGAGAAATATTACTGTGGAAAATACGGGGGCATCGACTTACGCCTTTGCAATCTCAGGGTCGGGTACTACGCATGTTAGCCATCTCACCAACGTTACGGCAATAGCGACGGGAGCCTCGGGTACGAGCGTTGCAATCATTAACCAGAACACATTTAATTTTCTGCCAAAGCTTCGTAATGTTACCGCGATCGCCGATGGCAACGAAGCAACTGGTATCGTTAACAGTTGTTCCGCCGCGGATATCGATGGTGCAACCATTGCGGTAACGGGAACGGTCAGGAGTATAGCTATCCAGGATTCAAATAGTGCTAACGGGTGTGGGCAGACAGCAGTTCAAGGCAGACTGTCAAATGCGATTGCTACCGCCGATGGCGGGAATTTTGTTTACGGTTTACTAGCGACGCAATCCTTTACCCATTTTTCAAATATTGATGTTTCTGCCCGAAACGGGGTGGTACAGAATTATGGCATTTTCCTTGGCGCAAACTCACATTGGACGCTGAGCGGTAGCCGCATCGAAGCCGTAGGGGCGATGACGAATACCGGCATTAAGGGAACTGACGGATCGGTAACTGTAGATAATAGTGTTATTACTGCCAGTACCGCGACAGTTGATGTGGCGGGAGCAGTTGGCAGTATACGTATCGGCGCGAGTCGCCTGGATGGTGGAGCCGTGGTCATTGGCGGAGCCTCCTGTGCTGGCGTGTTCGACAAACTGAATACTTTTTATAGTAATATTTGCCCCTGAACTAGGTAACTAATAAGTGCATTTAACGAAAGGCTCCGTTAAAGGAGCCTTTCGTTCTACTTAAGCCCATATATCTCAATTTTTATGACCATTGCACATTTCCAGTTCCAGATTTAACCCGGTAATAAATATTTCTTAGCCTCCCATTGATTTATTAAATTAGTATATTAATAAATACTAATATAGTATTAAGCCTCAACTTTATACGGCGGATTTCGATATGCTACACAAAATATTAATCGCCTTGATGCTTACAGTTACTGCCGCAATGGGCACTGCGTCCGCAACCGAAGCAACCACCCAAACACAACCGCCTGCTGCAAATACCTTTAATCCGATGGAATGGATGAAAATGATGCCGATGATGGGTAATCAGCAAAATGTTAGTTCAATGAATCTCGCGCGTCCTGAAGGCTGGAAAGTTTTCATGAATCCGAGTAATTACACTGCATTCATGAATCCTGCGACTTACGGCCAGTTTATGAACCCTCAGTTTTACATGCAGTTCGCTAATCCAGAAAATATGATGGCCTGGATGAATCCGGCTTCTTACGGTGAAATGATGAACCCTAACGCCTATATGCAGATGATGAATCTGATGGCATATATGCAATTCATGAACCCGAATACTTATATGCAGCCGCTTAATACTGCCAATTACGTAACTTTCATGGATCCGAATACTTATATGCAATGGATGAATCCAGCCTCATATACGGGTGCAGCACAAGGCACCACTGCCGCGTTCAACTTTTTCGATCCAAAAGCCTGGATGCAAATGCCTGCGCAACCGGCTAAACCGCAAGCTCAGCAATAAATCAATCCGAAATTGGAGGAGTTGATAAAAATGAAAATATTGAAACTGAGTCGTAAAGTAGCGTTTGTATTGGTCGTGGTAGCTGCAGGTTCATACCTGCATGCTGCCGAAACCGATAATGGGCAGAAACCTACAACAGATGTTCCCTCAATTGATGGGACCCAGCATCGATTTGATCTGGCCAAACAGTATTACGGTCAATGCCAGAACGCTGATGCCGAGAAATTTGAGCTGATTCGTCCATATCTCCAGGCTTTTACCGATATGGAAGTGATGGCGGATACTATCGCTGACCCTGTCAAATTTATGGGGTTGATGGCGGCTTTGAATGATCCTCATACAATGCATGTCATGACCAAATGTGCGTCTGAACCCGTGATGTGGGATACCTGGATCAAAGGCATGACAGACATCAACAAGAAGAGCCGAGTGATGACTCGCTTCATGAATCCAAACATGTATTTTAACTGGATGGCCGCCTCTATGAACCCAGCGACCTATCAGCCATTTACAAAAATGTCGGATCCGGCTTATTATAATAAATGGATAACCGCTTTGGCGAACCCAACTTTTTATCAGCCAATGACGCAGATGGCCGATCCTAACTGGTATACACCGAAGATAGTCTGGATGACAAACCCGCAATCCATGCAACCCTTTTTCAATATGATGAATAGAGGCTTACCTCAGGCTAGAACAGCGGCTGCTCCAGTTGCCGACTAGTCAAGTAACTGACCAAATATCCGTCAGGTCAGTTGATCACGCACACCGCGCAATACGATATCGGTGTAACCAACCACGCCGATGACCTGTTTGTTATCTATCACCGGTGCGCGATTGAGGCCGAAGGTGTCGAATAATCGTGTACAGTAGCGGATATCCATATCGGAATGGACACTGAAAACGGGCTTTGACATGATTTCATAAATATTGACACGGCCAGGTGATTTGTTTTTGGCGAGCACATTTTTAGCAATGTCTGACAATAATACGATTCCGTATTCATCGTCATCGTGCCGCTTATCGACCAGGAAGCACTTGGTTTCGGGATGCTTCGAGTTTTTCAGGGCTTCGGCGACCGTGTTAATTCCATCAATTAAATCAAACTCCGTTCTCATTACATCGCGTACGCGGACTACAGGTTTAGTATTCATATATCTTCCTCAATAATGCCACATAACTGACTGACCTGGTGGGTGACCCCGACAGCATCGTCGACGTCAATGCTAAAGGCGATACCGGAGCCCGGGTTGGCTTCGAATTCGCCGCAATTGGCAATGGTTTCGAGTATGTCACGGCAGAGGTGTTCTTCCACCAGGAATAAAATCACATCCCTTTGCGTATCCAGGCTCAATCCGAGAAATGTCTTAGCGACATTGATGCCTTCGCCGCGGGCGCTGGAAATTACCGTCGAACCGGTCGCGCCCTTGTCGCGGGCGGCATCGACGATTTTATCGGTAATCGATTCCTCGGTGAATGCAATGATTAGTTTAAAATGCATATAATTATCTCTCCCGTGTTGGAGGTTGTTTGCTGTGTTTGCTCAGCCACTCAGATAGCTGAGCATAAGCCATCACAGACATAATCGGAAACAGGCTGGCAAATGCAATCAGGCCGAAACCATCGAATAAAGGGTTGCGTCCGGGCACTGTGCTGGAAAGCCCGAGACCAAGAGCGGCTACCAGTGGCACGGTAACGGTTGATGTAGTAACGCCGCCGGAATCGTAAGCCAGCGCGATAATCAATCTGGGTGCATTTAGAGTCTGTATCACCACAAATACATACCCGGTGACTATGTACCAGTATAGTGGAGTGCCGGTTACGATACGATAAACGCCAAGCGCGATGCCAATAGCAACCCCAATGGCGACGGCAATTCGTAATCCCCAGACGCCAATGCTACCGGCCGAAACCCGATTGGCCTTAATCGCTACGGCCAACAATGACGGTTCGGCGATAGTGGTTGAAAAACCGATGGCGAATGCAAATAGATAAACCCACTTGTAATTCCACCAGTTCAGCGTGGTTCCTGAAGCTTTGGCCAGAATAAATGCCGGGTCGGTTAATTGTTCAGCCATTAACTTGCCGAGGGGGAAAAGTGCAGTATTCAAACCTTCAAGGAAAAATCCTAGACCGAGTAAAACCAGAAAAAATCCAGTTACAATCTTTTTAAAATGAGGAACCGGTTTACGCAATACCAGCCATTGAAAGCCGAATATAACCAGCGCAATCGGCAGCACATCCTTAATAGTGGCGACGATGGTCAGTAATAGATCGATGATTACCTGCATAGCCGGTTCAAACAACCATGCCGTAAGCCATGACAAATATTATCGGCGTCAGTGAAGCAAAAGCGATTAGGCCGAAACCATCAATCATCGGGTTACGTCCTTTTATTGAACTGGCCAGGCCGACACCCAACGCCGTTACTAGCGGCACGGTGATGGTCGAAGTCGTCACACCACCCGAGTCATAGGCAATGCCGATAATCTCCTTCGGTGCAAACACTGTCATAATCACTACGGCAATATAGCCACCGATAATCAAATACTGAATAGGCCATCCTTTGATGATACGAAATACACCGATGACAATCGCGAAACCCACCGATACCGCGACGGTAATGCGTAGTCCGAAAGCGTAGGCATCTTTCGAAGCCTCGCTGTTTTCAATTATATCACCGACCGCTGCCACGGACGCTGCTTCAGCCGCCACAGCGATCAAAGCAGGTTCGGCCACCGTGGTACCGAAACCCAGAGCGAAACCAAATGCCAGTAACCAGAACAGGCTGCCCTTACTGGCAAAAGCATACGCCATAGTCTCGCCAATCGGAAACAGTCCCATATTCAATCCCTTGACGAACAGGGTTAAACCGATAACCACAAAAACAAAACCCAGTGTTATCTCACCAAAATTGGGTATAGGCTGTTGCAATACTACCAACTGGAAAAAACCGATCACGACAATGATGGGGAGTAAATCACGCAGGCTTTCGAACAATGCTGAAATAATAGCCTTGAGTGCTTTCATAGAGAATAGGGGTTGTCAAACCAGGCGATTACTATATCAGGGCGCCGGTCTAGATCAAATGATGTTGGTCAAGAGTTTTTCGGATTTGTAAGTAGGGCAGATTGGTGAAGCATAATTCGCATGAGCCTACTGCGTTTTCCAGGATGATATTTGGTAGGCGTGAGATTGCAGGATTTTATGAAGTCGCTCAGTCGACGCAGATGGAATGCTAATAGCGGGAGGCAAGTTCGGACTTGACATGGTACCGATCGACTTTTTCCCGCAACCCGATGTATCAGGGTTGGATCAGAGCGAATATCGGCTTGAAACTATCATCTATTGAGTTAGATCTAGGTTTGATAGTTGTTTCAAAGTCAAAGGTTTAAGCGGAGGTCGAATCCGATAATATCCGATTTCAGCTACTGACCTGTCATGGAATTTCGCAAATAACTGGCTAACGGTATTGCCGCATTGACGCCCCATACAGGGTCCCATTCCGCAGCGGGTGAAAGCCTTGGCCTGGTTTGGACCCATGCACCCAATTGTGGCGACTTGCCGAATATCGCCAACGCTTATCTGTTCGCATCGACAGACGACGGTGTCGTCATCAGGTGGTATTTGAAAATATTCAAACGGCAGATAGTGGCTATCGATAAATCGTCGTAAGGTCGAAATTCGCGTTATCGATTGCCTGTTTTGCGATGTTTCAGACTGGCACCGGACCTGGTCAATAAAGCTCAATAACTTTGCTACGTTCCAGCCGGTTACAGCTCCCGAGCAGGTCGCTGCATCGACTCCGGCAATGCCCGCGCTATCTCCGCATATCGAGATGGCAGGTTGACTACTTAAACCCTGCCTATCGAGTAGGGGTGACCAGTAGCGCTGAAACGAATTCCAGCGGTGTTCACAGCCTGCAGCCATTGCCAAATGGCTATTGGGAATCACACCGTCGTGAACCAGCAGTAAATCGGTGTCGATTTCAAAGCTTCTATTCCCCCGCCTATATTCAACCGATTGTAAGCGCTCACCTCCTCTTGCTGTTATCGATGTCACGCCGGTGAGCCGTTCGATTCCAGCCTGTTTTATTTCCTGCAACCATGACCAACCTTTGTATAAAGCGTTCATGTTGGTTATCGATGCGCGAAATAATTTACCACAGTTGGACAGAGATACCGATCGCGGACCGGTATCCAGAATTAATTTCGGTTTGCGTCCGGCGGCGATCATTTGCTTAACGAACAGGTAGACCAGGGGGCCGGTGCCTGCGATGACAGATGAGGATTCAGGTAATAGCGCTGACTCCTTGAAAAGCGTCTGCGCAGCGCCAACGGTCATGACGCCGGGTAGGGTCCAGCCGGGGAATGGTGTTGGCCGCTCCATTGCTCCGGTCGCCAGAACGATATGGCGGGGATAGCAATAGCTGGCTTGATCCCCCTCCAACAAACCAACCGCGGGTCTGTTATTTTCAAAGCAGATATCCCATACTCGGGCTGAGTATGAAACTTCAATATTTGCCTCCCTGAACTGGCGGCTAATAGACAAACCGCGAGCGTAATCGCTGCCATAGAGTTTTAGATTTTCGGGGTGCTTTCGGCTTATCCGGTCAATTGCGCGATAAACCTGTCCACCTGCGGCAGGTTGTTCTTCTACAACCCGAACCACTGCACCAGCAGCGTTGATGGCCAGTGCTGCCGACATACCCGCTGGACCCGCTCCGACGATCAATACATCAGGATTCACCGTCGACCTCAAACCGGGTTATGCCACATTGTATACGCACCAGCATACCGTCACGCACGCGTTCCTGGCATGCCTGTATATTTGGCACACCGTCTATCTCGACCAGACATTCGAAGCAGTTACCAATCATGCAAAAAGGACCTCGAGCATTATTCGAACCGGTAGATTCGCGGAATATTAAAACACCCGAACTGAGTAGTGCAGCCGCCACTGTATCACCCGATTCAGCAGTAATATCCTGATCCTCGAACCGAATTCTGACCGGATTGATTATCGGTTGTAACCGTTCAAACATGGAACCGCCGTGGATGAAAAATCCCATATTGGTCGGGTATAACACTTGCTTTAACCCATTGACTGACTTTAAGTGCATGGATGGCAGCCAGAGTCACACCACTGTGACAGGTAAATGAAAATGCCCCGGGGTGGCTATCCGATTGCTGATAAACCGGAAAGCCGTCCGGCGTCATCACGCGAAGCGCAGCCCAGCTACGTTGGATGCGTAGGGATTCGAGTTTCGGGAAAGCCCTGATACAGCGTTGGGCTATTTCCTTTAAGGTTAGCGGGTTGGTGTCTAAACTGTAGCCAACATCTCTGCTCGAAGGGCCGAGTAAAAAACTGCCCTCGTCAGTCTGGCGGACATAGTTGGTTGGATATTTCAGGATTGGCTCGACCTTTTCGGTGACCAATACCTGACCCTGATCCGGGATAATTGGTATATCCAGACCAAGCTGTACACCGAGGTCGGCGGATCCGTGACCGGCCGAAACTATCACTTTCTCGCTGACTGCTGCGACTTTACCCTGGTCTGTAGCCAACTCGAAACCACCGTCTGCAAGACTACGAATGTGGCTAATGTGGTGATTCGGCCGATATTCACCCCCCTTGTTCAGATAGCCGGTGTGCATAGCCCGTAATAGCAGCAACGGATTGCAGTGGCCATCGTGCGGGCAGTAACTACCCCCGACAACATTACCGACCAGCGGTATTAGTTTTTTCAGTTCGGTCTGGCCGACGATCTGGTATTCGTAATCCTGTGAGAATGATTCACGCTTCAGTCTTTCCAACGATTTAAGGTTGGTATTGAATTCGTCTTCATCCAGACAAATAACAAATCCTCCACGCTGTTCATAGAAGCTATCAATCCCTGTTTCCTGCTTTAAGTGTTCCGCAAATGCTGCCCACTGGCGCGAAGATTCTAACGACCAACGAGCATACTCCGGCATGCCGACTCCTTTTCCCTGAACCCAGACCAGGCCGAAATTGCCGCGTGCAGTACGAATCGCATTGTCGCCTTCGTCGAATACAACAGTGCGCAGGCCACGGTTGGCGAGTCCCCATCCGAAAGCCGAACCGAGCAGACCCCCACCGATAATTGCAACATCATAAGCCTTCATGTGTTCTCAAATTGATCGTCGGTAACAGTTTCAGAGGTGGAAATTATGCTTGATAGTTTTGGTAATTTCATTTTTACTGATATCAACGAGTTGGTTGCATAGCAATGACTATACCTTATTACGGGGAGGAAAATCATGAAACCCGAACGCTGGAAAGACCCGAAAAACAAACTCTTTACTTACCAGGTCGGTTTTACCTCGCCGCCGCACGACTTCGATGCAGCGCCAAGCGATTTTCTGCGCATCAGTGCCGATAATGTCGGCGTGCATGGCCGCATGTTGCATGTGCCCGAATACGCACATGAACTCACGCAACGCGTCGATAATTTTCATTTGCTCGAAGAGTTCGTCGAATGCATGTCCAATAATGGCGCCGATGCCTGCGGACAGGTGGGGACTAACTGGGTTCACTGTCAGGGCACCACACCGAACGAAATTCGCGATATCTGCGATCGAATCAGCGATACCTACGAAACGCCTTTCCACATGGCAGGCTACTGCCTGGTCGAAGCACTTCGAGAAATGAATGTTGAAAAGATAGCGCTTAACTCGGTGTATTACTGGCCGGACTGGCGTGATGGAATTGCCCGATTTCTCAGGGAAGCTGGATTTGACTTGCTTTACGTTGGCAATTTCACCGATATGGGATTGTTTAAAACGCAGCAGGAATGTAATGATTGCACCTGGATATTTCCAGGCGATTTTGCGCAAAAATCGATGGCCTATGTTGCTGAACAGGCGCCGGGCGCCGAAGCGATCATTGTCAACGGTATGCCGAATTTTCGTCGCGCTGACGGATTACCGCAAAGGATAGTTTCTTTAGACAAAGAACTGGAAGCCGATATTGGCAAACCAATTGTGTCGTCAGATACCGCGCTTTACTGGCGTTTATTTAAATCGCTGGGTACCGCGCCGGTCGGTCAACACGGTCGCTTATTGTCGTCCTTGCAAAAATAGATTGAGTGATAATGGACAAAATACTGGTGCTGTGGGCCACGCCGCGTTCGACGTCCACTGCTTTCGAATGGATGATGCGTATGCGTGGAGATATGACCTGTTTTCACGAACCATTCGGCGAAGCCTGGTACCAGGGTGAGGACCCCAGGTGGCCGCGTATCAAAGCGAATAGCCCACGCTTGAAAGGATTAACCTTTGAAAGCGTCTGGCAAACCTTAAAAGAATCCAGTCAAAAAGGGCCTGTGTTTTCAAAAGACTTCCCGCACTACATCAAGCATCTCTGGGATGACGATATTCTGGAACATTTGAGCCATAGTTTTCTGATACGTGATCCGGCCAAGGTGATCACGTCAATGGCGAAACACTGGCCGAATTTTCTTCTCGAGGAAACAGCCTTTGTCGAACAAAGAGAACTGTTTGATCGTTTGGCGGATAGGCGAGGGGAAGCGCCACCCGTTATTGATAGCGACGATTTGCTGGAATGTCCCGAGGGCATTGTCGAAACTTATTGTAAGGCTGTAGGCATTCCTTTCGTGATCCAGGCTTTAAGCTGGGAAGCGGGTGCGCGGGATGAAGTGAGCTGGTACGACGGCGGTTCCTGGCATGCAAATCTGCGTGACTCAGATGGATTGAAACCACAGCCACGACAATATGTCGATATTTCGGAAGCTTCGAATCACGTTAAGAGAATCTACGACGCGGTTTTACCGCATTACGAGTATCTTTATCAGCATCGGCTGGCGGCGAATGCCAATTAAGTCCTGGTTGTGTTGGTAGAGATTAGCTGGTTTTAAAAACCTGATCTGTTTATTCATCGTTGCAGTCTGGTCATTCATTGCTGAACTAGCGGCTGAAACTTGTTCGGCGAGAGCAGAATTTTGCTGCGTGAGATCGTCCATGTTGGTATTGACCTGGTCGATGCCGTTCGCCTGTTCCTGGCTTACCTGGGCAATGTCAGCCCGACCCTGGTCAACGGCGCGAACAGCCTCAACGCTTGCATTCGGGGCCGGTAGGTTGGTTTGAAATGCGATCTCATCGATCACGCCAACGATATCGGCTACCTGGTTACTGGATATATTAATTTCTGCCATAGCAGCAATTGCACGACCTATCACATTGCCGCCCGATTCTGCCGTATTTCCTGCTTCGCTTGCCCTAACCGCCAACGCATTGGAACAGTACCGCCTGTTATGTCAGCAATCAGGTATGGATGAATTTAGAAAGATGGATCTACAAGCCTGTTTAAAACATTGGTCAGCAAAGCAGGCATTGTTAAATTAGTCACTGGTTCAACAATCTCGCATCCGCCGTCCAGTGACTCATGTATTCGTCCTGGCGCAGCCCGACCGCCAGAGTTCAGGAGTGGGTTCGCTGACTTTGCCAGACTGAATTCGATGGCGCGTGCCATCACGCTGGTATTGACTACGATCATCGGGTAATTCGTTTGCCAGCTCCTCGATTCGCAATCGGGCTGTTTCGGGTTTGATACGACCTTCATCGGCGAGGCCCTGGTGCCTCGGCCAGACGGCGTATTTTTTGTGCATTTGATGCGGCTGGTAAATGCTCATATCGTCAGCAGCAATATCGTATTCGATGGTTAAGGCACTATCAGCCACAGCGGAGGCGATCAATTCCTCGCCTGCCCTGGTTCTGGCTAATACTGCATTGATACCCGGATCGGTTTCGCTATCGATACGGTTTGGCGAACCGCCGGGCCAGGTGTCGGCGGCGGCTATATCAGCAGCTTCACCAATGCCATCGGGACAGATTTTGCAGCGAAAGGGTAGAGCCCACATTGATTCGTCTTCGCCCCAGAAATCGAGATAATGTACCTCTTTGATCTGATCCTCTGTTTCCACGTGTGTCGGGCCCGGGCAGCCTCGGCCACGGTAACGTAATGCAGTAACCTGATCCGGGATTATTCCAATGCGCTCATAAAAAGCACGAGTTGATGCCGGAGTGCCATATCCACCACAAACCATTGTCAACCAGTACTTGACCAGCCGATCTATCCGTTCATCATGCCGTGCATAATTACGTAAAGCGGAGATGTCGCAGGGCTTTCCGATAAAGGCGAAAGGCTGATTACGATCGAGTAGGTCATCAATGTCTATTAATGGTGCGGTGGGGCCGTAGCGCGAACCGGCCGATTCGATGATATCGGCTTCGCTGATACTTATTTGTCGGTCACCAAATGATGGGTCACGTGTCGAGCTTTTGGCGTGCAGGATAAAATCAACGCGTTTTGATTTGAGTAGATAAATACCGAGAGCGGTTAATACGCCACCGGTTGCGCCTTCGTGTCGAATTACAGGATCGCTTGCCCAGGCACGTGCGATGCGTCGCCAGGGACCCCAGACGTTATCAATACGGGTATCGGGCTCGACTAAATTATCGGGTAAACCTTCGATGCGGGTGCCCGGACAGGTATCGTAAATCTTATCGACGGTTTCATGGCCGAGATCGCCGACTACAACCGGTTGCTGATAACCCTGAGTCGTTTTGACAATCTGTATGCTGTCCTTACCGGCCACCGATTGGCAAAGCCCGCAGCCAATACAAAGCCCTTGTTCAACAATGGCGTAGAGTCGTTGCTGTGGTGTCATCTGACCAGTCACAGGTTTATCGAAATCGACTTGGTTACGAAATAAGCGTATAAAGCGGCGAGGTCATGGTCCCTATCGCTATGTCTTGCCTGATCGAGTGCCTGTGGCCATGACGTCATGAGATGTTACTCGTAAAGCCGGGTTTATCGGATTGTATCTATAAATAAAGCGTTGTATATCGTTTTCTCATCACCAGGAGAAGTTTTCAAACTGCCGGTTTTCTCACCAATGGTAAACCGTTATCATGAAATTTAGTGATATTCATCAGCATGCCATCGCTTTTTACAGAATTTGAAAAGTCAGGGAAACGCCGGCGAACTTCGGCACGAATCGGAGACAAACTGGATTATGCAATACCCGGCAGGGTCGCTATTTAAATCTGCCCCTGTATTGGGATTGCGCGTAATTTTTGTATGCCGAGTATGCATGAGGCAATGGCAGCGGTTCAATTGAACGCTTAATTTAAACCCAAAAGTACAGGCCGAATTATGCCCCAGTTCTTTCAGAGTAACCTGGCGACTAGTGATGCATTAATTGCCAATGCCCTGGATGCGGAAATCAATCGACAGCAAAGCCAGATTGAATTAATTGCATCAGAAAACATCGTCAGCCAGGCCGTGCTGGAAGCGCTGGGGCATCCGATCACCAATAAAACCCTGGAAGGCTATCCGGGCCATCGATTTCATGGTGGTGGTGAGTATGTCGACATTGTCGAGCAGGCCGCGGTCGACCGGGCAAAAGAATTATTCGGTTGCACCTATGTCAATGTTCAGCCGCATTCAGGAACCCAGGCAAACCAGGCGGTCTTTTTTGCGACAGTATTACCGGGCGATTGCATTTTGAGCCTGAATCTGGCCGCGGGTGGTCACCTGAGTCATGGCGCGGGGCCAAATCTGTCTGGACGGTGGTTTGACGCGCATCATTACGGCGTAAATAAAGAGACCGGGTTGATCGAATATGAGCAGGTAGAAAAACAGGCAAAAACGCTTCGCCCGAAGTTACTCATTGCTGGTGGTTCGGCCTATCCAAGGGAAATAGATTTCGAACGATTGAGTGCAATTGCGAAATCAATCGATGCATTGTTTCTGGTTGATATGGCCCATATTGCCGGACTTGTTGCTGCCGGCGTTCATCCGTCACCCGTTCCATACGCCGATATCGTTACCGGTACGACTACAAAAACGATGCGGGGACCGAGAGGTGGGCTTATTCTCTGCAAAGATTCTGTGTGGGAGAAAAAGCTGCAGTCGGCTATATTCCCGGGTGTACAAGGTAGTTTACATACCCAGATTATTGCCGCCAAAGCCGTCTGCCTGGGCGAAGCTTTGAGTCCTGAATTCAGGCAATACGGTGCAAATATTCTCAGTAATGCAAGAACCCTCGCTAATACACTTCTCAATGCCAATGTCGATATCGTAAGCGGTGGCACTGATACGCATATGGTACTTTTAGATTTGTCGAATAAAAATTTAAAGGGGCAACTTCTTCAGGATGCACTTGCCGAGGTCAATATCACCTCTAACAAAAACCCTGTTCCTTTCGATTCGGTAAAACCTTCTGAATGGGCCGGACTTCGCCTGGGTGTCTCAGCCGCAACGACTCGAGGTCTCGGCAAGGACGAGTTCGAAGTGCTCGGTCAGATCATCGCAGAGGTGGTTCAATGCAACGGGCAACTTCCAGAATTTCGCCTGGATCACAACCGAACCAAAGTCCTGCAGATTTGTCGGCAGTTCCCGATATATCGAAGCTGAGCAGGGCGATGCATATTGGTGGAAATAGCTTTATAGAGAATAGTCTTAGTATTTTAGTCATCTAGGAGCTTGCATCGCGCAAAAAAGCCTCCTTCGAATTGTTAACTGACCGCCGAATGTCCGGTTGACTTATTGTCTGCGTTGTTTTTTCAGGAACCAGTTTGTAAAAAGCGGTTTGTAGCAGTTCCATGTCGGTTCGTAGATTTTTCGGATTTTTGCGCGCCCACAATTCTATTTCGAGTAACAGAGGCTTTCCTGACCGGTATGCATTACCGGCTAGTTGCTCAAGTGTTTCGATTGTATCGATTGAATGATAGGCGCCCTGGTAGGCCGCACCAATAACCGTTTTTACGTCGATAAGATAGGGTAAGACGATATCCCCCATCTTGTACAATGATTTTTGGGTGCTGGCGATATGCGCTTTATGAGCCGGTCCCAGGCTATGTACTTTGGTGATAACCGGTTTCTTGAAACTTCCCCGCAGGCCGTCGTCCTCGGCCCAGTTTTCCAGTGTCATTCCCAAATATCCTTCGTAGTGGTCAGCTTTCGGCGGCTCCGCTGCTTTCCAGCCTTCGTTTAATGTCACATCAACCGACATTGGTTTACCTTCGCGCATCAGGTCCAGTGTGAGCAGGTCGCCTGCACGCATATTACCAATTAAGCGGGTAGCCTGTTGGATGGTCGATATGCCTGTGTGATCAATTTGATAAATGACGTCATGCAAAAAGAGCTTGTTAACACTCGGCCCGGTTTCTGGAGCTCTGGTTACGACCAGTGCGCCGTGGCCATCCGGCACGTCAAAAACTTCGGCCTCGTCGGGTGTTAGCAGGCTGACAATATCGGATAAACCGGCATCACCCCAACTGGGCGGACCCTGATGTAATTCCGCTACAACCTGTTTGACGTGATTAATGGGTACTGAAAAACCGAGTCCGACATTGGCTCCCGACTGAGTGGTTTCGATTGCTGTGTTAATACCTATGATCTGACCGTCGTGGTTGAACAAAGCGCCGCCCGAGTTGCCCGGGTTTATCGCTGCATCGGTTTGCAAATAAGGCGTTGATCCCATGCGGTATCGAAGTGTATGTGAAATAATTCCGCGGCTGATCGAATCTGGATTGTGTCCCATCGGATTACCCACAGCAAAGGTTTCATCACCGGGTTTAACCAGATCAGAGTCTCCAAGGATAGCAGGAGGTATGCGGTCACAGTTTTCCAGATTAAGTATGGCTATATCTGATCGTGGTGTTGAATTGACGACTGTGGCCGGGATTCCGGCGGTGCGTTGCCAATTGCGCGGATAGACTTCTATTACAGCTGCGCCGTCGACGACATGATGATTGGTCCAGACTTCACATCCGGCTGTAGAAACCAGAAAACCCGAACCGGTTTTGGTATCCCAGACGGTGTCACCAAATTTGTCGATTGTGACGTGGGATATGGTTCGTATGGATACCGACGAATCAAGCATCCGACCCGTGTCGATTCGATTGAATCGATCCAGGCCGTAAATTCCCAGTGATGCCATGGCAACGAATAATCCGAGTACCAGTAGTCGCCATAGCAATGTGCTTTTATAATTCATGGGTCACCTCGTACAAAAAAATCGAAGTTTCCCCTCTGGTTAATACAGTTTGACTACATCAGAAAAGGCAAGTTTCAAGCCAAAGCTGCAATGACCTAATATTATAGGCAGATTTTTAGAAAAGTTTTAAATTAGATAATTTAAATCAATAACATAACTGAACCTGGGGTTGGTGATACAGGCTTGTACAGGTGATATCTGAGGCGACAATTCGGTGCCGACCGGTGAAAATTGACGTTAGTCGACTGGTCTGCCGAGGTAAAGATAACTGCTGTATTCGAATGAAAGCCTACCATCAAATGCAAATTCTTCGAATAAATCCACGGCTACCTGGTTTAACTTTGTTAGTTCGCCAGTGCCTTTCGACGGTGAGTATGATGACGATTGCATCCGTCCCAGGAAGGCATCACAGTCAAACATTTGAGCGTTGCGAAAAATTTTTAATTGATAACTTTCTCTGGCAAATAGCGAACGTAGTTATCGACTCTGTCGGAGAATCGCTCTATTGATTTTTTCACCCACGTAACCAGTTAACAATAAAACCGTCGAACCAGTCAGTTATCGAATCGTCATGCTGCTTGGCGTAGGCGAGATTCACCGCTCGACTGTCAGGGTCGAGCCCATCGGATTCAAAATCCTCGTTTATATTAAACCATTGGCTAATTACCGAATGGTTAACCTCCGGGTGAAACTGGAGCCCGTAAGCATTGCTATTATATTGAATTGCCTGATTGGAAAATCGTTCACTACTGCAAAGTAATGTCGAGTTTGCGGGCAGTTCAAATCCTTCGTTATGCCACTGGAAAAGTTTTTGCGGAAAGTTAAAATTGTCCTCGACCGATTCATTCGGGAAGATTTCGGTGAAGCCGACTTCGCTCAAATTATCCCTGTGCTTTCCCACTTTGGCGCCGAGCACTTTTGCCAGGATTTGCCCACCAAAGCAAATTCCCAGGTAGGCGCAGTCAGTTTTCAAACAATGTTCGACCCAGCGCAGTTCACTGGTTATCCAGGATTCAGGGTCGTTAACGCTGTTGCGACAGCCGAAAAAGACTGCACCCCGGTAACGTTCGGGTTCGGGTAGCGGGTTGCCTTCGAGCGGGTAACACCATTCAATCTGATAACCTTTTTTAATTAACAAATCGCTACATCGGTCTCCCGACCAGCTGCTCGAATGTTTGAAAATGACAATTCTGTTTTCTGATTTGGATAACCTGCCCACAATTATGCCTCAGCTCGCCCCCTGAAACGATTGAATGCCAGCCTTGCCTGCAGTCCTATATCGAATAACGGTCGAGGTGGAAGCAACGTTGGATTTTCCTGATCGAGCACTCGTGTCAGTTCTTCCGATTGCCTGTCCAGCGCGTAATCGACAATCAATTTACCGAACAGGCTGCCCATAGCGATACCGCCGGCATTATAGCATCCTGCAATAAACAGATTTCTGTTTTGCTCAAATACCGGTTTGGAATTGCGGCTGATACAAACATTGCCCGACCAGCTATATTCGAAATCGAGTTCAGGCAATTGGCGAAACCGCTTCCTGAGGCCGAACAGATTGCGTCGCCGTCTCTTTTCGAGTTCAGTTTGGGTCATCGCCATGGCTGGCCACCATTCCACTGTATTGCGAACCAATATCCGGCGATCATTGGTGAGCCTGACGGTTGCACCCATCGAGCTTGCGGATAAAACGCCCCAGGGTTTCGGTTTACCAATTGTTTCATATTCGGCATCGTTTAGCGGCCTGGTTAGACTGGCGGTCAATGTCAGCGGAAACACTCGATTAGCCTTAAAACCGTTTTTCGGCATTGACGCATTCACGGCGATAATAACCTGGTTCGCGCTTATTGTGGCTTTGGGTGTTGTTAGGCGAATAGATTCGCCCTGTTCTATCTTTAATACCGGCGAAAATTCGTAAAGTTGAACCGAACCTGGCAGGTTTTCGATTAAGCCGTTCACCAGAGCGGCCGGGTTGACCAATACCCCCGATGCTGTCTGAACAGCGTGTTGGTAATAAGTGGTACCCAAACGCTCGTGTAAGCGGTCATTTGACCAAACCTGAAACTCGAGGCCGGCCCTTTCGAGAAATTTTTCGAACCGTCTCAACTTTGGAATATTTCGTCTGTCGGCTGCACAATGAAATTTTCCCGATTCATCCCAGTCGCATTGAATATTGTGTTGTACAACACGTTGACGTAATAAATTCAAACCGGACCTATTCAAACTGTTTTTGGCCAGTTGTGTTTGTTCGTCGGCGAGACTGGAGCCACCGTCGTTCAAGGTAATATCGACGATATAGCCTGAATTTCTCGAACTCGCACCCTTACCGGCCTGCTCGGCATCGAGCAGTATAATGGAGTCGTTGGGGTTGAGTTCGGCTATCCGGTAAGCGGCTGCAAGACCGGTAAAACCGGCACCGATGATCACCCAGTCGGCTTGCTTGTTACTTTCTAAACAGGGGAATTGGGGTGCGGGAGAGGTCGTATGCACCCAGCCACAGGTTTGATCGTTGATGGCCTGGTTTGTGTTTAAATTGCCTACTGCCACTGGTCGATTTCACCGCCAGAATTATAGGTGAAAAATACTTTGGTAACATCTTCTTTAATATCCCAGGTTAAGCGTTCGCCTTTGCGCGTGAAAATGCTGTCACCGGGCCCACAGGACAGCGATTCACCATCTTCGCGCGTCAGTGTTAAATGGCCCCGGATAATGGTTTGCAGCTCGTCGCCAACTTCCGTACAGGTGAATGCGCCCGCTGTACAGCACCAGATACCCATGCGATGTTGACCGTCACTGCTACCGATATCGAGCCGCCCCGAGGCCTTTGGGTTACCACTAATTATTTTATAGCGAGAGCCTTCCCTTTCGAATGGCCAAGGTTCCAGATTTTCTTCAATGCTGTTGAGTTTATAGTGGCGCATTGTCGTTGGTTTTGTTCTTAATCACTTGTCAGTATCTGCCCAAAATGCCGATATCTGATGATTTTTCCAGGCAAAATAATTAATTTAATGCCTCATCTTTCCAGTATTTGGTTCCTTTAACCGTCGCCTGTAGTGCGAGGCCGGTTTCTGTTAATTGATATATTGTCATATTATCCACCGTGAGTTCACCACCAACTGCCACACCTTTATCACTGGCTTTGGCCGCTGCATCAGCCTGGGCGCCGAATGCCCAGCCACTGTCGATAAAACGCCGCATACTCTCGATACTATGAAATATAAATACCAGGCGGAAATCTTTAGCGCCAAGACCCAGACCAAAGCCTATCTCGCCCATTTTCATGTAAGTGTATTTTGAACGTTTATTGTTTCTAACAACACCATAGCCACCACCAAAACTGGCTAATACGATATTGACATTCGTGTTGCTGAATACGGCGTAACCCGGTGCGTTGGTGATCTGCGCTTTAACGTCGGGTTTCAACTTGTAGAGGTCGGCTAGTACTTTATTTTTCATAGAAAGAATCGCCTGGCGTTTTTCCGCTGGGTTGGTACCGCCAGTGGCAACGCAGCCTGTGATAAAAAATATTAAAATTATACAAATGCCGGCCGATATTGGTTTCATATGATCTCTTTTTCGCTATCAGATACTTTGGGTGCGGAGCCTGATTGTTACTATAGGTTAATTTTTTTAAATTGGAAATGTCTATCACCGGCTTGCCGGGAAAAAATCAGGTTTTGCAGCCCTTATATCAAATCCCACTGACCTGATACCGGCGCTGACCGGTAATAAACACTCAATAACCGTTAGCGGAAATCTTTTTGCAAATTGCGCTACAATTATTATGGATCACCTACCCGGCAGTCACACTAGAATCAGGTGGTCTTAAAGGTCCATTACGCCATGAAGTATAGAAACGAATACTATTATCGTATAAAGGATATCGAGCTTAAAAAATAATGTTTAAATCAAATCGATATCTCATCATCGCAAGTACAATAGGTATTGTTTCTATTGCTTGTCTGATGATCCTGTTTCGACAGATTTTCCTTTCATCCCTGATTGATCAGGAAACCCGATCTAATGTTGTGCTGACTGAGGTCCTGTCAAAGGCAATCTGGCCTGAATACAGGGGACTGGTCGATATCGATACCCGCGAAAATCGCGATTTTGACAGTGAGCATCCAGAAATCCAGCGACTGGATGCTGAAGTAAAACAGTTGATGCTTGGTTCGAAGTTACTAAAGGTGAAGATTTATAACCTTGAAGGGCTGACTATTTATTCGACTGATCTCTCGCAAATTAACCAGGATAAAAGCGGTAGTAGCGGTTTTCTCAGCGCCAGGGACGGTACCATAGAGAGCGAAATTATTTTTAGAAATCAGTTTTACTCGCTTGAAGGGATACGAAGTGATTTGAATGCTGTTTCGTCTTATATCCCGGTCAATAATCCAATCTCGGGGGAGCTAGAGGCGGTATTTGAGGTGTATTCGGATGTGAACGAGTTTGTAGCTCAGAAGGAGCGTTTGCAGTGGGAAATACTCTTTGGCGTACTAGCCAGCGTGTCCGTTTTATTCACATTGCTCATTATGAATTCTCGGCGCCTCGATAATATTAGAGCCGCGCGAATAGAGGATGCTTCTATTAACAGGGAACAGATTCACTACCATACCAGTCATGACACTTTAACCGGTCTTATTAACCGCCAGGAATTTGAGCGACGAACCGAGCGACTAATTGCCAGCATCCCCAAATATAAGGGCAGGCACGCCCTGTGCTTCATGGATCTTGATCAGTTCAAAGTCGTCAATGATACCTGTGGTCATGTCGCAGGCGATGAAATGTTGCGCCAGATTAGCGATATCTTAAGAGATGTCGTAAAAGACAGCGATACTATAGCCAGACTCGGGGGAGACGAGTTTGCGATACTGATGGAAAACTGCACTCAAACTGAAGCCTTGTCTGCAACCAACGATTTTCAGCATGCTATACAAGATTTACAATTTATATGGGAAGGCAAGAGCTTTCGTGTTGGTGTCAGTATCGGCCTTGTCGCTATTGATGTTTCCGCTTCTGATTTTACCGAATTAATGAAACAGGCGGATGCTGCGTGTTATATGGCCAAGGAGGCAGGTCGTCATCGTATTCAAGTCTATAATTCAGAAGATACCGGCCTGGTCTTGCGTCAAGGTGAAATGAAATGGGTAGCCCGTATCCATGAGGCATTGGAGGAAGACCGTTTCTGTTTATACGCTCAGCCTATCCTGCCGCTTGACAATAGTTGTGGATATCACTACGAATTACTCATTCGAATGATTGGTAAAGATGGAAGAATCATTCCACCCGGCACATTTCTACCGGCAGCCGAACGATATAACCTGGTGGAAATTCTGGACGCCTGGGTGATCAAGAATGTATTCAAGTTACTGGTTGAGAATCCAGGCTTCGTCGAACAGATTCATTATGTTGCGATCAATTTATCCGGCCCGTCCCTGACAAATCGTGGTTTTCTGGAATTTATTGTCGAGCAACTGAATAGTTCTGAAATCGATCCCAGCAAAATCTGCTTTGAAATAACTGAAACGCTGGCTATATCAAATTTCAGAACAGCGACTCATTTTATATCGAATCTCAGGGAATTGGGCTGCCGTTTTGCATTGGACGATTTCGGTAGTGGATTATCTTCATTTGGTTATTTAAAGAATCTGAAAGTCGACTGTCTGAAAATCGACGGTATGTTTGTGAAAAATATCGTCGAAGACCCGATTGACCGTGCAATGGTTAAATCGATTAATGATATTGGTCACGTCATGGGCATGAAAACCATCGCCGAGTTTGTCGAAAATGATGAAATCCGACAGAAGTTAGTAGAGATGGGTATCGATTATGGTCAGGGCTATGGCCTTGGTAAACCACAGCCATTGAGTGAATTGCTCAATCAACCAATAAGGGCTTGTCAATAGCATTGCGAATACGGCCGATGGTATAATAGCCAGTGTTGCAGCCGCAGAAAGGTCTGTTTTCGGCCAGCCAGGCGATTGCCCCCAGCGTAGTGGCAGGGTGGCAAACCACTAGTAAATCCTGCCCTGGCTAATGTTTGCGCGATCGCTGGAAAAGTATAGCTCTATCCTGGAGCGACGTTTATTAAACTCCTTCGATCAACCAGTTTCTGAAAGCCATTAATGTCTTCTTTTCCAGGTTCGATTTTTTATAAACAAGATAATATGAACAGGAATGTTTTACTGCCTGGTCGAATACAGTCACCAGTTTCCCTTTCACCAGATCAGACTTGATTAATTCCTGGTAACCGATTGCCAGCCCTAAGCCATCGGCAGCCGCTTACATGGCTAATGCGGGGTCGTGAAAAGATAAACCGTCGATTATTTTCGGACACTCCAACCCACAGCCGGTTAACCAGTCACACCATTCTTCACCGATACCGTGACCACCAACATCGGCATGTATAAAATCACAGGCCAGAAGATTTTCGGGATTTTCAGGTCGTTCAATGCGGTTCAGATATTCCGGACTGCAGACCGGCACCAGACGTATGGGTACTAATAATTCGTGCTCGAGTTTTTCCCAGGGCGGGATGCCACAACGAATGGCAATATCGATATGGTGCAACTTGAAATCGAGATAATTCAGATTGGGCTGTAAATGTATTCGGCTGGCATCTTCCCTCGCATACCAGTCAGCGAGCCTGGGGACTAGCCATTTTGACGCGAACGACGGTGTACAGGTAACATGAATGGCCTCTTTTTGCTTGTGATTTTGAAGGTCATCCAGGGTTGTCGAAATACGGTTAAAACTTTCCAGCAATACCGATAATAGCGTATCACCTTCGCTAGTGGTTTTTATGCCGCGATTGGTTCGGTGAAGTAGTTTAATACCCAGCACTTGCTCCAGCTGTTTCAACTGGTGGCTGATCGCACTATGTGTTACCGATAATTCACTTGCGGCTCCCGATACACTGGCGTTTCGAGCAGCGGCCTCGAAAGCGCGCAAAGCGTTAAATGGCAGGTTGCGTCGGTTCATGTTCTGATGTCAAATAATCTTACAGTCAGTTTATTCGTGGAATAAAATAGTTCAAACAATCATTATCACAATTACCAGGGGCAGAAAACAGGCATGGCATTATTAAAATACTCAAGAGACGGTGAGGGCTATCCTCTGATTCTGCAGCATGGCTACTTCGGAAGCTCTGAAATGTGGCGGCATCAGATCGACTATTTTAAAAGTCAGTTCGATGTAATCGCTCCAGACCTGGCCGGTTTCGGGCAAAGTGCCGAACTTGAAGCACCCGGCTCGATACCGCAATGCGCTCAACAGGTATTCGATCTGCTGGATTCACTCGGTGTCGATGATTTTTATTTATTGGGTCACTCGATGGGTGGGATGGTCGTGCAGCAAATGGTGATCATGCAACCGTCCCGGATTCGGAAACTAGTCTGCTATGGCACCGGGCCGGTCGGCGTGCTGCCGGATCGTTTTGAAACACTCGATGACTCACGTCGACGTTTACGGACTGACGGTCTCGAAGCCACGGCAAAACGTATCGCCGCGACCTGGTTTGTCAATGGTGAAAATGCCGCTGGATTTTCGCTTTGCGAGCAGGTGGGTAAACAGGCGACCTTCCAGGCTGCACTTTCCAGCCTGGATGCCTGGGAAAAGTGGGACGCCAGCGGAGCGCTGGCCTCAATCAAGGCTCCGACGCTGGTGTTATGGGGTGACAGGGACAGATCCTACGGCTGGTCGCAACCGCAGGCATTGTGGCAGGGTATCGATGATAGCTATCTAGCGGTCATGCCTGGATGTGCGCACAATGCGCATCTGGAAAAGCCTGGGATGTTTAATATGATTCTGTCGGATTTTTTGATGTGAATTTATCTAACACCAAAATTGAATTAATATCACTCCGCCCTGAGATTCAATATCTGACAAACTCTGACGGGTTTTAGGTAACCGATGGTGTAGATTATGAGTGGGCAGACAGTACAGACAAGGCAGACGGCCTATAGCGGCTACCAGCAACCGCATCGCGGCGGCAGTGATGAACTACTGGTACGCACGGGTTGTGGCACCGCCTGTGGCGAGTACCTGCGCCGCTATTGGCAGCCGATTGCATTGACATCAGAAGTCGAAGACCTGCCGCGTTTGGTCCGGGTGATGGGCGAAGATCTTGTGTTGTTCAGGGACAAATCTGATCGCTACGGGTTGGTGCACCGTCAATGCCCTCACCGTCGCGCTTCAATGGAATTCGGTATGTGCGATGAGCGAGGCATTCGTTGCTGTTACCATGGCTGGTTGTTCGATGTTGACGGTACCGTGCTCGAAATTCCCGGTCAGCCCGAAGGTACGGTCGACATTATAAAGAAGAAAACGACGTTGGGCGCTTACCCCGTGCGCGAGTACAGGGGTCTGATTTTTGCTTATCTCGGTCCGATTGAAGAGATGCCCGATTTTCCGATTTACGATACGCTGGAAATTGCCGATCAGACATTAGTGCCGTATCGTGCCGATTACGTCTGTAACTGGATCCAGGTGCTCGACGCGATTCTCGACCCGATTCACACGAGCTATTTGCATTCGCGAATGAGTCGCCCGCAGTTTTCCGAAGGTATGGCTGAATTGGGTGAGTTGGCATTCTATCAACGCGAAATGAGTTTTCTTGGTAGTAATACACGTCGGGTCGGCGACAATATCTGGGTGCGTGTAAATGAACTGGTTTTACCCAATTACACCCAGGCGGGCGCGGCGTTTTCGGCCGACGGCACGAAACCGATATATTACGGGCGAACCGCTTTTGCACGATGGGTGGTGCCGACTGATGATGAAAACACGACGGCCTTCGCCTGGGCCGTTTTCGGCGACCGCGCCGACCCGCAGGAATTCAACACGCCCGAGGGTCCCGAATTGATCGAGCAGGGCGAATTATTGAATCGACCGTACGAGCAACGGCAACGCTTTCCGGGGGATGCTGAAGCAGTCGAGGGCATGGGTCGAATTGCCGATCAAAAATTCGAGCACCTGGCGCCGAGTGATTTTGGCATCATTCAATACCGCAGGAAACTGCGTAAGCTTTGCAGGAATTTACAAAACGGGATTAAACCCGGGCATACACAGGATATCTGGCCTAACCCGGTGCCGACTTATGGCGGCGATACTGTTTTAAGGGTGCCACAAAATGGCGGAGACGATAGCCAACTATTAAAGTCTATCGGTGAAGCGGTGATGAATATTCAGTTTGACGCCGACGGGCTTGCCGGTGAAGAACGCGATCAGCATGTCATTCAAGCGTTAAAACAATTAGAGGCTGCTCAGCAATAATATGACTATAAAGCTTCATATTAAAAACAACCATGCGGGACCGGATACCTTTCCGTCGACACCGGAGAGCGAACCGATATTCACTATATCCGAGGAGAAATACCAGACTGCGGCTGTAAAATATGCCGAGCTATCAAATTGTATTGAAGTATTAGTAGACTGGGATACAGATAACTTTGCCGAGTCGATGAAGACCGCCGAAGTACTGTTGACATGGAACCTGCCCACCGAAAATCTCGCCGAAGTCGCACCGAATTTAAAATGGATTCACATCATTGGAGCCGGTGTCGAACACCTGTGCCCGATGGACTGGGTACCCGAGGGCGTGACTATTACTAATAACAAAGGCGCACACGCTGATAAGGCGGGCGAGTTCGCCCTCATGTCAGTGCTCATGCTGCACAACAAAATGCCGGCTATTTTATCTAACCAGCGTGAAAGGCGCTGGGAATCATTGTTCTCAACACCGATCGAGGGCAAGACTGTCGGCTTGATCGGCGTCGGCAGTATCGGTGGCGGTGCAGCAAAACAATTGAGCAAGTTACCAGTGCGTATCATCGGTGTTAGCCGTCACGGAAAGCCGCATGAATATGTGGACCAAATGGTATCCATGGACCAGCTCGACAATGTATTGCCACGCATGGACACTATTTTTATTTCAACGCCTTCAACGCCGGAAACCAATGGCCTGTTTAATCGAGAACGTCTTCAAAGACTGAAACCCGGGGTTGGCATCATCAATGTTGGCCGTTCGTCGGTGATGGATTATCTGGCGCTTTCAGATCTGCTTAAAAGTGGACATATATCGGGCGCTGTTATTGATGTATTTGACGATGAACCGCTACCCGCTGATTCACCCTTGTGGGACACCCCCAACTTCATCGTTACCCCGCATGTATCCGCTGACGATGGCGATAATTATGTCCCGATAACACTCGACCTATTCTTTGAGAATATGCGTCGTTACCAGGACGATGAACCTTTGATGAATGTAGTGCGACCCAGGCTGGGGTATTGAAAGCCGGCTGAAGTCTTGATTTATAATAACGTACAATGTAAAGATTTAAGCCCCTGTGAGATGCGCATCGATGAAGCCATGCGTTTTGCCCTGACTGCAGGAATCACCGGAAAATAGATCAGCGGTGATCAATATTTCATCAGGGGTTTGCGCATTTCGGGACAGCGAAAAGGTTTACTGGCAGTCCTCCACCATAGTGGATTGCTCGCCTGCTGAACCACCTGATTGTGATCGTGAAAGGCAAACTGCCGATCATCCCTTTGTATAAAGCCCCAGGATTGCGCGTTTTGACTATGGATAAACAGCGTCCAGCATTCGCGGTTTTCTACCAAATTGATTCGATGGAAGATACTACCATTAATCCAGTTTAAGCTACCTGAACCGACCATTCTTGTGATGACGTCATTATTGTGGTTTGCATCCATCATGCGAATTTCTTCATATTGGCCACTCAGGACGAAGGAAACAGCGCGACTCCACGGATGATTATGTAAACCCCTTCCTGGGTCGCTGGCAACGAAGCGATGCAGGTAAACCCGGTAGCCGAAAGGCAGATTTAGCAATTGGTAACGCTCGAGATAAGGCGTCTGATCCGGACCATTGATGACTCGGCAGCGACAGAATGCGGATATTTTGAAAAGCAATTGGCTGAATAACGACATCTTCTTTCCTGTTGATGAATTCGATCATGTTATTATCCACTGGTAGTGGCTCATAGCATGAGCCAGGAGTGAATTATGGATCGAACCGAACGATTTCATGTGATTGATGGCCTGTTGAACCGGCAGCGTGCGGTAACACGAGCACAGTTTCTCGAGACGCTCGAAATTTCACCGGCTACTTTTAAACGGGATCTGGAATACTTACGTGATCGGCTTGGCGCGCCCATAATCTGGGACCATGAATTGCACGGGTATCGTTATGACAGTGCCGAACCGGGTGCAAATCAGTACCAGTTGCCCGGTCTATGGTTTAATACCTCAGAAATTCAGGCCTTATTGAGTATGGATGCACTGCTGAAGAATTTACAGCCGGGCGTGTTGTCGAACCATATTGAGCCTTTGCGCACCCGCATTCGCGTATTACTCGACGAGGGTGATCATAGCGTCGATGAAATAGCGCGGCGGATTCGAATTCTTCCTGCCGCGGCAAAAACTTATAACAATGAAAACTTTCAAGTTATTAGTCGAGCATTGTTATCGCGTCAACGAATACATATCAATTATTACAGTCGCCAGACCGATAGTGAAAGCGAGCGTGACATTTCACCGCAGCGACTCATTTATTACCGTGACAACTGGTATCTGGACAGTTGGTGTCACTGGCGAATGGACTTGCGCAGCTTTGCACTCGATGCTATTCAATCGGTCAGAATTCTTGAGCAAACCGCAAAGGATGTTGAAGAGGTACAATTGACCGAACAGCTCGAAAGCGGCTACGGCATTTTTTCAGGTTCCGGTACTTATGAGGCTGTTTTGCGTTTTAGCCCGATGCTGGCGCGATGGGTATCGAGAGAAAAATGGCATCCCCGGCAATCGGGCTGCTATGATGAGCAGGGTTATTATCTTCTGCGAATTCCCTATAGCGAGGATACCGAGTTAGTCATGGATATATTAAAACACGGCAATGACGTGGAAGTAATCGAGCCAATGGACTTACGCGAGAAGCTCATCGATCGCATCGACGCTATGCGGGTGCTTTACCATCCGCACAGCTAGTAGTCTAACAACTCAATGCCACAGGTCGACTTCAATATTATCGAGTAAGCGAGTTTCGCCCATCGCCGCCGTCGCCAGAATGACCAGCTTTTTGTCATCGGTGGCGGCCGGTTCAAGTGTGTTTGAATTGCAAATTCTAAAATAGTCGGTGTTGAAACCCGCCCGGTTGAGTAAATCAATGGCGTCATTTTCAAGGCTGGCGTAGTCTTTTTTACCAGCTTTAACTCGTTCGGCTGTACTTTGCAGGGTTTTAAAAATAAGCGCGGCAATTTTTGTTTGCTCGGAATTTAGGTACTGATTCCGCGAACTCGTGGCTAGACCTGACGGCTCACGGGTTGTATCGGCGCCGATAATTTCGACATCGAGGTTCAGGTCGGAGACCATTTTATGAATGACACGATATTGTTGATAATCTTTTTTACCGAAAACCGAAACATCGGGTTTGACAATATTGAAGAGCTTGAGAACGATGGTGGCGACACCGGTAAAATGTCCGGGACGATGGCTTGCTTCCCAACGATCGGTCAGATCTGTCACCTGAATATGTGTTATGTGCTCCAGCCCTTCGGGATAGAGCTCCGAGGCAGTCGGCAGATAAACCAGATCGCAACCGATGTCTTTCAGCCGTTGTAAATCCTGATCAAGTGTACGCGGATAATGGTTAAAATCTTCGTTAGCGCCAAATTGCATGGGGTTGACGAATATACTGCAAATGGTTCGGTCGCAAAGCGATTGACCTTTTTCGATGAGCGATAAATGACCCGCGTGTAAATTCCCCATTGTCGGAATAAAGGCTATAGATTCGTGGTGATCCTTCCAGTGTTGTGCATATTGACGCAGCTCGACGACTGAGGTTGCCTGCTCCATTACAAAAAGCTATGCGTCTTATCGGGGAACCGGCCACATTTGACTTCACTGACGTAGAGACTGATGGCTGCCTGAATACTCGATTGACCTTCCATAAAATTCTTTGAAAATTTCGGTTTCTTCCCCACGGTGACGTTGAGTATATCGTGCAATACCAGAATCTGGCCATCAACTTCAGCACCGGCGCCTATGCCGATTACCGGAATTTCCAGGGTTTTTGTAATTTCCGCTGCAAGTGTTGCCGGGACGCACTCGAGTAGTAATATATCGGCGCCCGCAGATTCAAGATCGATTGCGGTGGCAACCATTTGTTCGGCGGCTGATCTGGTTTTCCCCTGTACTCTGTAACCCCCGAGTTTGTTAACCAGCTGTGGTTGCAGGCCGAGATGTGCACAGGTTGCGATGCCAAAAGCCGAAAGCATTTCGACCGTTTTAATCTGCGTGATTCCCCCTTCGAGTTTGATCACTTGCGCCTCACTGGCCTGTAGCAGCTCACTGGCATTATCCAGCGACTGCTGCGGTGAGTTGAGCGAACCGAAGGGCATGTCGACCATCAGCATGGCTTTGTCCAGGCCGGCTCTGACCGTAGTAGCGTGATACTTTATATGATCGAGCGTCACCGGTATGGTCGTGTTGTGCCCTTGTATCACCATGCCCAGTGAATCACCAACAAGTACCACTTCGACGCCGCATTGCTCGACGAGTTTGGCAAAGCTGTAGTCATAAGCGGTCAGGCAGGCGAATTTTTCGCCCTGCTGCTTGAGATTCTTCAAATAGGTTACGGTAATTACGTCTTCCAGGGGTTTGGGTAAATACATATCAACTCCCGATTAATAGGGGAATGATGACTGATTGAAATAATGTCGTCCAGAGCGGATTTGTTCTATTTCTGTCAGCAGTGCCGCATAGTCCTGCCCATTTTTGATCAGGTCTATCGATTGTGTGTTTACGGTCAGTAGCGCGCTGTCTTCGTAGTCATAAAAAAACCGAGTGTAGGAATCCGACAATTGCAGCAGGAATTCGTCATTAATCTGCTGCTCGTAGTCGATACCACGCCTGGCGATGCGTTCGCGAAGAATATTGGTGGATGCCTGCAAATATATCACCAGGTCGGGACGCGGTGCGTCGATAGTCAGGTGATCAAAAATCTGCTGATACAGTTTATGCTCGTCGTTATCAAGGGTCAGTTCTGCAAACAAACGGTCTTTATCGATGATGAAGTCTGCAACGTGTGAGTTCTGGAATAAATCTGTCTGGCGAAAGCTTTGCACCTGTTGCGTCCGCTGCATAAGAAATGAAAGTTGTGTCGACAAAGCAAATTGTCGTGGATTCCGGTAAAACTGGGCAAGAAACGGGTTTTCTTCAGCCTTCTCCAGTAAGAGCTCATAGCCGAAGCTGTAAGCCAGTTTTTTCGCCAGGCTGGTTTTACCAACGCCAATGGGTCCTTCGATGACTATATATCGGTGCTGATTCTGCATACTGGATCTGATTCAGGTTCCGGTTAATTAAGGCGTAGTCAGGGGTTATATGACGGTGATATCCATATCAGGCGCCTGGCTAATCAGGTATTGCAAGCTACCAAGACCCGGAATATACAGATCACCGCTGATTTCAAACATGGGTTTGAGCACAAACAGGCGATTTTGCATTTCAGGGTGGGGTACTTTCAGGTGACCGTCTCCGATACTGCGAGAACCAAACAGAATGATGTCCAGATCTAATGTTCTCGGCGCCCATCGTAATTTCGGATCGCGCTGGCGGTAAAAGGCGTGTTCTATCGCTTGCAGTTCAAGCAATAACTCCATCGGTTCGAGACTGGTTTCGAGAGCGACAACGGCATTAACAAAATCATCCTGTGGAATGTCGCTAAGCGGTTCGCTGCGGTACAGGGAAGACTGACTTTTTAAGCTTGATTTCGGCAATTTTGCCAGGCAACTAATTGCCTGGTGAACAATGGTGAGGGAATCGCCGATGTTGCTGCCGATACCGATATGAACTTCTTCAACCGACATGATTGACTTGCTTTCGCCGACGCTCCGAGCCCCGGCGTTTGTCACGGCGAGGTCGTACCGAATCATCGGGTTTGCTATTGACCTGAAATTCGGTCCACCATTGACAAAGGTCGCTCGGCATCAGGCCCACCATTCCCTGTATACACATGAAGTCGTAAGCGGCGCGAAAACTGGGATACCCAATGAGTCGCAGCGGATATTTACCTTTGGTGCGATGAAACCGGGGTTGCGATGACCAGATGTCCTTCGATATCTGAGAATATCGTCTGGGAATGGCAATGTGTTTAACCTGTTGTGAGATAACCTCGCTACCGGCCTGATTGAGCGCAGGAATAGCCTTCATCGTACTGGATTGCAGCTCCCCAGCCCGCTGATGAACTACCGGCCAGAGCAATACTGCAAAGATAAAAGCCGGCGACACATGCAGTTGATTATTGACGCGAATATCGGTGTTAACCAGCGACTGGTCGATAAAATCAAGCATTTCAGCATCGGGGTTATTGCTGATCCAGCGATCGAGTGCCGGAACCAGAAATTGCAATAGTCCGAAATGCCTTAATAACTCGAACACGCGACTGGCGTTGCCCGAATGGAACAGTTTAACTATTTCATCGAATAATCTGGCTGGCGGGATGCTGGCAAGCAATGGCGCACAATCGAAAATTGCTTTAGCGGCATTTTCCTCGATATAAAAATCGAGTTTGGCGGCAAATCGAACCGCGCGTAACATGCGTACCGGGTCTTCCTGATATCGGGTTTCGGCATTCCCGATCATGCGTAAAGTGCGTGATTCAATATCGGCAAGCCCATTCGCATAGTCGAGTATGGAAAAATCGTTGATGTCGTAATAGAGCGCATTGGCGGTGAAGTCACGACGAATAGCGTCTTCTTCGATTTCGCCGAAGGTATTGTCGCGCACAATACGACCTTCGGTATTGAGTTCAGAGCGGGGTGAATCGTCCGAATGGCCGCGAAAAGTGGCTACTTCTATGATTTCGCGTCCGAAACGAATATGAACCAGGCGAAATCGCCTGCCGATAATACGACTGTTTCGAAATAGCTCACGAATCTGCTCCGGCGTTGCATCGGTAGCGACGTCGAAGTCTTTTGGCCGCCTGTCCAGCAGCAAATCACGAACCCCTCCACCGACAAGACAGGCTCTATGTCCTGATTTGTCGAGGCGATATAAAACCTTTAAAGCGGCTTCAGATATCGATTTTCTGGATATTTTATGTTGATCTCGGGGAATTATCGTTAATTGGTTAGAATGACTCTCTCTATTACTCACTGTGTTATCTAAATTCTTATTAATGGGCGGATGATAGCATTACATCGGCTGAATGTAGCTATAAGATTGAGAGGTGATATTTCGATTATCCCTCTAACTCCTCCCATCGATCAAAAAGAACCTGCAATTCCTTTTCATAGCCTTTGAGTAAAATCTGTTGTTCTTGAACAATGTCTTCCGCCTGCTGGAAAAATCCCGGTTCGGCAAAATGTTGATGAATCGAGGCAATTTTTTTTTCCAGTTTATCGATTTTTACGGGCAGGGCTTTTAACTCTTTTTGCTGTACCTGATCGAGTTTTGGCGCCTGTTTCGGTGATTCGGCCTGTTTTATAGTCTTGACTGGATTTTTCAAATCAGGCGCTTCAGGGCGTTGTCTCAACCAGTCATCGTAGCCACCCACATACTCATTTACGACACCGGGTGCATCGAACACCAGCGTACTGGTCACGGTATTGTCGATGAACTGGCGGTCGTGGCTGACCAGAATCAAAGTACCGGTATACTCGATAAGCATTTCTTCGAGCAATTCCAGCGTATCCATATCGAGATCGTTGGTTGGTTCGTCCATTACCAGCAGGTTGAAGGAGCGCGTAAACAGGCGAGCCAGTAACAGGCGATTACGCTCGCCACCCGACAGCGCTTTAACCGGCATGCGAATCTGTTTTTCGTTGAAGAGGAAGTCCTTCAAATAGCTGATGATGTGTTTGGAGCGACCGTTTATGGTGACCTCGTCACTATTGCTGGCAAGGTTTTCACGAACTGTTTTATTCTGATCAAGGACTTCACGATGTTGATCAAAATAAGCAATCTCAAGTTTGGTGCCGGTGCTCACGCTACCTTGCTGTGGCGCCAGTTGTTTGAGCAATAATTGAATCAAGGTCGACTTGCCGCAACCATTCGGGCCGATAATACCAATTTTTTCACCGCGCATAATCTTGCAGTTAAAACCACAGGCTATGGATTTGTTCGGCCAGGTGTAGGTGACATTGTCCGCTTCGATAACAATTTTGCCGGACTGTTCGGATTTCTGGGCCACAATTTTTGCCTTGCCGGTAACATCACGTCGCTGCGAACGCTCCTCGCGGAGCTTTTTAAGTGCCCGAACACGACCCTCGTTACGGGTTCTTCGCGCTTTGATTCCCTGTCGAATCCAGACTTCCTCCTGTGCCAGCTTTTTGTCAAACAGGGCATTATGCGTGGCTTCGTTATCGAGTTGGGCCTGCTTGGAATCGCAATATTTTTGATAACTGCCCGGCCAACTGGTTAATTGACCACGATCAAGATCGAGAATGCGGGTAGCCAGTGCCTGCAGGAATGAGCGGTCGTGGGTGATAAATAGCAGACTGCCCTTGAACTGGATTAAAAATTCTTCCAGCCAGATGATGGAATCGATATCGAGATGATTGGTCGGTTCGTCGAGTAAAAGCAAGTCGGGTTCGGCGACTAATGCCTGGCCCAGTAGCACCCGGCGTTTCATGCCACCCGATAATGCGCTGAATTGTGCATCGGCCGGCAGTCCAAGTCTGGATATGATCGTCGAAATCCGGTATTCCAGGTTCCAGGCATTGTTCGATTCGATATCATCCTGCACCTGTTGCAGTCGCTTGAGAATCGAAGCGTCGGTTGCTGCTTGCTGAGCCAGGTGATGCCACTGGGTGATGATTTTTGCCAGTTCCCCGATACCTGCTGCGACGCAGTCGTAAACACTGCCATGCATATCCTCCGGCACTTCCTGTTTAAGCTCAGATATTTTCAGATCGCGCGCATAAACCATTTCACCGTCGTCGGCCTTGACATGCCCCGCGATAATTTTTAAAAGAGTTGACTTACCCGTACCATTGCGGCCGACCAGACAAACCCGCTCGCCCGTTTCTATAGAAAAATTTGTTTTGTCGAGCAGAGGGTGATCGCCAAAGCTGTGATAGATATTTTTAGCAGTTACCAGGTTCATAAGGCAAGTCAAAATTCCGAGGCGCTATTATACGCATAGCGGGATTATTTTTTAGGGGTGGTTTTAGAATTATATCTCACGCGTTGGAGGCAGGTAACTGGTGGGTTTTTTCGGGCTGGGGAATATACCTGCTAACCTGGAAGTGCATCCGGTGGGCTTTTTACAGCGTTGCCATCCCTTTCTAGTGTATGGGTGTAAATCTGTGTGGTTCGTATATCCTTGTGGCCCATAAGTTCCCGGAGAGTTCTTATATCGTATTCTGCCTGCAGCACCAAG
>CAZYYM010000020.1:9568-42968 GCA_964651385.1 uncultured Gammaproteobacteria bacterium | reverse complement strand
GGCCCGGTTCAAAAACTGGTCCGGCAGCTGAACCGCATCGAGGCTCAACAACCAGGTTTCATTGCCCAGGAAAAGACCTTCACGAAAGGAAGCAACCGTATCGAAAAGCCCCGCCAGCCGCACTTCGACTTTGGCAATACGCTTGTAACCCATCGAATTCGCTTCAGCCTTGATACCGGTTTCCTCGTCCTTGAGCAGTAAATGAATGCAGTAGCGCGCTGTAGCGGCGCCACGACTGAATCCGAATACATCGATACTGAGTGTATCGATTACAGTCTTGCCAGTCTCAATTGATTTATTTGGGCGACGTATTTTTTTCTTTGCTTCATCTATCCCTTTTTTCACTTTCGCGGGGATGCCGGTGCCACCTGCACCGAAACCGGCCCCCGAATTTGAATCACTTCCCAGGTTCTCAGTACCGGCGCCTTCAGTGTAAACCTTTAAGTGTAATTCATTGCCCCCGGTTTTAGATTCCATGTAGGCCTCCAGGAACGAAATATTACTTTCGTCGTTGGTATAACTGACGTCACCGCTATCCAGTTCACCAAATAAAATGTATTTTTTGCTGCGCGTATCCTGATAAGCCTTGTTTTTCTCTGGATCGCTGCTTTGCCGGCTTTGCACGTTCTCCCGATTATTTTTGGTTCCATCGTAGAACAATGAAATCCTGAGGTTGATGTGCATGGTACCGTCATCTTCATCTTCGAGTGGTGGCTCCACCGGTGGGGTCGAAACCGATTCACCAATTTCCGTCATAGTCTTCCCTCATTAAATCTCCGCATAGAATTGACTCGATATCTTGCTATTACACTGTAGCTGGAATCGATTCCACAAGTATTGCCCCTCGCGTTGCAGTGTCGGAGGAACTGTATACAAGATGGTGACCAAACTGATTGCCCTTAAATAGCTGTTGTGCCGCCAGAGCAATGAATACCGGCGCCGTCGCGGAACCCAAATCTCCGAAATATTCAGCTGGATGCTCCAGTTGCAGCGTTTCCTGAAAAAAAGCACTGTTACGCAGAGACGCGACACCATACTCCCTGGCCCAATGGTTTTCTCCATTCATGCTGCCAATTATTTTACTGACATTGATTCCCGGACTATTTGCCATGGCTTTCTTGAATGCATGATCCAGCCCTTCGCCAAGATAAGGCTGTTCACTATATAAATGGCCCGGCTCTTCAGCTATACCCGGTGGATGCAGAACTACCCTGCGACCGTTACAAACCAGCGCGAGCCCGGGATGTCGGGTTACCAAAAGAAACCCTGCGGCTTCTCCCGGAACAAATCCATTGCTACTGCCCTCAACCGCCAAACGATCCGAGTTTCCTAGCTCGCGAAGACGGCTATAGTTACGGTGGCTATCGCTGCCCCCGACAATATAAAAATCACCTGGCCCATCAATCAAGTAGTCAAAGACAAAGTCCAGAGCCTCTAACCCCGCCGCTCGACCACTGCAAATAGTTCGGCACTGCTGCCTGTCTATCCAGGGAGGACAATTTGCCACCAGATTGTTGATGAGCGACGATGCATCGATGTAATCCACGCCGGGTATCATGTCAGGCATGGTCAATATTAACGGCGCCGATTGCCTTGGCTCTTTAGCGGTGCAGGCTTCATTCGCTGCAATAATGGCCATCTTGATAATGCGGTCATGCATATCGCTATACCAGCTACCTTCATCAATTTGTGCCTCAGACCGGAGAAAAATGTCATCCGGCACACTTGCCATGGTAACAGGCAGCCCTTTCCGATCGTAGTAAGTTGATTGTGAATAGGCGCTTATCCCGGCGTTTACCGAGGCAGCAGTCATTTCAACATTGGCGCCGATCGGGGTGATCATCCCTATGCCTGCGATGTAAAGTACGCGCCTATCGTTCACCAGTCTGCCTTTTCATGGATATTAGGTAGAAATGTATTCAAATCGATTATGGCGAGTTCCATAGGCACCGCATGTCTGTGATGTTGATTGGCGGTAAGATTGCGTCCGTGACTAATCCGGAAATTTCAAGTTTTTCGATGCAGACAAGACGAGGAAATATAAAGTCCCTGCCTACAGATGTCAATTTCCAATAATTAAGAAATTACCGCCGACAATTACCTGTCGATTTTTCGGATGCAGTTAATTAAAAGCGCCGTATAATCGGTCTCATGCAAACACTCCCCGACGAAGAAACGCTCTATCAGGCGTTGATGAACCGAGACACCAATCTCGAAGGTATATTTTATTTCGGTGTTAAAACCACTGGTATATTCTGTCGACCAAGTTGCAGCGCGCGTAAGCCACTGAAACAGAATGTTGAATACTTCCAGTCGATTCAATCGGCGATGGACAGTGGTTATCGGCCCTGTAAAGTTTGCACGCCCCTGGCCAGAAGCGGAGATGTTCCCGACTGGTTAAACAGTTTACTGGAAGATGTTCATAACAACCCGGAAAACAGCTACAAAGATGAAGACTTACTGGCACGCGGCATCGATGCGACGCGAGTTCGACGCTGGTTTCAGAAAAATCACAATATGACTTTTCATGCCTATGTGAAGGCTTTACGCATCAATCGAGCATTTGAAAAAATGAAACACAGGCAGGATGTCACAACGACTGCAATGGACAGTGGTTATGATTCTTTAAGTGGATTTCACGCGGCATTTCGAAATGTTACCGGGCTTAGTCCATCGCAATCCCGTAGCCAATCGATAATTACGCTTAGCCGGCTTTCCACACCTCTGGGGCCGATGTACGCGGGTGCCAGCGTTCAGGGTCTTTGTTTTCTGGAGTTTATCGATAGAAAGATGATCGACAACCAGATCGAGCAGTTGCAGAAACAGATGAAAGCAAAGTTTGTCAAAGGCCAATCGAAAATTCTGGATCGACTCGAAGTTCAGCTGGATGAATATTTTGCTGGTGATCGACACCATTTCGATTTACCCCTCGACGTTCAGGGTACAGACTTCCAGAAACTGGCATGGGATGCGTTAACGAAAATTCCTTTCGGCGAGGTACGTTCCTATCAGCAGCAAGCCGATCGCATTGGTAAACCAAAGGCCGCGCGCGCGGTTGCCAGCGCCAATGCTAAAAACCATATCGCCATAATAATCCCTTGTCATCGGGTGATCGCCAAAGACGGTGGTCTGGCTGGGTTTGGAGGAGGAATCTGGCGTAAGAAATTTTTGCTGGAACTGGAGGCACTGGAGCGATCAAAATCGGCGGTATCCTGATATCGAAGTAATAGGGATTTTAGGAGATACTATTTCCAGAAAAGCTAATAATAATTTCAATAAATTAAATTTGACTGAAACCGCAGGCGCTTTTATTGTACAGATAATTAACATCCTTTGAATCGAGGCAAGCCAATGGCTGCAGTAAATCATAATTTTATCGCCGGTGAATGGGTCGCTGGTGCCAGCGAAATCGCCAATATAAATCCTTCCGACCTTTCCGATACCGTTGGCATGTACGCGCAAGCGAATAGCGATCAGTTGCAACGAGCACTGTTTGCAGCGAATCAGGCGCGGCTCGAATGGGCTAAATCCGGATTGGAGAAGCGCTATACCGTATTGATGAATATTGGTAACGAACTCATTGCCAATTGCGAGGAGCTGGGTACTTTGCTGGCGCGCGAAGAGGGTAAAACACAACCGGAAGGCAAGGGCGAGGTGTATCGTTCGGGCCAGTTCTTTACTTATTATGCGGCTGAGGTGTTGCGTCAGATTGGTGACAATGCGGAGTCAACTCGCGACGGCATCGAAGTCGATGTGCGTCGTGAACCGGTGGGTACTGTGGCGATTATTTCGCCGTGGAATTTCCCCATGGCTACGGCAGTCTGGAAAATAGCACCGGCACTGGCGTTTGGCAATGCAGTTGTCTGGAAACCGGCTAATATTGTACCGGCTTCCGCAGTTGCTCTGGCACGAATTATCGCCAAACAGGATTTACCCAAGGGCATTTTCAGTTTGATCATGGGATCGGGTAGCGGCATCGGACAGGAGTTGATCGAAAGTCCGATGATTAATGCGATCAGTTTTACCGGCTCGGTTCCGGTGGGTCGCGAAATTGCTAAATGTGCGGTTGGCAATTTCACCAAGGTACAACTGGAGATGGGATCCAAGAATGCACTGGCGGTTATGGATGACGCCGATCTTGATACTGCTTTAACTTGTGCGTTGGGTGGTGCCTTTGGTAGCACCGGGCAGAAATGTACTGCGTCCTCCCGCCTTGTCGTTCATGCATCGATTCACGATGAATTTGTCGAACGTCTGGTGGATGCTGCGAACGATATGGTGGTCGGTCATGCACTCGAAGCAGGCACGCAAATCGGCCCGGTCGCCAGCGAATCGCAGCTCAGACAAAATCTTGAAAATGTCGAGTTGGCAAAACAGGAGGGTGGTGAATTGATGTGCGGCGGCGAACGTGTCGAACGTGCCACAGAGGGCTATTTTATGACACCGGCCGTATTCACCAATACCCGGAATGACTGGCAGGTTAATCGCGAGGAATTATTTGCGCCTATGGCCTGCGTGATCAAGGTCGACTCTTACGACGAAGCATTACAGACGGTTAACGATACCCGTTTCGGCCTAACCGCCGGTATCATTACGACCAACCTGGCAAGGGCCACGCATTTCCGTCGTAACGTAAAAACCGGTTGCGTGATGGTCAATCTGCCGACTGCTGGTACTGACTATCATGTGCCTTTCGGAGGTCGTGGTGAAAGCTCTTACGGGCCGCGTGAACAGGGACAATATGCAAAGGAATTTTATACGCATGTGAAGACGTCTTATATCAGTTCGGGTAATCCTGCTTAGCAAAGGAGGAACGATGAGCCAGGCGAATTATAGAATCGACGCTCTGCAGTATGCGAACTGGTCGGAAAGCATTTTCCGGCAAATGCGCGAGGGCCAGGTCGATGCTGTCCATGTCACCATTGCCTATCACGAAAATTTTCGCGAAACGGTCGCCAATATGGAGCAGTGGAACAGTTATTTCGAGCGTTTTCCGGATTTAATTTTTCAGGGGAAAACCGGCGACGATGTGCGCCTTGCGCGAGAAACGAATCGTACTGCAATATTTTATGGTTTTCAGAACCCGTCGCCAATGGAAGACGATATTCGTCTGGTCGAGATTTTACATGCGCTGGGTGTACGGTTTATGCAGTTAACCTATAATAATCAGTCATTACTGGCGACCGGCTGTTATGAACCGGACGATACCGGTATCACGCGTATGGGCAGGGAAGTCATCGAGGAAATGAACCGTGTCGGCCTGGTAATCGACATGAGTCATTCTGCGGAACGCTCGACCCTGGAGGCGATGGAAGTTAGTTCTCGACCGATTGTGGTGACGCATGCGAACCCCGGCTTCTGGGAACCGGCGCTGCGTAATAAATCAGATGCAATCTTGAAGGGTCTAGGTGAAACTGGAGGCATGCTTGGCTTCAGCATGTATCCGCACCATTTAAAAGGTAAAGGTGAATGCACACTACAGAGCTTCTCTGAAATGATCGCGCGCACTGCTGAGGTGATGGGTGTTGATCATATCGGGCTGGGTTCAGATCTTTGCCAGGGTCATCCCGATTCGGTGGTCGAATGGATGCGGGTCGGGCGCTGGACGAAAAAGATCGATTATGGTGAGGGTTCGGCGTCAAATGCAGGTTTTCCTCCCATGCCGAACTGGTTTAATGACAATCGTGACTTCGGTAATATTGAGCAGGGCCTGCTCGATGTCGGATTCGGTGCAGAAGATACTGCGAAGGTCATGGGTAATAACTGGTTGAGATTTTTCGATGAAAATTTCGATGGAACTTGAAGCGGAGGATATAACCGCGTTTCGTCGTCCGCCCGAGGTGGTTATGCGCCTGGCACGGATGGGTAGTTTTCATCAGACGCGACTGTCGTTCATGCGCACATTGTTACGTCGGCTGAAAAAGGAAAACTGGCTTTTCAAGCGTACCGTCTGGGAAATTGACAAACAGGGTTTCGGCCGTGCGGTTTATACCGTGTATGGTCCTGAGCGTAATTACTCGCTGGTCGCTTTCTCCCACGATTTACCCGACCACTTGCGGTCCGATCGGGTAATTGCCACCGCCTGGGATGCGACTTTTGCATTGTTCGACGGAATCCCGACAACGGCTGATCTCGACCGTCTGCAAGACAACGTGCCCAGGCAGGAAGCCGGTCGGATTAGCGATTCGGAACTAAGCCTGTCCCGTGCCAATCGCTCGGTACGTTTGTGGCAACATGTCATCGAAAATCTCGCCGCTGGTAAACAGCCTAACCGCGATCAAGTCGAATCGGTTGGTTATCTGGTGCGCACCACTGCGGTATATGGTTCGGGAAAATTCGGTGCTGCGGACCGGTTGACAATTTGTGAGCGTCCGGAAGTCAGTGGACCGTTTCAGGCCGAGTTGTTATCTGTGTGGCTAATCCGTGCTTTCTCGATTGATCTGATTGAGCATATTGCGCGGGCTCGAGGGGATAACAAGGCAGTTGCCATAGAAGCAGCATTACGCCGTCGACTCGGCGTGGGAAACTCGACCGGCCTGGGTATGGCCCCGTTTTTGATCAACCACCCGTCGTTGTTAAATAACTGGATGGCTGCTCGCGAAGAGGCGATTGCGCGAGTTCGTTCGTTACAAAAGGCAAGTCCGGGTGCTGTCGAGGAATTTAAACAATGTTTTCATCGGGCAGTTTTCAATATATCGCAGTGGCACTCTGAGCATTCAATACAGATCGAAAAGCTCAAAGATTTGAATGCCGACCTGAAATTGATGCAAAATTATCTAGACAGGGAAAACTTAAACAACGATTTACCCTGGAACCGGTTTTATCTATGGAGTGGCCATAATCTGTCGCTGGAAGGGCAGGAGTTACTGGTTTCTTTATTGCTTGAACCCTATGGTGAACTGGTCGATGGCCTGACTCAATGCATGGATGCTGACGAACATCTGAGTTTCGTTATCGATGGCTCGATGACGATCAAAAAGCTGCGGTATATTGTTGAACAACAATGCAGCTGGGCAACTTCTGTGGATTACCAACAGAAAGAAAATCGCGCACGTTTCTGGTATACCTCGGCGGAAAAACTTGAACCCCGTGTTGGTGAACGCTTCGATGAACCTGGCGCCGAGTACGAAGTGCCGTTGGGTATAGGTTACTACATCAAGCGAATGGTCGAAGCATTGGAGTTGTGGCAGGATGATCAACTAGTGGCTGATTTTTTAATCGCGCATCCAGAGCATCGACATACACTTAGACGCGTTCAAAACCTGGTCCGGTATCCGTATTCAGAAATCCAGGATAATCTCATTTCGGCGCAGATGCTGCCGATCGACTTGCTACGTTGTAAACTGTCCTTTTTCGGTGCGACCAAATTCGATCCTCGTTCTGATCGCTGGGTCAGAATTTGTATGTACCAGGATGCGCCATTCCCACACGAATGGCTGGACGCAGCCCCATGACGAAGAAAATAACTCTGGCAGAAATAGAGTTTTACTTGCGCAAAGCCGCGCGAGCCATGCAGCTCGATTGGGGTATATGCGAAGAGGCGGGTAAAGCCGCACGCTGGTTGGCTGCGTTTGATTTACCTGGACCAGAGCTATTACTACGGCATTTACAGCATATAGAAAACAAAAATTATCGCGATTATATTCCTGACTGTAGCAAAGCGCTCTGGCAATCACCTTGCGGGTTAATATGTCCGGTCATTGGCGGTGCGGCTTTAGCGGACCGTTCCGTACAAATGCTTGAAGGAAAGGTGTTCGAAATGGCACTGGTGGCCAATCCATTGTTGCTTGCCGCAACGGTTGGGCAGGCAGCACGCTGTCATCAAACCGTATTTACTACGAGTTGGGCCAGTGTCAGAGTGAGTTGTCACGAAAATGGTTTGAGTATTGATGGTAATCGAGGTGATTTATTGCTTGCACAAGCTGGCTCGGTGAGCTGTACCCAGAACGAGGGTTCTTCTCCACGGCAATTGCCATCGACAACGGCATATTCCATTGATTTGAATATCTGGCGGCAAATTGATGCCCTGGCATTTAAGACTTATGCGCCGGCTACTGATGAATCCAGGGCCGGGGCCGGGGCCGGGCTGACCGATAATGATTGAGAAAGAATCTGGCGCATTAAACGCTTGACTTAACTACCTTGTTAATTCGGCGATGGCAAACACCCCCAATAGGATTATGCAGTTGCTTGCCCAAATCGAGTGCCGCGATAGGTTATGCATAGAGGCAAAACCCTTTGAGGTCGCGCACCTGGTGAATGAGGCTACGCTCAAATTCCTTGGCCAGGCCTTGATACTCAGGTTGAGTTCCTGACCCGGAATCGAAAAGCGGTCGATTCCAGATGTTAAACTCATTCGATAGCTGCGGTTATTTTGCTCTGATTTTTGGCAAATGTCTGATTGATTAACTTCGAAACGCTGAGAAAACGAAAGTTGGAACCCACCAGAGGCAGATGTTCCCGTAAATATTGAATTGTGCTTGAGTGCGGATGGCCTATCGCAATCGCGTACCCTCGATCATGTGCTTTCTGTAACCATATTTGATACTGTAGATGAATTGCCTCAGGGTTGGTGTAGTCGTTGTCGAGAAACACATCTCGACGGATAGATGACAGGCCAGAATTAAGCGCCTCCGTATAAGCAATGCTGTTGGGCGATGTGCGACTATCGAGGAAATACAGATCAGGATTATACGCTTTGATGCCGTCCATGATTGGGCGCATGAAATAGTCTATCTGAGTGAGGCGACTACCCATATGATTATTGACGCCTTTGATGACCGGAATCTCGGCCAGCATTTCGACCAGATTTGTAGTTAACTGATCCTCATCCATGGTTTCGTGTAGCGCATTAGACTCGGATGCTACCGAGGAATCCATGGCCTGTAATGGCAGGTGTAATATAACCTCTTTTTTATGGAGGCTTGCCAGTTGAGCCAGCTTCTTGGCGTAATGCGTACCCGGAATGATAGCGTAGGTATGGTCGCCCTTTAACTCTATCGCTTCTCTGCCATGGTCGAAAGAATAACCTAGGTCGTCGATGACCAGGGAAAGAACTGGTCGCTGCTCGGCGAAACTTATCGACACCGAGAAACATAAAAATGCCGCGACCAGAACCTCTCGCATGTATCCGCTTAACTGTTTTGCAATTGGTTCATAATGCGAAGTCCCTTCAGCAAGTTAAGTGCCTCGAATAACTGGAAATCAGTATCGGCTAGGTCGTCGGATTTCGCTTTGCTATCGACAGATTTTTGGTTGTTGCTATCACCCTCGTCGCCATTCGGATTGCTTAAATGACCATCCAGATCGTTTTCCGAGAAACCCCGGCGCGCTTTCTCGGCATCGGCAGATAATTTCAGGGTGCTTAATTCGATATCGGGTTCGATACCCCTGGCCTGAATGGAACGACCATTCGGCGTAAAATAACGTGCGGTTGTGAGTTTGACGGCCGAACCATTGTGCAATTCCTGAATCGTTTGTACCGAGCCTTTGCCAAAAGATTTAGTGCCGACAATAATGGCGCGTTTATGGTCTTGCAACGCGCCGGCAACGATTTCAGATGCCGAAGCCGAGCCGCCATTGATCAAAATAACCAGCGGTGCACCATTGAGACTGTCGCCAGGAGTAGCAGTATAGCGATGACTGGAATCGTCAACGCGACCTTCGGTATAAACAATTAGCCCGCTGTCGATAAAAGCATCGGATACGCCAACTGCACCATTGAGTACGCCGCCAGGGTTATTTCGTAGATCGAGCACCAGACCTTGAAGACTTTGCTCATTCTGTAAGTCTGAAACTGCTTTTAGTAAATCAGAAGTTGTTCGTGACTGGAAGTTGGTAATACGAACATAGCCAAAACCCGGTTCCAGCATGCGATTTTTGACGCTTTTAACGCGTATGATTTCGCGGGTAATAGTGAATATCAAAGGTTTGGATTCGCCTTCGCGAGCAACGGTTAATACGATATCGGTGTTGGGTTTACCGCGCATGATTTTAACGGCATCGTTTAATGTCATGCCTTTCACCGGTTTATCATCGAGTTTGATGATCAAATCGCTGGCCTGAATACCGGCGCGGGAAGCGGGCGTATCGTCAATGGGTGAAATGACCTTAACAAAGCCGTTTTCCATGCCGACTTCGATTCCAAGTCCACCGAACTGGCCGGTTGTTCCAATTTTAAGATCGCTAAATTCGGTGGTATTTAAATACGAAGAATGGGGATCGAGTCCACTCAACATGCCGCGAATGGCGTCTTCCACGAGTTTCTTATCGTCGACAGATTCCACGTAATCAGATTTTATTTTTGCGAATACTTCGGTGAATGTCTGCAGGTCTTCAAAAGGAATTTGCTGATCTTCCTTCAGTGCGTATACGCTTCCCCCGATTGCGAGCGAAAGGCCGAGCACGACACCGCTGAAAAATCCGGTGGATTTACGTAATTTGTTAAGCATTAATTTCTCCGTATGGCAGGCCTTAATTGTAGACCAGATAGCTGCTGGGAAGTTGTAAAAGTTTATTAATTGTCACTATTATGACTAATATCGGCATTTAGGTGAACTAAATCTTGAATTCGCCAATATTTCAGAATTTATTAAGCTAATAACAGGGCAGTTTTTTATACTGGTAGTCGAACAACTAACGGTTTCCTGGCTGACTGCACCCTAAGGTACTCTATTCTAAAGAGTACTAACCCGAAGTGAATTGATTAGCGCGTTTACACCATTTAGTGGGGTTTTGAGGTTTACCTTTCTTGCGAATTTCGAAATAAAGCCCAGATTTTGCCTGCCCGCCACTATTGCCGACGCTACTGATAATATCACCCGGCTCTACCCATTCGCCGGTCGTTTTGAATAATGATTCGTTATGGCCATAAAGTGACAGATAAGTGCCTCCGTGATCGATAATAATTAAATTGCCAAAGCCACGTAGCCAGTCGGCAAAGGCAACCCGCCCATGCGACACAGCTCGTACATGTCGGCCACTGGGCGCCTCGATCATGATTCCTTGCCAGCGGAGGTCGGAAAATGGTTTTTGGTAGCCAAACAATCGCTTTAGCTTGCCTTTAACCGGCCAGGCCAGCTTACCTCTGAGTGCAGAGAATAACTGGCGATTGAGACCGGGCTCGGGGATATCGACCAGAATTTCTTCGATCGAGTCGATTAAATCCTGTAGTTGCTTGGCTTCGTCCTGAAGCTGGTTTAAATGTCCACCCTGTTTCTTCAGTTGTTTATTTAATGAATTGATGATTATTTTTCGTTTGGCGCTGTTTTTGTTGAGATGCGCCCTTTGGCTCTTAAGCGCCTGATAGCTTTGCTCCAGAATCTGAGAGGCATTACTGATTTGTGATTCAGTGTGCAGGATAGTGGCAATATTATTCTGAACGCGATTAATCAGGTTGACACGGGCATTGGAAAAATACTGGTAGTACACCAGATTACTTTGTAGCTTTGCCGGATTTTTCTGAGAGAATAGTAGTTTGACTTTCTCCTGTTTGCCGAGTGTATAGGCTGCGTAAACCTGTTGTGCAAGATTGTCATTTTCCTGCACCAACTTCTTCTGGTGCTCTTTCCGCTTCCGCCGCAGCTTTTTAAGTTCGCTTTTTCGTTGGCTGATTTTGTGTTTTGTAGCGCTAATATTTTTACTGACGTCACCAATCCGGCCTTCTATCTTACGCAGTTGCGCCGCATATCGGGATTTACTGTCCTGTTTGACGTCAATTGTTTGTTTGAGCTTTTTAATTTTTGTCTGCAATGCCTGGAGCTGTTTTTCTTTTTGTGCCTTTTGATCGGCTATCACCACACTGGGGATGAGCACTATCGCAACTAAAGCGATAAATGAGAATCTGATAATTGATGCCTTATAACCGAATAGCATAGGGAAGGAATCCAAACCGGACAGCAGATGAAATCATACTTTAATCGGCATGGTTTGACATTAACTGTCTGGACTAGACAAGCACAGGCGTATAGACCATAATTGAGCGCTAATATTAACAAATAATAATACAGTAATGATGAGTGCTGAACTGGCTAAATCGATCGATGCCACCGAATTGCTTGCCCGTCAAGAGGATATTGAATTGGCAGCGCGCTCGCTCAAGGCGATGTCACACCCGTTGCGGTTAAAAATTCTCTGCACGCTGGGTGGTTTGGAAGCGAGTGTGCAGGGTATTGTCGATAACGTCGGTACATCGCAAAGTAACATATCACAACATCTCGCCATTTTACGAGATAAGGGTATACTAGCATCGCGCAAAGATGCCAATCGGGTATATTACCGGGTCAGCGATGCGCGTACACTGCGCCTGATTGGCATGATGCAAGAAATATTCTGTTCCTCTTAAACTTATGTTGACACAATTAACCGAATTTGCCACAAACCATGCGTTTTTGGCAGTAGCCTTTGCCGCTTTGCTGATACTGACATTTTTAAATGAAATGAAACTGGCGACGCAGCGTTTCACCACTCTGACAGCGGCCGGTGCTGTCCAGTTAATGAATAGCGAAGAAGATAATATGCTTTTGCTGGACGTACGGGAGCCGGGGGAGACAGCGACCGGAAAAATCGCCAAAGCAGTACAGATTCCCGTATCCAGTATTGATAAGCGTGTTAGTGAACTGGAGAAACATCGCAGTAAGCATGTGATCGTCTATTGTAAAAACGGCACACGTTCCGCTATTGCCTGCAAAGCGCTGGACAAAGCAGGATTCGAGCACGTTTATAATTTAAATGGTGGCCTCGCAGGCTGGTTGGAAGACCACCTGCCACTGAGCAAAAAATAGCAGGTTCCAGTCCCTACTCATGCCTCAGGTTGTCGTATATAGTCGAGAGTTTTGTCCGTATTGTTTATGGGCGAAAGGGTTGTTGAACAATAAAAATGTAAACTTCGAAGAAATCTGCGTCGATAAATTCCCGGGTGCGCATGAAGAAATGTTATCAAAGAGCAATGGACAGGTAACCGTCCCGCAAATTTTTATAGACGATTTTCATGTTGGGGGATTTGACGATTTACAGGCGTTGGATCATGCCGGTGAACTCGACCCGAAACTGGCCGATTAGCGTTTGGTGCATCGTTCAATCGGTCATATATTTATACAGGCTGTGCTGATATAGTTCCGGTTTTTACTCGTAGTCAGGTTATAATGAGCGACGAACAAGCCCCCCAGAATCATTTCTCTATTCAAAAATTGTACGTCAAGGACGTTTCTTTCGAATCCCCGGCGACACCTAAAGTTTTCAGTTACCAGAAGTGGGATCCCAAAATTGAATTAAACCTGACCAATAAGCACACCCATGTCAGTAAGGACGTATATGAAGCCGTGCTATCGATTACTGCGACGGTGAAGCATGAAGACAATACCGCATTTCTGATAGAGGTACACCAGGCCGGGCTGTTTGGTATTGCGGGATTTAACGATCATGATCGTAATTATCTGTTGGGTAGCCAGTGCATGAATATCCTGCTGCCCTATGCACGTGAAGTTATTTCTGAGATGACAACGCGCGGCGGTTTTCCACCGCTTATTCTGTCGCCAGTTAATTTCGATGCGCTTTACAAACAGCATCTACAGGTACAAGAAGACAAAGAGATCGGCGAATCAGTTGACCAGGAAGCCGCCCAGGAAGAGCCCGTTAAGCATTAAATGACGCAGCAAGCGACCGTAGCACTGTTTGGTGCAGGTTCCTGGGGTACGGCATTAGCTATGCAACTGGGACGGAACAACGTCCGCGTGAATCTCTGGGGGCATCAGCCACGACATATCGCGAATCTGCTCAAAGATGGCGAGAACAGAGCTTTTCTACCCGGCATTAAATTAGCTGACAATATTTATCCAGTCGCCGGGCTGGAAGAATCTCTGGATCAGGCTGATACGATATTAATTGCGATACCGAGTAAGGCCTTTAGAGAATTTTTACAGCAGCTAGGCAGGGTTATCAAACCCGATGTCAGTATTTTCTGGGCTAGCAAGGGATTTGAAATCGAAACTGGCAAGTTGCTGCATAAACTGATAATTGAAGAGTTGCCCGGACACAATTATGGTGTTGTTTCGGGTCCGACATTTGCCACCGAAGTTGCACGTGGACTACCGGCAGCGATTACTTGCGCCGGCAATGATCATACCGACACGGCATTTTTCGCTGGATTATTACATGGCAGTCGGTTCCGCTGTTATACCTCCGAAGATGTTATCGGCGTAGAACTGGGCGGTGCCTTGAAAAATATACTCGCAATAGCGGTGGGCATAGCGGATGGGCTGGGATTTGGTGCGAATACCCGGGCTGCGTTGATGACGCGGGGACTGTCTGAAGTGATGCGGCTGGGTCAGCACCTGGGTGCTCAACAGGAAACCTTGATGGGGTTGGCCGGTTTGGGGGACTTAATCTTAACCTGCACCGATGATCAAAGTCGAAATCGACGCTTCGGTCTCGCGATCGGGCAGGGAAAAACCATTGGAGACGCCGAAATCGGCGTTGGTCAAACCGTCGAAGGTTTACGTGCAGCGCGCGCTATTTTCCTGCTTTCACAGGAATTGGGTCTCGATTTACCGATAATGGAACAGGTATACCGGGTACTTTACGAAGCGCTGTCACCCATCGATGCTGTGCAAAACCTGGAGAATCGCCCTCAACGCCCGGAATAAGGCGGACCAATGTCGCTATAATCGATTAAGTAAATGACTGCTGACGCCAGGCTTCATATACTGCAATTGCCACGGTATTGGATAGATTCAGGCTTCTGGAGTAGTCGGACATTGGGATTCTGAGGGAGTGGTCACTGCCCAGTGAATCGAGAATATATTTTGGTAAACCCCGTGTTTCGGGACCAAACATTAAGGCGTCTTCTGCTTCGAATGCAGCTTCGCTATAGTTCCGTCTTGCTTTTGTAGTGAAGGCATATAAGTTATTGAAAAGGCAGGATTCTTTGAATTTTTCGAAACTGTTATGGCGCTGCAAATCGGCCCATTCGCGATAGTCCAGTCCCGCGCGGCGTAGCCGTTTATCGTCGAGTTGAAAACCCAGCGGTTCGATCAAATGCAGCGAACATCGGGTATTTGCTGCCAATCGGATGATATTACCGGTATTCGGGGGTATTTCCGGTTCGAAAAGCACAATATGAAACATATTTAAACAAAAGCCTGCCAATCACTTGAAAAATGTCCACTATAAGTTAATATTTCTAGTAATGACAATAAGTTATAGTGCCTTTCTTAAGGAATATCTAGGTAATTAGGAACATAACTCGGCCAGGGTGCATAAATACAGGTATATCCCGCACACACGGACTACACTTATACCTGATGTTTGACCGGGTAAAGCACTTAGCCCGAAATCAATATAACCGGAGCTTAAATTGAGTCTGTTTTCAGCAGCCAGGAATGATACGCAGGTCGGGGTCGATTTCCTTTCGGACGGTGTGGCCGTGGTTCAGGTTCAAGCATCGAAAAAATCTGCCGGAGAAATTTTACATCATGAATTTTTACCTTCGCAGGGACAAAAGGCCCAACAGGAAGCATTACAGTCCTGGGTCGATCGGCATAATCTCCAAAAAACTCCCTGTATCTGTCTAATCGGCGATGACGATTGCGATATCAATCAAATCGAGAAACCCAATGTTGACGACTCGGAGCTGTTACCTGCGCTCACCTGGAAAATCAAGGACCTGGTGAGTTATGACGTTGAAAGCGCCGTTGTCGATATGTATCCAATGCCGGTCTCGAGCAAAAATAATACTCGGCAGGTAGGTGTTGTCTCGGCGCAGGAGTCGACGGTTGCTGCCTATGTCGAAGGCATAAAGTCCAGTGGTTTAATACTCAGGGCCATCGATATTTATGACCTGGTTAGAAAAAATCTTAGCAGTGTTCGGGTAAGCACCGGAAAAACGCAGGCGATTCTTTCGATTGGTGAAAACTCGGGAGAGTTAAGCATCTTTTACGATAGCGACCTGTATGTCTCGCGTGGTTTCAAAATCGGCCTAACGCAAATTCGATTGGCGACTAGCGAGGATCACACGGTTTATGATTCGCTGTTGCTTGAAATTCAGAGGTCTATGGATTATTACGAAAGCTATTACGGCCTTGGTTCCGTCGGTGTGATGGAAATTTTCCCACAGACGCCGGTAACCGAAAAAATGGCGTTGTACCTGGAAAGTCTGACCAGCTTCGACATCGATTTTGTCACAACGGGAATTGCCAGTGACGAGTCATCGACATTGGAACCCCGGTGCTTCCATGCCTATTGTGCGGCGCTACGGGGTATCGCCGCGTGATTGAGCAACAGATCAATCTGTATCAGGATCGATTTCGAGTCAAGAAAACGATCATGTCTGCCACGCAGTTAATGGCGCTGGTTTTAATCGGTGTTCTGGTGGCGGGCGGTTATAGCCTATATCGGCAGATTGAACTGGACCAAGCGATAGCCACTAATCTTGCTTTGAAACAGCAACAGCAAAGTATTGCTGATGAATTAAATCTTGCCAATGCGGAGTTGAGTCAGTTGTTGGTCGATACTCGAATAGACGACCAAATCGTCGGTGTATCCCGCGAAATCCGCGCACGGAAAAAAGTCCTCAACTTTGTCGAAGTGAATCAATTTGGCTCGGGTCAGGGTTTTTCCGATTATTTGATTTCATTGTCTAATTTACATGTCAATAATGTCTGGTTGAATGAAATCAAATTATCTGAAAATTATGTTCGCATTCACGGCAGTAGTTTGAGCGCAGAATTAATTCCTGCATATTTCAATCGATTCAGTGAGGAAAGTTCTTTCGCAGGTAACCGCTTTGATGTATTTCGACTTGAGCGAAACAAGGCAACCGACTGGAAAGTAGATTTTGAAATCGCCACTCGGGAGGCGCCGAATGAATAGCGCGGTAGCCTCATATCAAGCCAAATTTAATGCACTTGATTTGCGTGAAAGGTTGTTGCTGGCAGTCGTTATTCTGGTTGTTCTGATATTCGGTTGGTGGAATATTCATCTTCAACCAACCCTGAAATTGATTGATATACAGGCATTGGAAAATCAACGCATTTTGACTGAAGTTAATACTACGCGCAGGGCCATTAAAGAAATTCGTGACAGAATTGCGGCTGGTGTGCATAAAGAAAAGGAACAGAGACTCGGGCAACTTCGGGCCCAACTAAAAACGATTGAAGCGGAGCTAAGGCTCAAAACAATCGAGCTAATCGATCCGGGAGAGATGTTCGAACTTTTTAGTCAGATGATTTACGGCGAATCGCGGTTGAAACTGATCAGTTTAAAAAGGCGTGATGTCAAGCCTGCTTTCACCAGCGAAGAAGGAAAAGGACAGAAAGATGCCGGCATTTTTCGCCACGTCATCGAGATTAAATTTTCGGGTAAATATGTCGATATATTAAATTATATGCAAAGCCTCGAAGCGCTTGACTGGAAACTAATCTGGGATGAAATCGAAATCATTAGCGATGATTACCCGAGCATTACCGTAAAGCTGAATATTTCGACGCTAAGTACGCGAGAGGAGTGGGTCGGTGTTTAAGAGCCATCACAAATTGATAGTGCGAATTACCGGAGTGCTTGTTGGCGGCCTGTTTCTGACAGTGGCCCATTTTACTATGGCTGAAACGGTAATCGATCCGATGCAGCCACCCGCCTTTGCCTTAAATAAATTCAGGTTGGCAAAACTAAAAAAGAAAGGCTTGTCTCAGGCAGGGAAAAATAGCCCGAAAAAGCAGGCGAGAAAATCACTGCGGCTTAGTTCGATTCTCATTGCTAAAGATCGTAAAGTTGCGATTATCAACGATCAGATGCTGTTGATTGGCGATCGGATCGGCACTGCCCGGCTCGTCAGGATTTTAAAAGACCGTGTACAGATGTCCCGTAGCGGCAAGAAAATAGAGCTAAAACTGCAAAACGTAAAGACGACCATCCGGAAGCATGTAGCCGGGAATAAACTATGATCAAGAACCACTTTTTTCTGATGGCTCTGGCTCTGAGCATCCTGGTTGCGGCTTGTGCCTCGCCTCAGAGTAATGAAAATGCCAGGCAAACTCAGAATAGTATCAATGTGGCGATGACAGAGGCAGCCGAAAAGATTTTACCGGATGCTAAAGTGCCTCCGGACGATATTCTCGATGAATTACTGCCCGAAAGCGGCGTAGCCGTACCCGGCTTGAATGATGATATCAGGCACGAAGCCGCCTTTGATATTTCTGTTTCTAATGCGCCGGCTAAATTATTTTTCATGAGCCTGGTGAAAGATACCGATATCAATATGGTGGTGCATCCCAGCGTTAGCGGAGAGATTTCTCTCGATTTAAAAAATGTAACCGTCCGCGAAGTAATGAATTTAACACGTGAAGTTTATGGTTATGAATTTAAGGAATCAGCGGCGGGTTTTATTGTTTTACCGGCCCGTATCCAGTCGAAAATATTTGCGGTAAATTACCTCAATATAGCACGCCTGGGTGAATCGACCATGACGGTGAGTTCCGGGCAACTCGCCGATAGCGGGTCGAGCAATAATTCCAGCGGAAACGATGTTAACGGTTCCTCATCGAATAGTTCGGCTGCTGCCCAATCAAGTAGTATTAATACCACGATCCAGTCTGATTTCTGGTCAGGCTTGCATCGCACCCTGACGGCCATCGTCGGCAATGAAGCTGGACGCTCGGTGGTTGTCGATCGACATGCCGGCTTGATTATTGTTCGTGCCATGCCGGGGGAGTTGCGCGATGTCGGTGCGTATCTGGATAATGCTCAGGGTAGTTTGCAACGCCAGGTTATTCTGGAAACCAAGATTATTGAAGTTAAACTCAGTGACAGTTTTCAGTCCGGTATTGACTGGGCTGCATTGTCTTCAAGTCGTGAAGTTTTATTCGGTAACACAGGTCTTATCGATGGTAGTTCGCAGCTACTTAATGATGCCGGCGCGTTGGATACCGCCGCCGCACTTTCGAGCAACAATAGTGGTTTTGCCAACCTGTTTACGGTTGGCGGGGCGACCGATGATTTCGGCGCGTTGATTCGGCTACTCAGTACACAGGGTGAAGTGCAGGTCTTATCGAGCCCGAGAATATCGACGGTTAACAATCAAAAGGCGGTCATTAAAGTTGGATCCGACGAATTTTTTGTTACCGACGTTTCATCCAATACCTCATCAAATTCTGTAAGCACTACGACCACACCCGATATTACACTGACGCCGTTTTTCTCCGGGATTGCGCTCGATGTAACTCCCCAGATCAGCGAGGAGGACGATGTCATTCTGCACATTCACCCGAGCGTTAGTGAAGTTACCGATCAAACTAAAATTATAACTGTGGGTGGCCAAACGCAGCAACTGCCTCTGGCCTTTAGTACGGTTCGTGAATCTGATTCGGTGGTGAAGGCCAGGAATGGTCAGGTGGTGGTGATCGGTGGACTGATGCAGAACAGTTCGGGGACCAACGATGCGGGCGTGCCGGGCGCTAAAGATGTTCCGCTGCTCGGCAACCTGTTCAAACAAAATCGCAAAGTCAATACGCGTAGTGAGTTGGTTATCTTATTGCGGCCCATGGTCGTAAAATCGAACAAGACCTGGTCAAAATATATAAAAGACAGTGCAGGCAGAATCGAGAAGTTGAGATACGAAAAACCCGAAACATCCGAAGGTGAGTAATGTACCAACAGTATTATGGCCTTACCGAAAAACCGTTTAGCCTGACGCCGGATACCGAGTTTTACTTCCAGAGCTGTACTCATCAGGAAGCATTGAATGTATTACTGGTAGCGATCCGCTCGGGCGATGGATTTATTAAAGTGACCGGCGAAGTTGGTACCGGCAAAACCTTACTGTGCCGGAAGCTGCTTGATACGCTCGATGATCAATACAATACTGTTTATATTCCCAATCCTCATATGAATTGTAATGCTCTGCTCGATGCACTGTTGGCGGAAATGGGGATAAGCGAAAATCTTGAACGGGAAAATTATCTTGCCTGCACTAACGATTACCTGATCGAATCGGCGCGTCAGGGGAAAACTACGGTTATCATCCTCGATGAGGCGCAATCGCTTCCTGAAGAAAGCCTGGAAGCCATTCGATTGCTGAGTAACCTCGAAACCGAAAAGAAAAAACTGGTGCAGATCATATTGTTTGGACAGCCCGAACTCGATGAGAAACTGGCAAAAAGCAGTATCCGGCAACTCCAGCAGCGCATCATGCACGCCTATCAACTTCAACCTTTAAACGAGAATGCGGTTCGAGCCTATCTGCATCATCGCATGCAGGCGGCGGGCTATGTTGGGCCAGAACTCTTCGATAAAAGTGCAAGGTATCGGCTTTATAGAATCAGTCAAGGTATACCGCGAATTATCAATGTGCTTGGCAACAAGGCGTTGATGCAGGCTTATGGCAGCGGTGAGTATTATATTTCAAAAAAACAGATAGAAGCCGCAGCAATTGACAGCAAGGTGACGACCAATGCGAATATTAAACGCGGAAGACGTCCAGATCTGGGATGGCAGGTAGCAGCTCTGGTTGTCGTGACCGTTAGTATCTACTGGATGAATCTGTACCAATGAGCATCATCAATAATGTTTTAAAAGATCTGGAGTTGCGAACCAGTCAGTTTACGCCAATTGATATCGCCTCGGTCGATCGTGTAACGGTTGATGATAATAGATCGTTGAATATGCCGGTCGTTATTTTGTTTCTATTACTAGCGATCACGGCAATTGGGCTCTGGCGTTATCAGTTGCAGTATCGGTATCAGGCTGGCGCAGTCATTAATACCGAATCGGCTATTGTTAGCCATGACAATGGCGAGGTTGCCAGGTCGGTACCGGCCGGCGTCGATATCGTCCCGAACCAGATTATCGGTCTGCAAATCCGAGAAACATCGTCGGATATCAGTCTCGAATTCGCAATGCGGGAGAAGGCTGTTTCCTATTTGAAAGAGCGGTCTGAAAATAAATTTGTCTATCGCATTAGGAACATCGATAGTGAAATCGAAGCCCCGCAGATCAGCGGTAATCGCTGGATAGAAGAGTTTTCGATAGAGCCATTGGCACAGGGGGGGGTTGACGTGACTTTGCAAACAGTTGCCGGAGTTCTCGCTAAAACAGAGCAATTTCAAAAGCAGGGCGAAACGATCTGGACCATCAAATTGGAAAATTTGCCTGATCCGCCGGTTGTTGCCAAATTGGAAACTGTGGCAGCTGAAAAGGTACCGGCATCGCTTATCCCGGGCGAAGAAAAGGTTCAGGCGGTTAGCGCTCAGGCAGTAGGCGAACCGGTCAAAGTCGAAATTAAATCCGCCAGTCAAGTGCAGAGTGGAATCGGCCAGCTAAACAAAGCGATTCAACTCATGCAGGAGCGGAAATGGGAAAAAGCCGAATCACTATTGCTGGGATTGCTGGATGGACCACTGGATCTGGCGGCAAGAAAGCAGTTGTTGGGTATTTACGCACAACTCGGTAATTCAAATCAATATGTAGACCTTGCACGCGAATCGAGTGAGCGTTATCCGCAACAGGGTATGTTGAAAACCGAATACGCGCGGTCACTTTTCCAGCAACAGGCTTACCTTGAGGTGATAAGCCTGTTGCAATCGGTTGAACGGCTTGACTCTAAACAGCTGGCGTTAATGGCGGCAAGCTATCAACGGTTGGATCAGCATGGGAAAGCCATAGAATATTACTATCATTCTCTCAAGCTAAATAAACAGGAAGCCAGAAACTGGATAGGACTCGGCATATCACTTGAGCACGAAGCCAAGCTGGAAAAAGCCTTACAGTCTTATCAGGCTGCCGCGAGGCTCGGCAACATTAATCAAAGGTTAAAGCAGTTTGTCGAGCAACGTAGCCGCCAGCTTAAAACGGTAATAAATTAATGGCTTTTGGTAAAAAAATTCGCCTGGGCGATTTATTGGTTGAGAAAGGTCTGATAACCGGAGAACAGTTACAAATTGCGTTAAGCGAACAGAAAAAACTCGGCAGAAAACTGGGCGGTACGCTGGTTGAACTTGGCATGATTAACGAGGGTAGCCTGCTTAACCTGTTGTCCAACCAGCTAAATATCCCGTTAGTTGATTTGAATAATTACAACTATAGCGACGACGTAGCGAAATTGCTTCCTGAAACACTTGCCCGACGTTATCGGGCCATAGTTCTCGAAAACCGCGATGTCGATTACCTCGTTGCCATGGCCGATCCGACCGATATTTACGCGCTTGATGAAATCCAGAATAAACTCGATAAGCCAGTCAGTCAGGCCATAGTCCGCGAAGCGCAGCTATTGGAGAATTTTGATCTTGTTTATCGGCGTACCGAAGAAATAAGCGCGCTTGCCGAGGAACTCGGACAAGATTTGTCGGAGAGCGCCACAGATTTGAGTGATTTGCTTCAAACTGAAATGACCGACGCGCCTGTAGCTAAACTGCTACAGTCTATTTTTGAAGACGCTGTTCAGGTCGGGGCCTCGGATATTCATATCGAACCGGATCAGCATGTCATCCGGGTGCGCCAACGTATCGATGGCATATTGCACGAACAGGTGATGAAGGAAACCCAGATAGCGCCAGCGGTCGTGGTGCGTCTGAAATTAATGGCCGGTCTTAATATATCGGAGAAGCGCCTGCCGCAGGATGGCCGATTTAATATGGTTGTCAATAACCGTGAAGTCGACGTGCGTATTTCAACCATGCCGGTACAATTTGGCGAGTCAGTAGTTATGCGGCTGCTCGATCAGACACGGGGTGCGCTCGATATTGCAAAACTTGGTATGCCGCCCGAGTTATTGCATCGATTCAGGAAAAACTTCCACCTGCCAAATGGCATGATTCTGGTTACCGGGCCGACCGGTAGTGGTAAGACCACATCGCTTTATGCCGCATTAAAAGAATTGAATCAGGCAGAGTCAAAAATCATTACGGTCGAAGACCCAGTGGAATACCGGCTCGAACGTATTAATCAGGTGCAGGTAAATCCGAAGATAGGCCTGTCATTTGCTAATGTCTTAAGAAGCGCCTTGCGACAGGATCCGGACATTATCATGGTCGGCGAAATGCGTGATGCGGAAACGGTTGAGATCGGTGTCAGTGCTGCGATGACAGGACATTTGGTATTATCCACGCTGCATACCAACGATACGATATCAACCGCAACGCGACTGATGGATATGGGTGTCGAAGGATATCTATTAGCAACCACTTTGAGAACAATTATCGCTCAGCGACTCATTCGAAAAATCTGCAAGACCTGCTCGGAAGATTATCAACCGGACGCATTCGAAGCCGGTTGGTTAAGCGAGCGTTTGGGCATCGATGTCAATGCCTATCAATATCAAAAGGGCCGGGGCTGTAAACAGTGTGGTACAACCGGCTACCAGGGACGAATGGGAGTTTACGAACTGCTCGATATGAATAGCGAACTGGCCGAGGCGCTGCGTCATGGCGATTCACAGGCTTTCGTTGATGCTGCCGGGCGAGCACCCGGATATCAACCGCTATTAACCGTGGCACATCATCACGCTATACATGGCATGACGTCGATCGATGAAATATTACGCCTCGCGGGTCAGGTGCGTGAAGACATAATCGATCATCCGCATGAAGCGCTGGATATCGAAATTTAGGTATGCCTCAATTTGTCTTCAAAGGTCGCGGTAATAATGGTCAACTGGTAGACGGCGAAATCGAAGGCAGCAGCAGCTCCACGGTCGCTGGCTTGTTAATGGATAGAGGTCTCGTGCCGATTTCCATTGTCGAGAAAAAAGACAAAGAAGACATCCTGCTAAAAATAAGGGACAAGTTCGATTTATACGATATCAGCATCGAAGAATTATTGATGTTTAGCCGCCAAATGAGTGCCATGATCAGGGCGGGCATACCCATTACCAGGGCGATATCCGGTATAATGGAAACTGTGCAGAACCCGCTATTGGTCAAATCACTCGGCGATATTCTCGTCCAGCTCGAATCCGGTCGCAGTTTGTCGATTGCTTTTGCGCGGCATCCGAAGGTGTTTACTAATATCTATATCAGCATGATGCAGGTGGGTGAGAATACCGGTAAACTCGATGAGTCATTTTCGATGATGGCTGAATATATCGATCGAAATCGGCGTACGACCAATAATATTAAAACGGCTTTGCGCTATCCGACCATTGTCATTGTTGCGATTGGCATAGCCATGGTGATTGTAAATTTGTTCGTGATACCCAAATTTGCCGCATTCTTTCAGGCGAATAATCTGGAACTGCCCTGGCAAACGGTGTTTCTGTTAAGCATGTCTGAGTTTTTCGTCAGTTACTGGATACACCTGCTTGTCCTTTTAATTGGCGCCGTTATTGCTTTTAAACACTATATCAAAACCCAAACAGGTCGCTACAAATGGCATCAATTTATCTTACGCACACCTTTGATCGGTGAAATACTGCATCGCGCTTTTATGGCGCGCTTTGCACGTTCTTTTTCGATGGCTTATAGCGCCGGTGTGCCGATCGTGCAGGCGATGGGCGTTATTTCCAGATCGATTGGCAATGATTATATTTCCGGGCATGTGAATGGTATGCGAGAGGGTATTGAAAGGGGCGAGGCACTGACTCGCACGGCACATAACACCGGTATGTTTACACCGGTAGTCATGCAAATGTTTGCGGTGGGTGAGGAAGCCGGAAACCTCGAGGAAATGATGACGTTTATAGCCAATTTTTATGAAGAAGAAGTCGATTACGATGTTAAAACTTTGTCGGACAAGATTGAGCCGTTTATTTACGTGGCCATAGGTGGCATGGTTCTGGTGTTGGCGCTTGGTATATTTGTGCCTATGTGGGATATTGCGCAACTTGCGGGGCGATGAAAACACTCTCCTCCCACCCTGGAGCGGGTGTATTCAGATCAACTATGGTGATCATACTAATATTGGTATGTATAACCTCCTTTTTTATATTCACGGATAAATTGAGCCTGCAGGCTGAAGAGGTTGCAAAGGATCAGGTTCTTGTCGAAATAAAGCAGGCCCTGGCGATGATGTTGTATGACTATGCAATAAAGGGGCAACTCCTGGCATTGGAAAAGTTTGACAGGGAGAATCCGTTTGTGCCATTAGCAATTTATCGGGAGTTGCCCAAAAATTACAAAGGTGCCGTAAAATCTGAAAGCGAGTTAGTGGGATTAGGCTGGTATTTTGATTTAAATGCCAAAATGGCTATTTACAAATTTTCAGATAATCAAACGCCGCTATCCAAATACGTTATGAAATTTGAGTACGATGATCTAGATAATGACGGGGTATTTGGCAATAATGATGCCGGATATCTGCAAATTGTAAAATGGCCTGATTAGAGTAACTAATCAGGCGTATTCATAAAAAATTTATTCAGTACAAATAATAGTAGCGGTAGCAGTTGCTGTAGAGCCACCCAGGGTCATCGCGCATTGGTAGGTGTCACCGGCATTATTATTGCAATTTGACACAGTTGAATTAGAAGTAAATGCTACAACCTTAGACCCGATGTTTGGAACCACATTTCCTGTAAGTAAATTTTGAAGCTCTAAAATATCACAGCCCTCTGTTGCTGTATCTACTTGAGTGGTTCCTCCAGTGGCTCCATCACCAATACCGAGAGCGAATGTGGTGCTCAATAAACTTTTGGAGAAGTTAATTGAAGACGCGCCTGAAATTTCGGCAGCGATACCTTCGAGAGCAGCTCTTTCCGCATCGCCCGATAAATCCTGGAACTTCCCGAGTGCGGTAACACCCAGGATACCTAGCAGAACGATTACAACGATCAATTCTACTAACGTAAAACCTTTTTGTGACTTTTGCATATTTCTTAACTCCAATAAGAGACTAAAATGTGTAAATTGGTTATGTTATATTATAAATTTAAAGTAATATATTTAATATATCTTATAAGTTAATGATTTATATGTAATTTATAATTTATACTATACTATAAATTGCCGAATTTTAATGATTATAGTAAAAAATATTCGTTTTTCCGGATTTTCGATGATCGAGCTGGTCATCGTCGTGATGTTGCTGGGAATTCTTTCAGTATTCGCCATGGGGCGCCTGTTCGACCAAAATCAATTTGCCGCAAGGGGATTTTTTGACGATACCGTTAATGCGGCCCGGTTTGCGCAAAAACTGGCTTTAAGCACGGGTTGCGAGGTCCGGGTCACTTTGTCGGCTACCGGTTTTACGCTTAATCAGCGGGCGACCGACTGCGTTACAGGGCTGTTTACCCGTGTTGTGGCACACCCCGCCAATCGAAGTAATGCCTACCAAAATAGCCAGATAGCTGGCTTGACGGTGCCGTCAGCGACCATAACCTTTGATGCGCGTGGTCTGGCCTCGAGTGATGCGACGGTTGTTTTAACAGCTCCTGGAGTTAGTTACCAGTTCAGCGTTTCCGGCGAAACAGGGTTGGTCAGTGTTCCCTAGGCGCGCCATTGTCAGGTATGGCGGTTTTACCCTGATCGAGGTAATCACTACCATTGTCGTGCTCGGTGTGGCTGCAACGGCAATAACGAGTCTTTTTACCAATACGATACGTAGTAGCGCCAATCCGGTGATTCAACAGCAGGCCATTTCCATAGCAGAAGCCTATATGGAAGAAATTCTGCTTAAGTCATTTAGTGATCCGGATGGTATCGGCGGTGAGACGCGCGCCAATTTTGATGATGTGCTCGATTACAACGGTTTAACCGATGTCGGTGCAGTCGATCAAAACGGAAATTCGATTCCTGCCTTAAATAATTATACCGTTTCGGTGAGTGTCAACACCCTGGATTTAAACGGTATTCCGGGTGCCTTGCATATCAGTGTCAGCGTTGATCATAGTATTCTCGATCCGATCACGATCGACAGTTTCAGAACCGATTACTGATGTCCCGGGTTTCAGTTCAAAAGGGTTTTTCGTTACTGGAGCTGATTCTGGTAATTGTGCTTTTAGGGGTTCTGGCGGGAGGCGCTGGATCGCTAATTACCAGACCGATTGAGGCCTATAACGAGCAGTTGCGCCGGCAACAACTGGTCGATCAGGCTGAAATGGCGTTACGACAGATAGCGCGCGATGTGCGACGTGCCTTACCGAACAGTATTCGACTTGATACCAGTACTGTGCCTGGTGGCTGGGCGTTGGAAATGATCAACACAATTGACGGTGCTCGTTATCGTGATGATATCGATACTGCCGGGGGTGGCTTTATTCTGCCATTTGACTGGTTGGATTTTTCAATGGCCGATACCGATTTCAATATTCTTGGCCAGTTTGGCAGCGTGCCACTTAACACCGTATTACCGTCGAATATGCGAGTCGTGATTTACAACACCGGGCCCGTCGATATTTATTCGGATATCAATGCCGGTACCGGTAGTGGAATTGTCACCTCGTCAGGGACTGCGCTGATGATCACCGACAATGGTGGTGAACACCACATCAACATGAACCCGGCATTCCAATTCACCCAGCAGTCGCCCGGACAGCGGGCATTTATAATCGATCGCGCCGTGAGTTATGTGTGTAATCCGGGTAGCCGAACGATTACTCGATACGATAATTATCCGTACCAGACAATCCAGCCGGGATCGGATGTCAGTTTTGCTGCGCTGAGCGGCGTACAATCAGGAAGACTGGTCACACAGGTTGCCAGTTGCAGCATCAATTATGATCCAGGCACGGCGAGTCGGGGCAGTATTGTCAGTTTGCGTATGAATCTGGATGATACTGCTACCGGTGAGAGTATCTCTCTGTTACATCAGGTACACGTGGTGAATGTGCCATGAAAAGGGTGACCAGCAGGCACTGGCTACAGTCCGGCTTTACTTTGGTGGCGGCGTTGTTCCTACTCGTGGTGGTTGCGCTGATAAGCGCTTATATGGTCAATATCAGTAGCGTTCAGCACAGTACTCTGGTTTATGGCGTACAGGGCGCGCGGGCTATGCAGGGCGCGCGTAGTGGGTTGGAATGGGGTATTTTTCAGGCTATTGATACGGGGGTTTGTCCTGCGGGCGCATTTACTACCAGTGGCGCCGGTAGTTTGGATAAATTTACTATTAATGTTGCTTGCACGCCAAGTGATCATACAGAAAGCGGGGTACTTATCAGGACTTTTCGTCTGACTTCATCGGCGAGTATCGGTTCCTTCGGATCCCTGGATTATGTCTATCGCAGTCTGCAAGCCACGGTTTCGAATCGACCGCCCTAAGATGATTATGCGATATTTCCGTAATCGATGGTAAAACGGTGAAATGTTTTATTCGGGCAATTAATTTTTTATATTTCAAACGCTTTTGCGGGTAAATGTTAGTATTGTTTGAGTTGTTGAAATTCTGACACTATACTTACAAACTCAACTATACTTATAAAACTCAAGTGCCAACATTGATGGTATGTTACTGTCCAATGTAAAGAAACCGACTCTATTACTGATCGACGATGATGCAATTATCGGCGATAGTCTGGAGTACATGCTAAAGTCAGAGTATCAGATAAAGCGTGCCTCAGACCGTTTAACCAGTTTCGAATTACTCGATCATATGCAAGATTCTCCCGCACTCGCCCTGGTAGATCTGGGATTGCCACCAGATATACATAGACCCGATGAAGGTCTAGCGGTGATTCGCAAAATTTCTCAGATGCACCCTTCGACTCGTGTTCTGGTTTTATCCGGACAGGATAACAAGAAACACGTGTTTCAGGCGCAGGAAGACGGTGCGGTCGATTTTATTGCAAAACCCTGCGATATTGCCGAAATCAAGGTGCGTCTTAAACAGCAGATTATTGCCGGTGGAGGTGAAGATGACAGCGACGGTGATATGACCGGGATGATCGGTTCCAGTAAAGCCATTGAATTGTTACGTATGCAAATACGGCAGCTCGCAGATTCGCCTTATCCGGTTTTAATCGAAGGAGATTCCGGCAGTGGTAAAGAAGTAACGGCCAGAAATCTTCATTTGTGCAGTTCCCGAAAACAACAACCTTTCCTGACCCTGAACTGTGCGGCTTTCAATGGCGAGTTACTCGAATCGCAATTGTTTGGTCATGCTAAAGGAGCGTTTACCGGGGCCAGCGAGACTAAAAAGGGCTTTTTCGAAGAAGCGGCATCGGGGACTTTGCTGCTGGATGAAATTGCCGATTTACCGATGGATTTGCAAGCCAAACTGCTGCGAGTACTCGAAAATGGCGAGTATTACCGGCTCGGTGAAACCAGCACACGCCATGCTGCTGCGCGCGTTCTGGCGGCCACCAACAAAAATATTTTCGATGCGATTCAAAAGGGCCTGTTTCGAGAGGACCTTTATCATCGGCTCAGTGTTTTAACCATACGCGTCCCTTCGTTGCACGAACGTAATGGTGATAAACTGGAGCTGCTCGAATATTTCAAACATCGGGTAGCCGGGCAAATCTCCACATTCCGTTTTGACGACAACGCCATGGACTGCTGGAAAGCTTACGATTACCCCGGAAATGTGCGGGAATTGCGAAATATCATCATTCGTCTTTCTGCTAAATACCCCGGTCAAACGATCAAGGACGACGTGTTAAGGCTGGAAATGTCAGGTTTGCAACGCAGTGTGAAGGAAAGCAAAAACGAAGACTGGTTACAACAGACCATGGATGAAAGTGACTTTCAACTCGATAAAATGTTGAAATCGGTAGAACGAGAAGCAATTGAACTGGCAATGAGAAAGCATCAGGGTAATGTCAGCAAAGCGGCTGCTATGTTGGGTATTAATCGAACAACATTGTACGGTCGTATGGATCGCCAGGAAGGTTAAGCCATGTACGAAGAGTATTTCGGGCTGAAACGACCGCCGTTTAAAATTACCCCTGACACCAGCCTGTTTTATGACGGCGGCAAACGGGGCGATATACTCGGGGCTTTGGTTTATGCGGTGCATCGTGGCGAAGGGATCATCAAGGTCGTCGGAGAAGTCGGCAGTGGTAAAACCATGCTTTGTCGGATGCTGCAGTTAAAGTTGCCTCAATCCGTTGAAATCATTTACATCGCCAATCCGAGTGTCCCGGCACAGGACATTTTATTTGTTATTGCCCACGAACTGGGTCTGTCGGTCAACAAGGACGCATCAAAACACGAAGTTATGCGCCTGCTACAGGATTATTTGTTGCAACGCCATATGGAAGACAAGCAGGTAGTGCTGTTTATTGAAGAAGCGCAAGGCATGCCGTTGGATACATTGGAAGAAATACGATTATTGTCCAACCTGGAGACAGACCAGAACAAATTATTGCAGATTATACTATTTGGCCAGCCAGAGCTTGACGATAACCTGTCGAAGCAGTCGATCCGGCAACTGCGCGAAAGAATTACACACAGCTTCAATCTGTCGCCTTTAACTCCGCAAGAAATATATAAGTACCTAAATTTCAGAATGCGTGAAGTAGGCTATACCGGTCCTGAATTAGTCGGAATCAAACTGGCGCATAAAATTGAGCTATTCTCAGGTGGTTTGCTTCGTCGAATTAATATCATTGCTGACAAAATATTACTTTCTGCTTTTGCGGAAGGTACCCACAATCTGACTGCCAAACACGTGATTGCGGCGGTCAACGATAGTAGTTTTGGCCAGGAAGTACCAAACCAGGTTAATCCGGCCTGGTGGGTGGTGTTATTCTCGATGCTGGTCCTGGGTATCGCACTGTTCTTTTCGCAGTCTCTCTGGGTGGTGGCATTTACCGGAGCATCTGAGGTCAGTTTGTCGAACACCAGCAGCCAGGAAATCGTGAAAATTGAGGACGCCGTCACGGAAAATAAAGCGCAACCGGTAGAGTCTACTTTAGATAAAGCGCATGATATTGAATCTGAATTTATGGCAGTACAAGCTGATTTGTCAGATGCGCCGATAGTTGATAAGGCGGTACAAGTTGGTGCAGAGGCGCCACCGGAAACACCTATTGAGGAAGAATTGACGAGCGAGATTGGCATACCAGTGGCTCAATCTGACCCGGATGTAATAAAAGTCGTTGAAACTAAAAAGGAAAAGGTGCTATTAAAGCTTGATCCCGGCTTGACCGACGACAATAATCAATGGCTTAATGGTAAACTATTGAAAAGTCTTGATTGGTTAAAACGGGCTGAAGGAAATAGGGTCTCGATTCAGGTAATGGTAAGACGCAAATCTGCTGCAAAGGATCTGGTAAATTATCTACAAAATGAATGGCCTCTGGATTTGGATCGAACATACTTATACGAAGTTAAAACTAAAACACAGAGAATTTACCGTGTGTTTTATAGCGAGTTTGATTCGTTGGCTAATGGGCAGCGTGAGATAAAGCGTCTGCCCGAATCTGTTAGAGCAAATCAGCCATATTTGCAATCGGTGTACCGAATGCGGGAGGCGTTGCTTTAATGGCTTTAGGTTTATCTGGGAATAACTGATGAAAAAAATAATATCCTTAATCGCTTTACTGGTTTTATCCTCCTGTCAAGGTATGGGCAGTAAACCCGAACGCATGGAGGTATCAGGTCATCTAGACGACCCGGCGCCGGTATTAGAGCAAACAACTCTGGATATTCCGCCGATTGTCGAGCAAGTGCCGATTATTGCGGCACCTGAACCGGCTGAAAAATTGCAGACATTTACGGTTGTCGCCACTGATTTACCCGCCAATGAATTATTGTTTGCACTCGCTCGAGATGCGCGTCTGAATCTCGATATCGATCCTTCATTATCGGGCAAGGTCAGTATTAACGCGATTGATCAGACGCTACCACAAATACTCAAACGAATTTCACGCCAGGTTTCATTACGCTATTTTCTGGATGGACCTAATCTGGTGGTAGAAAAGGATCGACCGTTCCTACGGGTTTATCGAATTGATTACCTGAACATGTCGCGAGAAACCACATCGAATGTAGAAGTAGCCACGCAAATAGCCTCAACTGGTAGCTCGGGAACTGAAGGCGGAGGTGGCGGGAGCAATTCAGCGACCAGTGTCAGCAATGATTCCAAGAACGATTTCTGGAAAACTCTGGAAGATAATATTCAGTTATTGGCGAACACGGACGATGCCGAAGGTGTCGTTATTTCAAATCGTGAGTCAGGAACGATTTCAGTGCGCACAACCAGCGCGGCACACGACGATATTCAGCGATTTATCGACCATGTACTCAGAAGTGCCCGTCGGCAGGTGCTAATCGAGGCCACTGTGGTTGAAGTGACTTTAAGTGATGATTTCCAGTCAGGTGTTGATTGGTCGCGTATCGCTAATGGCGACGGCTGGAGTATTCAACAAAGTCTGCTCGGCGGGACGTTGGGTACAACGCCGTTTTTGTCGGCCACTTATGCAGATAGTAACAACGATCGTAGCATCACTGCCGCGGTAAAGGCATTGGATTCATTTGGCGATGTTTCTGTTATGTCCAGCCCAAAGATTATGGCCCTGAACAATCAAACTTCAATATTAAAGGTGGTTGACAACCGAGTTTATTTTTCTACGGATGTCGAAACCACTGCTGGAAATAATAATTCCAACCCTATCCAGACCGTAACCACGACTATACATACGGTGCCCGTTGGTTTCGTCATGAACGTGACGCCCTATATAACTGATACCGACGAAGTCATACTCAATATACGTCCAACTATTTCCCGAATTCTGAAGTTTATAGATGATCCAAACCCGCTATTGGCGAATGCGGGAGTTACAAGCCCTGTACCTGAAATTCAGGTTCGGGAAATGGAGTCGGTTTTACGTGTGGCAAATGGCAATACAGCAGTCATTGGCGGATTAATGCAGGATTCGACTGACAAAACTAATGCAGGCTTGCCAGGCTTGCATGATAGCAAAGGTTTCGGCTTCCTGTTTGGCACCAAATCGCGTGCGCTGAATAAGACCGAGCTGGTCATATTCCTGCGTCCACGAATACTTGATAACGCCAGCCTTGATACTAATTTGCAGGATTTTAAGCGCTTTCTTAAACCTGATGCATTTTCGGATCAGTCTAATTAGAGCCTGCTAATGAGTTTACTGTTAGACGCCTTAAAAAAAGCAGCGGAACAAAAGGCCCGGCAAGCGAGGGCTAAAGCCGAACCCGATGCTGCGGGTATGGATAGTAGTAGTCAGGAAGAAGATAGTACCGTTTTTAAAGAAGACAGTACGATTATGTACCCGGATAAAACCGAGTATCCCGGCGATAGTACGGAACTAGTCGGCGACAGGACGTTGGAATTTGGCGATAAAACAGAACAAGATGAAGATGGAACCGAAATATACCAACAGAACCAAACCAGGATTTCGAGGCAGCACTCGGAATTCAACGAAGATGATACTCAGCAACTAGCCGGTCAAACCGATGTCACGGAGATTATCGATCGGACCGAGGCCACGGAGATTATCGATCGGACCGAGGCCACGGAGATTATCGATCGGACCGAGGCCACGGAGATTATCGATCGGACCGAGGCC
>CAZYYM010000020.1:0-9468 GCA_964651385.1 uncultured Gammaproteobacteria bacterium | reverse complement strand
ACCGAGGCCACGGAGATTGTTGGTAAGCCGGTACCCAATGCCAATGGCCGTAGAGATGAGCAGCAAGATGATTGGCCGCCATTAAGTTTTGAAGAGGATGAGAGTGTTGCTCAATTGTCGAATAACGATGTATCAGATTTTCTCGGAGATTCGAGCAAATCATCCGATGTTACGATTCAGTCCGCCGCCACTAGTATCGATATTGGTGCCACTGCGGTACCCGAAGACACGCCGTTCACCCTGGACGAGGAAGATACCACGGTAAGCGCAGAAAAAGGTGCAAATTCCGTCAGTACCCGCCTGGAAATATTATCGGATGCTGCCGAAGCCGGCGATCTACGTTTGGTCGAATACGATGAAGACCCTGGCAAGAAAACTTCCACCGTTGCGTCCGCACAAGATCAGACCGTTACGGCAGGTATCCAGCTCGAATCATTACGGCACGAGAACACAATTGTTCGTCCAGATGTGACTTCGACACACACCTATGCACCGGATAACTACGATCGCACTTTGATACGTCCGGTTGATGACGATGCATCAAGAATATTTGCCGGCATGAAGTCCGATGAAGATGTCCTGATGACACCGGACTATGCCAAACGAGTATTCCTTAGCAAGTCGTCGGCAAATCGTGTGCAGTATTATAAAGTCTATCTGGGTATTGCGGTTAGCATATTGCTCGCAATCGGGATATTTTCGTTGTATCAATTACAAGATGAATATAATCGTATTGATTCCACCTTAATGCCGTTAAAACGCGACCCGATGCCGGGTATTATAAAAACCACCCGGGCAGAGGATAAGAGTCAATTATTTAATGATGTTGTACAACCGGATGTCGATACACAAACGCTGAAAATTGTAGAAAATGCCAAGGTAACAGGCGGCCCTGTCGAAACAGTGGCGGAAGAAACCATCGCGGTCGAGACTTTAGTCAATGAGTCTGTTACCAGTGGAACCGGTGATAGCAGCGTGACCGATTCGGATGATCAGACTAAGACATCTGTTGTGGCGGTGCGCCCGGCTGATTCGACCGTCGAAAAACTGTCTTCTGGTAACGTAAAAATTGCGGTCATGAAGCCAACTGAAAAACCAAAGCTGGGAAAACAGGCTTCGAATCGTTTGCAAATTACCAGCAATAGCCGGATTACTGAAAAAGATCAATGGCTGGCAGAGGCTTATGCGGCTTATCAGGCTGGTGATGACAAAACAGCACTACAAAAGTATTCACAGGTACTCGAAATTGACAAAACCAATCGAAATGCATTGCTCGCACGTGCCGCCATTGCGATACAAAATGGTAATGCTGCTGCGGCTATAAAGGATTATCAGCAATTACTGCTGTCTAATCCAAAAGATTCGCTGGCAATGTCTTCAATGATTTCGGTGGCTAATGTTTCGCCCCAACAATCTGAGTCGCAGTTAAAATTAATGATTCGCGAAGAACCAGAATCACCTTACCTGAATTTTGTCCTGGCTAATGTATATGGCGCTCAAAACCGCTGGCAGGAAGCACAGAATTTGTATTTCAAAGCCCTGCAAAATAACCCGAAAGATCCGAATTATGCATACAATTTGGCGGTGAGTCTTGAGCACATTGCCAAGCCCAAGGTGGCGATTACCTACTACGAAAGAGCAATATCAAATATTGGAAATGGACTCGCAACTTTTAATAAGGATGTTGTAGATAATCGTATCGAGATATTACGACAGTTATGAACGCCGAGAATAAACCCAAACGCCTGGGTGAAATACTAATTGATGAAGGTGTTATCACCAAGGATCAACTTAACATCGCGCTTACCGAGCAGAAGAAGGTTCCGGAGCCGCTGGGAAAATTATTAGTTGGTCTTGGTTTTGCGACCGAAGCAATAATGCGCTCGGCGCTTGGGGAGGCTCTGGAGCAGGACAGTGTAGACCTGTCCCGGGTAGTGCCCGATCCGGATGCTATCAAGATGATTAATTCCGATACAGCGCGTAAACACAAAGTCATTCCACTGACGTACGATGCAATTCGCAGCACTTTGACGATTGCTATGTCGGATACCTTCAATTTGTTTTCACTGGATAGGATTCGTATACAGATTGGCCAGCATATTGAACTGGTGCCCGTGCTTGCTGGCGAAGCAGAAATATCAAATGCAATCGATCAGTTTTACGGCTACGAATTATCCATCGATGGCATTCTGCGCGAGATAGAAACCGGCGAGGCCGATTACACCAACTACCAGGGTGATATCGAAGAATATAGTCAACCGCTGGTTCGGCTCGTGGACGTAATGCTGTCCGATGCGGTCAAACGCAGCGCATCCGATTTACACTTTGAGCCGGAAGAAAGTTTTCTGCGTATTCGTTACCGAATTGACGGCGTATTGCGACAAATTCGCAGCCTGCATAAAACTTACTGGCCGGCCATTGCGGTACGCTTGAAAGTAATGGCAGATATGAATATTGCCGAAACTCGCTCGCCACAGGATGGTCGTATTTCGCGCACAATAATAGGAAGGCAAATTGATTTCCGTGTTGCTTCGCAACCGACTATTCACGGTGAGAATATTGTACTGCGTGTATTGGACCGGGAAAAAGGCGTCATTCCGCTGGAAAAACTCGAGTTACCCACTGAATCATTACATACACTTAAAATAATGATGGCCCGTCCGGAAGGTATTATCCTCGTAACCGGCCCGACTGGTAGTGGTAAAACAACGACGCTTTATTCGCTACTGAATTATTTGAGCAGCGAACAAATCAATATCATGACACTGGAAGACCCGGTCGAATACCCTTTCCCGCTGATTCGGCAAACTTCGGTTAACGATACCGCCGGGATGGGGTTTGCCAATGGTATTAAATCGCTGATGCGTCAGGACCCGGATGTCATCCTGGTCGGCGAAATTCGTGATGAAGAAACTGCCGACATGGCTTTCCGTGCCGCTATGACAGGCCATCAGGTTTATTCGACCTTGCATACCAATTCAGCTATTGGAGCGCTGCCGAGGCTGCGCGATATTGGCATAATTCCTGAAATTATGGCCGGTAATATCATCGGCGTAATCGCTCAACGTCTGATACGTAAATTGTGTGGGTACTGCAAGAAAGGCTACAAACCGGGTGTTGATGAACTGCGTCTGCTGGGCAATAGGGAGAATATTGTGCCGAAGATGGTCTATAAAGCGAAGGGTTGCACGACCTGCGATAATACCGGCTACAAAGGCCGCCTGGCCCTGCTTGAAATATTAAAGATGAATTCTGAACTGGATGATTTACTCGAGCACGGCGCCACCACTAAAGAGATACGTGAAACCGCAAACAAGCAGGGGTTTCTCACCCTGGCCGATGATGGTGTCAGGTATATTGTTGATGGCACCACCTCAATCGAAGAAGTGACACGCGTTGCCGACCTGACCGAGCGTATGAGTTAATTATGCCGCTTTATCAATACAAAGCCATTGATGCCAGTGGCAAATTTCTGAGCGGTAGCCTGGATGCCGGAAATATAGCCGATCTCGAATTACGACTCGAGAAAATGGAAATGGATCTGGTGACTTTTAAGCAAAAGGAACCAGGATCCGATTTATTCGGCAGAAATAAAATTGGCCGGCGCGATTTGATTAATTTTTCCTTTTATCTCGAGCAATTAACTCGAGCAGGTGTGCCTATTCTCGAGGGACTGGCCGATTTGCGGGATGGCGAAGAAAATCCAACGTTTCGAGATATTATTGCCGGTGTGATTGAAGCCATCGAAGGCGGTAATTCGTTTTCGCAGGCACTCGCGCTCTATCCTAAAATATTTGATGACGTATTTGTCAGTCTGGTCAAAGTAGGGGAGCGCAGTGGTAAAATGAGCGATGTATTAGTCGATATTACCGCTACCCTGAAATGGCAGGATGAGTTGCTTAGCAAAGCCCGTAAAGTGATGACTTATCCTGTCGTTATGGGCACATTGGTATTAACCGCTATTTTGTTTTTGATGATTTTTGTGGTGCCTGACATTATGCAGGCCATCGTTGGGCTTGGCGGTGAGATACCGTTAGAGACCCGCGCGTTGATGGCCACTTCCGATTTTCTGGTAAATTACTGGTACATTGTTATCAGTGCACCGTTTGTTGCCACTTTCCTACTTAAATATTTTTACAAAACCAGTAGCACAGCTCGCTTCAAGCTCGACGGTATTTTACTGAAAATATGGTTAATCGGTTCGGTCAACGAAAAAATTAAAATATCTCGATTTACCCGGTACTTCGCGCTGATGTTTGCATCCGGTATCACGGTGCTCGATGCAATTAACTTGAGCAAATCGGTTGTGAGCAATGCTGTACTCGAAGATGGCATCGAGAAAGCCTGGCAACAAATTTCGGAAGGCAACAGTATTAGCGAAAGTTTCAAGAATATCGGCATTTTCCCACCGTTGGTGGTACGAATGCTCCGTGTGGGTGAAGCAAGCGGGCAAATGGATAAGTCGCTGAGTAATGTAAGCTACTTCTTCGACAGGGATATAAATGACAGCATCGAAAAAATGGAACCGATAATGCAGACTGCACTAATGGCGTCGATTGGGCTCGTTATAATATGGCTTGTCATTGCGGTTTTTGGTCCGATGTACGACACGATCAGTACGATCGATTTTTAGGGACGAGGCAATGAAAAGAGTCCTTTACTTTACAGGTTATAGACTGGTTGCGCAGGAATGGGTTGGTCATCGGCTGGTCAGTAACGTTTACTTTGAACCGGATGAACAGGGCCTTGACCTGTTCAATGCCTATTTAAGGTCGTTTAAAAACGAACCCGTTAGACTGCTGGTTGATTTAATCGAAGAAGAATTCCGCCAGATAAAAATTCCGTTATTACGCGGCTCTGACAGACAGGCCATTCTTGAGAGAAATTTTACCAAGTTTTTTCGAAATTCGGAATACCGGTTTGCAATATCCCAGTCGGTTGAAAAAAAGGCCAGGAAGGAAGAGAAATTATTGCTACTCGGCTTAACCAATCAGAGTTTGCTGGAACCCTGGTTAAGAATAATAAACGATACCAGCACGCCTTTGTCAGGAATTATCAGCCTGCCTTTATTATCCGAAAATTTTGTTGGTAATCTAAACTCGGAAAGTAATGCGGTTATACTGGTGAGCCAGGAAGTGCCGAGTAACCTTCGGCAATCGGTTTTCATTGCGGGTAAACTGATACTGAGTCGACTGGTTCCGATTGCGAGTTTCTATCATGGTGACTATGCCAATGACATGGTTCGAGATATCGAAAGCACCCAACGTTACCTTATCAGTCAGCGGATTGTCGAGCGCTCCGATAATATAGCCGTCCATATTATTAGTAATAAGCGACACCGAGATAAATTGACCATGAAACTTTCGGAAAACAATTTTTTCGAGTTTCATATTCATGAAATTAATGAATTGCTTGATGAGCATAAAGTTGAAGTTCTGGAAGAGCAGGATTTCAGCTCGGCACTATTTTGTTATCTGGCCAGTAAAAATATAACGCTTAACCACTATGCCCGGAGCAAACAGAAAAAATATTATCACCATCATCTGGCCAGTCTGACCCTTAAACTGGCAACTATTATTATATTGGCTGGTGGCATAGGGTTGGCCTCGGCGAGTTTTGTTAGAGGCTGGTTATATGACAATACGATTGTCGATACGTTGTTACTCGAGCAAAAGTACAAGGCCAAGTTTAATCAGTTAAGTGAAAATAAAATCGACTCCACGACTTCGACCACCAATATGCAGCACATTGTGCAAACGGTTGAGTCCATAGAAAAAGGCTATTTACAGGATCCGGAGGAAATGATGGCTTTGATCAGTCGAGATGTTTCATTATTTCCGGATATCCGTGTAAAGAATATTGAGTGGTTTGTCGCTGAATTTTCAGATGCTGCAGACGCGCAGTCTGTCGGCTGGAGTAACAATAAGGCCAGGCGGAAAAGTCGTAAATCGTCTAAAAAGAAACGCCAGCCAAGAGTCAAGGGGTTTTTCGAAATAGCTGAAGTTCAGGCCGAATTTCTGAATTTCGGAGGTAATTATCGCTATGCATTGAGTGCGGTCGACGACCTCGAAAAAGCAATGCGCGAATCCGGTAGTTACTTTTATGTAGAAATTACAAAACGGCCACTCGATATAGAATCTGATAACCGCTTATCTGGCGATGCCGGCAATAGGAAATCACGCAACGACTCGAAGGCTGAGCTGGGGTTACGACTGGTTCGTAAGGTGGCCGGCAATGGTTAAAATCGACTGGCAATATTTGAAAAAACCGTTGATTAATTTAATCGTCGTGGTGTTGTTTTCTGCGGGTATTGGCTATGCGGGAAATTACTTTGAAAGCAACCGGCTCGATGCCTATCAACAATCCGTATCGACCCTGCGATCTACGCATAATTTATACCGAAATATGGTAAACGACCTGGATTTGCTGGAACAGTATCGAACCAAATTTGGTGAATATCAATCCAGTGGGCTGGTCGGTGATGAACGCCGATTGAGCTGGGTAGAAAGTTTACAATCGACCAATCAGGTCTTAAAACTACCGACTTTGACCTATAACCTGTTGCCGCAGGAAAAATTTGTACGCCCCGGTTTTAAAGCGAAGCGAAACGTTGTGGTAAAAAGTTCTCCCATGGAGCTTACCATGGGCATGCTGCACGAAGAAGATCTGTTTGCGGTGCTGGAAGGGCTAAGGTTGTCTATTAAAAACCTGTTTACCGTCGATAGTTGTAAGCTCAGCCGGAATTCGAGTGTCGATCATTCATTGGATACGAAGAAAGCGAACCTGCTTTCCAGTTGTGTTATTCGCTGGGTAACTATTGATGCAAAATAATCGAGCAAAAACTTTATCTTTTAAAAAACGTGGGTGGGTTTGTCTCTTCTCGGTGGCCAGCAGTCTGGCTCTGGCGCCAACGTCGCAGGCTGCAGACTTGTTGACTTTGTTTACCACGCCCCAGGAAAGGCAGATTATTAATGCCAATCGTTATAAAACCGATAAGGTTAGTCGAGTGCCGAAAAAAGATGTAGAACCGTTGCAGATAAGAGAATTGATCAAAGAAGAGGTTAAGAAGACATTCGTAATCAGCGGTATTACCGTGTCTAACGAAGGACAACACAGCGTTTGGATTAATAATCAGGTTTACCAGGATGGTGAGCAGTTAGAAGGCAAAAGCCGGGTTCAGGTCGTGGTTGGCAAAGAACTTAAAGTTCGAATAACCGCGCCGGATGGTAAGCATTATTTTGCCAAGAGTGGTGAAACCCTGGAAATCCGATACCTGGAGGCATCCGATTCCTGATCATGAAACCATTTTACCAAAAAACTCAGTCTGGATTTGCGCTGCTGATTTTTCTGATGGTTTTGATGGGGATTGGTGGCGTGGTTTTGACCGGGTTTAGCCAGGGTATATTGAAGGAAGTTGAAGCAAAGAAATTTCAACACAATAAACGGGTATTGAAGGAGGCCAAGCAGGCGTTGTTGCAGTTTGCTTATAATTATCCGGCTACGAATGGAAATGGGCCTGGTAGATTACCCTGTCCTGATACCGATAATGATGTTAACGGAACTATTGAATTTCCTCCAGTATGCGGTCCAGTAGGACGCCTACCCTGGGGTGATGGGAGGCTTAATGTTCCCCGGTTAACTGATGCTTCCGGCGAAACGCTCTGGTATGCAGTATCGGCGGAATTTCGTAATTTCGCTCCCGCCCAACTTGGGGCAAATACCAACGGCAATAGAGTGGTCAATTCTGATTCGGTCGGTACCATTACTATCTTTGATCAAACCGGAAACCTTGTCTACGACGGGACCGCCAACGGTGTCGCCGGTGTTATCATAGCCCCGGGGACTGCCCTCGCAGGCCAGAACAGAAACACCGCTGCCGATCGACTTATTCCCGCAAACTATCTCGATAGTTTTAATACTTTTGACAATAGTGTATTCACGAATGGGTCGAATGCAGATGGCGCTGGATTCATTTTAGGCCCGATAACTAATAACGCAAATAACACGCTGGTCGTAAATGACGAAATTATAGTGATTACCACCGAAGAAGTGGTCGCAATGGCAGAAAAAGCCACATTGCAGGCATATCGCGATACAATCAACGCATACCTCGCTAAGACAGGAAATGTTTACCCCTGGTTGTATAACTATACAGGCGTGCCGGATGTCGCGGGGTTAAGTAGTTTTTATCCGGCAAATGCCAGTTTTGCAACCGAGCTGGGAGCCAATCTCGACAATTTCGGAAGAATTCCGTCCATATTCGGGAATTATTTTACCGATGCAGATAGCCAGCCGATAGAAAGCAAACTGAGTGGTTCGCTAATTATGAGTTATCCGCTGTCCCCAACGGTAATCACTCATTCGGGTGGAGGCGCTCCTTTCTTGTTTAACGATGGTAGGCAGGCGCTAAGATTTCAGACAGTAAATGAATTAACCAATGTGAAATTTGTAGACATTGCAGGGACTGATGGTCAGCTAACTGCAACCGTGGGGACCTTCGAGCAATTTTCCCGGGTCACTTACTTTTGGGATGACGGCGATTCTCCTACGGGAATATGGACAATGTGCCCCGCAGGAGCAGACCAGTTGAGCGATTGTAACCGCGATGGCGCTGGCAATCCTGCCCCGGGTGTCATACCCAACGACAAAGACGCCGAAATACTTCGAATCACTTTGACAATCGATTTCAATCCTGGCGCTGTTACTTTTGAAGCGAATTACACTACGCCACCGGTGATATCGCCACCTGTAGCTGCCTCAAATCTGGGTCACGCACAGATAGCTGCAAGTTTTAATGGGGCTGATGTTATTTTTGGCACACTGCCACCGTTATCGGCGGCTTTTGAAATCGATGATCATTACAATTCTGGTGATTCTACTTTTAATGTTAGTAATTCCGGCATGCTAGATAATGTGGCCGACCTCACTTTGGATTCACTGACATTGGGTTTACGTTACTATCCCGAAATACCGGACTGGGCATTCGATAACGGCTGGCACAACAGTGTGATGATGGCTTATGCCAATAATTATAGACCAGATATATTAGGAGCCTGTACTGAAGCCGATCCTTTGCCCGCTAACCGCTGCCTGACCGTTAATAATGTGGGGGGTAATATTGATGACAAGATTTCACTATTGGTGATTGCCGGGCAGCACGATTGGATTGACAATGGTGTTGCCGGGTTGACCGACGACGTCGCAGATGTTTTCGACCTGGAGAATGAGAATCTCGATGACACATTTGATGTCAGAGCGACTAATGGCAATGACACAATACTCGTGATAAACGAATTTTAATCATGATATCAGTGCAAAAAGGCTTCACCCTGATCGAAATAGCAATCGTATTGCTGATTGTCACTATACTGCTTGGTTACACCGTAGCACTATTCCCGATCCAGCAGGAGCTGAAACAATATCGCCAGGCTAATACCGAAATGGATCAAATTATCGATGCTTTAGTTG
>CAZYYM010000019.1:0-43193 GCA_964651385.1 uncultured Gammaproteobacteria bacterium | reverse complement strand
TACTCGAGTTGAAAGATTTGAAAGCATCGGACAAACATTTGCGGATGAAATTTTCGGGATATATGCACGTATTCGTCCGAATATAACTTTACAACCGGCAAATATGAATTCGGATGTGGAAAAAATGGTTAAAAGAGTAACTTCAAATGTTTCATTTAGCGAATAACAGTCATGAGCCTTCGAAAGTCAGGAATCAGTAAAATATTTGACCCGTTATAAAAGGGTCAAAGTAGTAACCAGGACTACTATCCGGCCGGTATTATTTCTGGCGGCTCAAAAGCCGTCACTGGCGGTATTGCTTCGTCGAAACGCTCGACCTCCACCAGACAGGTATGCGCGATCGGGCCCTGTGCAAGCCGGGAGGTCCCCAGGTCGGGGGTTAATACATTGGGGTTACCGTGCTTACAAAGGCTGCCAATCTGGCCTGGTTCTGCCGGATCGTACCAGGCGCCGGTGCTCATCTGGGCAACGCCGGGCATCACCTGGTCATCGACGATGACAGCTGCGAGGCAGGCACCACGTTGGTTAAACACACGCACGACGTCCCCACCTTGCAGGTTTCTGGCCTCGGCATCACGCGGGTGCAACATGATCGGTTCACGTTGGTTTATTTTGGCCGCGCGAGAATGAGCGCCATGATCCAGTTGTGAATGCAGCTTGGTTTTAGGTTGATTCGAAATCAGATGCAAAGGAAACTGTGAGGTATCACCGCCCAGCCATTCCAGTGGTTCCATCCAGCAGGCATGGCCGGGGCAATCGTCATAGTTAAATCCGCTGATAACGTCTGAGTAGATCTCTATTTTTCCCGATGGCGTCGGCAGTGGATTGCCGACAGGATCCTCGCGGAATGCTTTTAGCATGACCACTGCTTGCTGCGGGTCTTCCGGCTTAAACCAGCCCCGTTGTTTAAACTCGGTGTAATTGGGCATTTCGATAGCTTTCGCGTTACAACGTTCGACCGTCGACTGGTACAGTGACTCGAGCCACTGTTGCTCGTTTCGACCTTCGGTAAAGGCCTGCCCCAGCCCCATTTCAGCTGCGATGCCGGAAAATATATCGTAGTCATTGCGGCTTGCTGCGATCGGCGCTATGGCCTGCTGCATAGCGATCACGTAAGGGTCGCGTGGTGATATGGCGATATCATTGCGTTCCAGTGGCGTGCTACAGGGCAGCACGATATCGGCGTGCTTTGCCATGCTGTTCCAGCACCAGTCATTGACGACGATGGTATCCGGTTTGCGCCAGGCCGCGAGCATTTTGTTGAGGTCCTGGTGGTGGTGAAAGGGGTTACCACCGGCCCAGTAAACCAGGTGGATATCGGGATACCGATGTCGCTTACCGTTGAATTCGAATGGCTCACCGGGATTCAGTAGCATGTCACTGATTCGTGCCACCGGAATAACGCTTGAAATGGCATTTTGACCCTGTGGTAACGATGCACCAGGCACTTTGGTATTGTGACCGCCGATACCATTGGTTGTCGAATAGCCAAAGCTAATACCACCGGCGGGCAGGCCGATCTGGCCAAGCATGGCGGCCACCGTAATCGCTGCCCAGTAGGCATGTTCGCCATGATGTTGGCGGGTAAGTGACCAGGCAATAGAAATCATGGTTCGACTCGTCGCCATGCGACGCGCCAGGGCACGAATCCGTTCAGCCGGAATGGCACAGATTTTCGACGACCAGTCGGCATTCTTTTCAATCCCATCATCTTTACCGTCCAGATAGTCTTGAAACCTGTCCATTCCAACCGTGTATCGTTGAAGAAATGCGACATCGGTGAGTTGTTCGTCAACCAGGGTTTTGGCGATGGCGATCAGCAGCGCAGTATCGGTACCCGGTCGAATCGGTATCCACTCCGGATTCAGTGACGCTTCGACATCCGCTCGAATCGGGCCAATATTTACAAATTCGATGCCGGCATTCTGTGCTTCGTACATATGCTCGCGTTGCACGTGGCGACCAATCCCTCCAGCATTTATCTGTCCGTTCTTAAGCGGCATGCCGCCAAACGCCACCACAAGTTGCCCCTGCTCGATAACGGATTGCCAACTGGTAGTTTCGAGCAATAATTGCCATAAATCCCCCAGTACATGAGGCACGATGTATTCCGCTGCAGCGAAACTGTACGTACCGACCGAGCGGGTATAACCGCCGATACACTTCAGAAATCGATGTAACTGGCTTTGCGCATGATGAAACCGCCCTGCGCTCGACCAGCCGTAGGAGCCGCCAAATATGGCTTCGTTACCAAACAGAATTTTGACCCGAGAGAGTTCAGCAGCCAGTCGTTTTTCGGCCTGCTCCCAACTCACTTCGACAAACGCTTCCGCGCCACGTAGGTGATTATTGCTACCAGGCCCCGATTCGTACCAGCTTTTGCGGATCATCGGTGATCTGATTCTGGATGGCGCGTCGAGCACATCGACGATACCTGATCCGATTGCTGACACGTCACTGTCCTGTTCGAAACCATGTAGTGCCTTCACCTGGCCATTTTCGGTTTCCACACGGTAGGTACCCCAATGGGTACTAGTTAACGGCATTTTATTTTCAGGCATCTCTATAGCCTTAAATAGAGTTAACGGTCGCGCTTTCGCGAGACCACAAAACTTTCGTCGTTAAACCAGATACCGTTATGTTTATGCAGGACATCCGCAGTCGCATCGAGGTATTCACCCGAAGATATCACCGGTTCAAGTCTCTCATCTTCAATCTGGCCGACATATATCGCCGCATTCCAGGCTGCGAACAGGGTTGAGGTGCCAATTGCATGGCCGATCTCCGTCGGCAGCGTATGCATACGGTAACGTATCAGCGACTTGGCGTCCGAACTGGTATTAAAATTGTAGTTGCTCGCGTTTTTGCCAAGAAACTCCTTCAGAGTTTTCACCAGTTCATGTCGATTCACCTGAAACGGTTCTTCATGCGGCCAGATTTTTTGCACCAGCTCTAACCCTGGATCCTGGCCGAAGGACTGTGCGGTAAGCAACCGTCCACCAGGACGCAGACTGCGGGTCAGTGGCGATAATACATGCTTCACCTTAAACTCTGCACTCATACGTGCGCGCCAGGGCTGAGAGGCCAGAACCAGGTCGTAATCACCCCCGGCTACCTGTCCGCGACGTGGAATGACATCGTCGAGTAGAAAACGATGATCTTCGCGGAACATCACCAGCACTGATGGCCTGACATACATTGGATTGCCGGTCTTTCCGTTGGCTTTTACCTGCCAGCCGTTGACCAGGTCACTATCGAGACCACGTAACTGTTCGCCGAATTCGTGCGCCGAATCACCTTGTAGAGGTACCTCCATCCAGTTAAGCGCGGAGGCCTTGGAGACGTCGTCAGGCATCAACCACGGCGCTTCGGCATAATAGAGGTTGGTAACAATAATGACGCTGGAAGGATGTTCGATAAAGCGATCCGGTAATTTATCCAGCGTCAGGCGTACATCTTCGAGACTGATTTCCTTACAGACGATAAAAAACGGAATGGTCGGGAAGCGTCGATGCATCGCGCGCATCATATGACTGAGCACTGTACCGTCGCCGACACCTGCGTCAAACATGCGCAGTGCCGGTGGTTCGGGGTGGACTCGAGTCAGCTCCTGGGCGGCGCGTTCTGCAACCTTCCATTTTTCGTTACAGGTATTAACAAAAGCCAGGTATTTCTGGCGATTATCATAAAATCGAAAGGGACGATCATCGGTAGGATTTCGTTTCATATGCTGCTCCTGCCCTGGCTTCTGTGTGGCGTCGACTATATGATTGGAATAATTGATGTTTCACCGACTAGCTTACGGATACAAAACCGGAAACTCATCGGCCACCAGTGCGGCGCCATCCTGCAGTGTTACCTGCTCGAAAGGCGGGGAAGTCACCAGTCCCTCTTTTCGTGAAAAACGAATATCGTCACCGACCAGTCTCAATGAAAACGCACGCCTTTGCGCGCTGCTACTGTGATTGGCAGGCGCACCATGCAGGGTTCGGTAATTGAAGGCAACTGCGTCACCGGGGAATAGCGCCCAGCCGACAATATTGTAGTGATCGCGATTGCCATCGATATCGGGGATTTCTTCGAGGCCATCGTTTGCGTTCAAGGCCTGACCATTAAAGCGCTGCGGGCGGTAGGATTTATTCCACCGATGCGAACCGGCGACAAATTCCAGCGTGCGCTCGCGTGGTATTTCATCGAGCGGAATCCACAGGCTGAGTGTTTTCGGCCCGTCGACACAATAGTAGGGCATGTCATGATGCCAGGGCGTTGCAATGCCGGTTTGTGCTTCCTTGACTAAAATATGTTCATGGAATAACTGCACCTGCTTGCTCTGCATTAACTCGGCCCCGATTCGGGCGGCAGGCGAATTGAAGATAAAGTCCCGATACTGTGAGATTCGTTGCCAATTGCAATAATCCACAAAGAAACGGCCACCGGCTTCTTCATCTTTATAGATGCGTGCATTCGGATTCGGCTCGGCCATATTGGCAGCAATGCCGTCGCGTAGCGCATCGACCCAGTCGCAAAAGAGTCCTCGCAGCACGGTAACGCCCTGTTGCTGAAATTGTCGCACTGTCTGCTGATTACAATATTGTGTCATCTCACCCTCCCGGCCAGTCCTGATGGACAGCACTTTACCAATCCGGCTTCACAAATGAAAACGAATTGTTAACGCCAATTTACACAGACTGGAATAACAGCCATAATCATCGATAACAATTTCAGGCCTGAACATCATGAATAAAAACAGCCAGTCCTTTGGAATTGTTCTTATCTTCGTCGGCGCTTTACTTATCGGGCTAATGCCTAGCGCGGCTAAGTTCGCCTATCAGGATGGCGCGAACGCACTATTTGTATTGCTGGGCCGCTCGATCATAGGCGTAGGAGTGATTTTCCTGTTTATTATTTTCACCGGTCGGCGCGCTGCAATAAGCGCCGCAAATTTGCGCCTGTCCTTTGTCTCGGGCATGACCCACATAGTTGCCGCTATCGGTATTCTCGCGTCTATCGTTTATATCGACATCAGTCTCGCCAATATTATTTTATTTCTGTTCCCTTTCCCTATAGCCATCATTGCGCATTTTCGCGGGGAAACACCACTCACTCTGCCGACAATGGCGCTTATGCTGCTCGCCATCGCCGGCCTCGCACTGGTGCTCGGTGTCGATTTTAGTAGCACCGACCCGCGCGGTATCGCTATTGCCGTGATGGGCATGTTCGGGTTTACCTTCATGATTATCGTCATGACCGATTTAACCAAAGTTGTCGGTGCACCCAATTCGAATCTGTTGATGACGATCTGGGCCGTGATTGTTTTCGCCCTGGTGTCAATCCTCGGTCCGCTGAGCGCGGTAATTGATCCACCACAACTACCTCAATCCAGCGTCGGTTGGGTGGCCGTTGTTACCGTAGGAATAACATTCTCGCTGGGTTATCTGTGCTTTTTTATCAGCGCGAATATTATCGGTGCTGCACGCGCTTCGCTATTGAGTATTTCGGAGCCGGTAATGATTATACTGATGGCCGTCATTGTGGTTGGGGAATCCCTCAGTGCGGTAGAATGGAGCGGCGTTGTGCTAGTTATATCGAGCCTGGCACTCACGGAAGTTACGCGGGGAAAAACAATCAAGCAGACTTCCCAGGGCCAGCAATAGTTTTCTGCCCGGTCAGGGCTTCGGCTTTACCACCTATTTCCTTCCTGATTTTAGGCAAACGTATAATGCTGCGTAACCCGGGTGCATTGTCTTCCAATATCAACTGCCCCTGATGAAGTTGCGTGACCGCTTTCACGAGGCTAAGCCCCAGACCGTTACCCGGCGTACTTCGACTCTGTTCGAGTCGATAGAAACGCCGGCCAACCTGGTCGCGTTGTGCTTCGGGAATACCGGGGCCGGAGTCACTGACAATGATTTCGACAGTCTCCCGGCTGTGCTCCAGCGCAATCGAAATGCTGCCCTTTGCAGGCGTATACTTTACTGCGTTGTCGAGCAGGTTAACAATGGCCTGAAACAACAGATCCCGATCACCCCGCACGGCAGTCGAATCAAAATCGCCGAGCACAAGGCTCTGCTGGTGATCTTCCGCGAGCGCCTGGTAAAGTTCCGCCGCATCTGACGCCAGGATCGACAGGTCGACAGTTTCAAAGCGCTTTCTATGTTGCCCTGATTCGATACGCGCGATACGCAGTAATGCTGCGAATGTCGTCAGTAATTGATCGGCATCACCTATGCAGGCTGCAACATTTGTAGACAACTCAACATCTTCGGAATTATCGCGATTGAGTTGTTCGAGGCGATTTCGCAGGCGTGTAAGCGGGGTTCGCAAATCGTGCGCGATATTATCGGATACCTGTCGCACACCCTCCATGAGGCCCTCTATTTGCTCCAGCATCGCGTTTAAATTACTCGCGAGTTGATCAATTTCGTCGCCATTACCCTGCAAAGCTATGCGACGCGACATATCACCAGCCATAATCTCGCGACTGGCCTGATTAATCGTTTCGATCCGCCTTAGTATTCCGCGACTCATAAAAACGCCGCCTACCAATGCCAGTCCAAAAGTTATCGCGAGACCCCACAACAATGCTCGAACGATGAGTTGCTGCGTGGCCTTCAGGGTCCGTGTATCCCGCCCCACCAGTAGACGCAAATTACCCTGTAACACAAACGTCCTGGCGTGCGCATGAAAAATGCGGCCATTGGCTCGGGGGTCGCTAAACTCAAAGTTGAGCCAGCCATCAGCATCCGGTTCGGTACCAGGCCAGGCCGAAAGATTCCCCGCCAGCGGCTTGAACTCAGGTGATGTCAGCAGATAAACGGTCGAACTGTCCGGGTCTCGTTTGACACGCTCGGAGATCAGTTTTACCAGACCTTTCGACCTTCGCTCGCGATATTTTTCGGCCAGCGCAGTAATCTCCGCTTCTATCGTGGCATCGTTCTCGACCGACATATAACCCACGGTTGACCAGTAGATAAATCCCAGTAATACCAGCACCGAGCTGGCGAAAAGCAACATGTAAACCAGCGCCAGCCGAAAGGTAGAACTACCAAACAGGGTACAGGCTTTCATCAGTTTTTCTGCGATCAGGATTCCACGGACTGACGCAGCATATAGCCGGCACCGCGCACAGTGTGAAGTAACGAATTCTTATGGCCCTTGTCAATTTTGCTGCGTAATCGGCTGATGTGCACATCGATTACATTGGTCTGCGGATCAAAATTATAATCCCACACCTGTTCCAGTAGCATAGTACGGGTAACCACACGCCCGGCATTGTGCATGAGGTATTCAAGCAGGCGATATTCTCTGGGTTGCAGCTCAATTACGCGATCTCCGCGCCGTGCAATCCGTGTTAACAGGTCGAGTTCGAGATCCCCGACCCGCAACAGTGTCTCGACGCTCGGGGAGTTTGCCGCCCGTCGCAACAACGCATCCAGTCGCGCCTGAAGCTCACTGAAGGCGAAAGGTTTAGTCAGGTAATCATCACCCCCAACCTGCAAACCAATGACGCGATCCTCCACCTCACCCAGCGCGCTTAAGATTAAAACAGGTGTCGTCCTACCCGAGGCTCGCAGCGTCTTCACGATTGTCAGACCATCGACTCCAGGCAACATACGATCAATGATCATGACATCGTACTCTTCGGTTGTGGCGAGCAGCAACCCGTCACCGCCATCGGCTGCATGGTCGATCGTGTAACCCAGCTCTTGCAGCCCTTTAAGCAAATAAGCCGCTACTTCACGGTCATCTTCAACTATCAGTGCGCGCATGAAAATGTAATCCGGGTTTTGTGTTAACAAATTTCAACATGCCTTCATTATATCAACAACAATACCAATCGCAGCGGTAACCAACATTAAAGAAATTTAATATTGTGGAAAGGTCCCGGTAACCATTGCCACACTAAACTAGCAACACTTATTTATTAGTCGTTGGAGGAATACCATGAAAACTCGCGGTAATTTTAAAATCAAATCACTAACTCTGGCGGGAGCAATGGCTGTTGCAGTCGCCGGTGTACAATTGGCAGGCATACCCCTGACAGCATCGGCCACGACCAGCCCACCGGTCAACCTCGCCACCACCATGCAACAGGGGCCACCCAGTTTCGCAGCCCTGGCCGAGCAGGTAAAACCGGCGGTGGTGAGTATCGTCGTCAGTGGCAGCCAAAAGATTAAATTTGGTTCCGGCAGTGCCGACAGGCAGTTTAGTATGCCGAATTTGCCGGAAGGGTCACCACTGAACGAATTTTTTAAACGTTTTTACAGAGGTCAGCCCGGTGGACCCGGTAGCAATGGTGTCCAGCAGGTGCAAGGCGCAGGTACCGGATTTATCATTAGTCGTGACGGTAATATCGTAACGAATAACCACGTCATAGAGAATGCCGACAAGATCGAGGTCATCATGCAAGATGGTAATCGCCATCAGGCCAGTATCATTGGTCGAGATGCCAAAACCGATCTGGCACTATTGAAAATTGATGTCGATGAAGATCTACCATTCGTCGCGCTGGGAGATTCCGACAAAGCCAGAGTCGGCGAGTGGGTTGTTGCCGTCGGTAACCCTTTCGGCCTGGGTGGCACTGTGACGGCAGGTATTATTTCGGCTCGTGGGCGTGATATACAGTCCGGCCCTTTCGATGATTTTATTCAAATTGACGCACCAATAAACCGCGGCAACTCCGGCGGTCCGTTGTTCGATAACCGGGGCAATGTAATTGGCATTAATACCGCTATTTTTAGTCCCAGCGGCGGAAACGTCGGAATAGGATTTGCCATTCCCTCTAACATCGCTGGAAATGTCATTGCGCAGTTAAAAACCAACGGCCAGGTACATCGAGGCTGGCTTGGTGTACAAATTCAATCATTGGACGACGATCTGGCTGAAAGTCTTGATCTGGAAAACACCGATGGTGCGCTAGTCGCTGCTGTCGGCAATGATAGCCCGGCACAGCTCGGCGGCATTAAACCTGGCGATGTCATTATAAGTGTTGATGGAGAACATCTCCATACATTCAAAGACCTGGCAAAACGTATCGCGATGATCAAACCCGGAGACGATGCAACGTTCGAAGTGAGCCGTCGAGGCAAATTACATCAACTCGATGTTAAGATTGGTGAAGCACCGGGTAGCGAACAAAAAGTCGCGCTGGCTAACGATGTGCAGGATAGCGACACACCAAAAATCGGTGTTTACCTGTCTACCCTGACACCCGAAACACGCCAGCAATACCGTATTGACCAACAGGCCGATGGTGTTCTGGTTGCCGGTGTCGAAGCAGGTAGTCCGGCATCCAGAGCAGGCATTCGAGCAGGACAGATCATTCACATGGTTGGCCAACAAACAGTAACATCGCCGCAGGAGGTTATCGAGCAAGTGCAACGGGCAGTCAGCCAGGAAAAAGCGACTGTACTGCTAATGGTCGAACAGAACGGCGCGCAACGCTACATCGCTGTCAGGTTTGCGAAAGCCTGAAATCCCCCTCCCTCTTGTTCAACCCAGAGGTTGACCAGTGTCTGCAAAAGACACTGGTCTTTTTTAATTCAAATAATAACTATCAAAGGGCAAACTTTGCCTGGACCTGTCAATAATGTTCGATGCTGGACTCAGCAAAACCATTATACCAGGGAGCGATATCTGTATCCGAAGTCGATATTTTCGATACATGCGCCTCGATGCAATATTCGCCTTCATCGGCTGATACGATGTGCGTATTTAACAGTACAGAGTTTTCCTGCGGCAGGCCGTAAATAACCAGAAATGTCTGTTCATCGGATCGCCCCAGGAACATTTGCTCGCGCTCAATGCCTTGCTGCGTAAGCAAAATATTGGCGATTGCAGAGGCACAGGCCATAGGCGTAATTGCTGCGTCAATTTTCGGTGTGATGATAGAGACACTGGTTTTTCCAACTTCACCGCGTAATCGAAAAATCGGGTCCTGTTGGTTCATCGGGTGCACGCCCATATCGATTTTTGGCATACCTGGAATGGTAATTCTCACCTTTGGATCGGATATTTCAACAATCAGCGGTGCCTGGCTATCATTGGCGTAAAGGATTTTCGAGCAAGCAATGAGGAGAATCGCGGTTATTAGTTTTCTGGGCAATTGAAAATCTCTAACATATCTGGGAAATTAGATTCGGCAGTATAGAGCAGAATGAATGATCGGGCATTGAGAATATATAACCCTGATTTACCGGGACATCAACAATAATTCCTGAGCCGACCCCGATCATCGTCGGTGTCTTGCCGGCTTTACTAGCTGTCGCCCAGTTTTACCAGTCTAGAACAACAATTCATCCGGATTATCCGGGAAAAACCACGTCGCTGGTTACCGGTGGTGTTTATCGGTTCACCAGAAATCCGATGTATCTCGGACTGTTATTGCTATTGCTGGGATTGGTTATTTATCTGGGTAACCTGTACGGAACTCTTTCACTGGTTATTTTGGTTACCTACATCACACGCTACAAGATTCGTTCCGAAGAACGAAAATTGCTGGCAAATTTTGGCGATGATTACGCGAACTATTGTGTTAAAGTCCGCCGTTGAATTTAACCTGAAAAATTCACTATAGAATAAAAGTAAAGAACGGCATCTGATTACCGACATTTTTAAGTGAACGAGAAAAACCGGGAAGGGTTAGCTGGTTATGCGATGATACCCGCCCTCGCGCCAACGAAGATAGCCGCCAGACAGGCTTGCGACGTGATCAAATTCCGCTTCTTTTAAAATCTCGACCGCCATAGCTGAGCGTCTACCCGAACGACAAAAGGTGACGATCGGTTTGTCGCGCGATACTTCACGCAGTCGATCACGTAGCTTGCCGAGGGGAATAACTTGTGACTCGGAGAAATTGGCTTTGTCGTTATCGATTTCTATTTCCTCCCTGACATCCAAAATATTGACCTGAGCAGTGTGGCGAGCCACCCAATCAGGATCAATTTCCGGTACACCCGCGTAGGTCACATGGATCGGTGCCCATTCTGTTTCCTGGCGCTGCGTACCCTCAGCAGGTTTGCCACTGACCATATTGGCAGGCAGTGCTATATCAATTTGTTTCGGATGCGGCAATTGCATAGCGCTCATGAAACCGACGAAGTCGCCTTCGCTTGCACCGCCACCAATGCGTGGATTAAATTCAGTTTCTTCCTTGACTGTTGTCGATGTACGGCCGTCATAGTCGTGTGCCGGGTACAGTTTACAGTTCGCTGGCAGGCTAAGAATTTGTTCACTGATTGAATGAAACAGGGTCGTCGCATTACCCTGCTGAAAGTCACAGCGTCCGCACCCGCGAATCAACAATGCATCGCCGGTAAACGCCATACTTTGATCATCCAGCACATAGCTCAGACAACCGTCGGTATGACCCGGGGTTGCACGTACTTCAAGGAAACGGCCACCGAATTCGACTCGATCACCATGCTGTAATGGTATATCGACATGTTCCGCACCTACGGTACTAGCGAGACCGATCCTGCTACCATGACTTTGTTGCATTAACCATGCTCCGGTAACGTGATCGGCATGGCAATGTGTGTCGAGTACATTTATTAGCTTAACACCAAGCTCGCGGATGAGCGCGATGTCACGTTCGTGTTGCTCGAAAACGGAGTCAATAATGATTGCATTGAGAGTTGCCTCATCGGCCAGCAGGTAAGTGTAGGTAGAAGAAACATTGTCATAAAGTTGTCGAAAGATCATGATTTTCTCCAATCAGGTCGTGCGTTTTGTCCAAGTAGCGGAAACTGTCCCGCATGCCCTACTATACCGCAGTAACCATTGAACTGGGTGCCTTGATACCCGTTATTGGCAAGCCTAATTTGCGGCATAGGCCGGCATTGTGCTATAGAAACTAGCGCTCGCTCATCGCCCGTTGAATGTGCGTAACCAGTATTTAAATAACGTACATTCAGGTCCCACTTTTTTTATGTCAATTGGTACTATAACCGCCATCGACCAAATAGGCTCCGCCCGTACAATAAGCTGACGCATTGGATGCCAGGAATACTGCAAGCCCGGCAATGTCAGTTGGAACACCGGCTCGTCCCAGTGGAATATTTTTCAGGAAACGGCCCAGTATTTTGTCGTCTCTCCACAGGGCTTCGCTAAATTTGGTTTTGATCAAACCCGGACAGATCGCATTAACGCGAATATTGTCGGCACCCCAATCCTGCGCCATGCACTGCGTCAGGTTAATAATCGCCGCTTTACTGACACTGTAGATGCCAATACCAGCTTCGGGTTTCAGGCCACCTATGGAACTGATATTAATAATCGACCCACCGCCACGTTGCTTTAATATAGGATAAGCCTTTTTGCAAAGTTCGAACGGCCCTTTCAGATTGATATCGATTATCTTATCGAAGGCGCGCTCGTCCGTGTTCTGGATTGGACCGAATACCGGGTTGGCGGCTGCATTATTGATAATAATATCGACACCACCGTAGATTTGGATGGTTTTATCGACAAGGCTGCCAATGCCTTCGAGACTACCCATATTTACTGCGATACCGGAGGCTTCAAACCCATCGGCTTTAAATACATTGGCGACTTTGTCGACGGCTTCCTGCTTGCGGCTACTGACGATGACCTTTGCACCGAATTCGGCCAGGCTACGAGCCATTGTTTCACCGATGCCTTTACTGGCGCCGGTAACGATCGCGACCTTTCCTTCGAGACTAAACAGCGTTTTGACTCGTTTCGTCATTGTCTTTCCCGTGCCTATTCATTTCTATCCAGATAATGGTGCGGTTACCAATATTTGGCCCGTCAAGGACGGTCAATGGAGCCTTGATAACAATGGTCGACACCAAACCCAAAATCGTATTGTTGATAATGTAATTAATAGCAAAATACTCGCCGACAGCACAATCGCCGGCCCGGTTTGCCAGTCGAAATGAAACGAGCTGGTCATACCGCCCGCAAGTGATCCAATTCCAAACAGGGCGCTAACCATTACCATCTGCTCCGGACTTTGACTGATCAAGCGCGCACTACTGGTCGGTATAACAAGCGCTGCGGCTATTAACAAAACACCCATAACCTTCATCATCACTGCGACCAGAAGGGCAATCATAAAATACATGAGGAATTGCGTCTGCTTAACTTTAATGCCCTCTGCCTGCGCTATCTCACGACTCACCGAGACCGCCACAAAAGATCTCCAGTGGCGAGTGAGAAAGAATACCAGAACGCATACAGTGATTGAAATCATCATCAGGTCACTTGTCGTAGTCGCAAGCAAATCACCAAACAATATCGATTCCAGGCTGATGCTCTGGCTTGGCAAAACCCCGAGTAAGATTAAACCCGCGGCCAACCCGGTATGCGAAATAATGGCTAGCGTGGTCTCCGACAAGGCATTATTAAAACTGGTAACATGGCTTAGCGATATGACGATTAACAATACTATCGCGAGCACACCTATCATCGGATGCAGTTGTAAGCCGATGCCGATACCGACGCCGAGCACGGCCGCATGACCGAGGGTATCACTGAGAAATGCTAATCGCTGCCAGACCATCAGACAGCCCATCGGTGCGGCGATACTGACCATCAGCAAGCCCGCAATCAGGCTTCTGACAACAAAGTCATCGAGCAATTCACTCATGATGTTGACCGGCGACATCGTGAACATGATCGTGATGATGCGTGTAAACAGCTAAAGACTGGGCTGCCTGATCACCGAACAACGCCAGATACTCCGGATGCTGGCTGACCGATTCCGGCAGGCCGGAACAGCACAAATGCCGGTTAAGGCACAGAACCTGATCGGTTTTCGACATCACCAGATGCAGGTCATGCGATACCAGCAAGACCGCACAATTTAGAAGATTTCGAAATTCGCTGATGAGTTCGTACATTTTGATTTCCCCGGTAATATCGACGCCAGCGGTCGGTTCGTCGAGTACGATCAAATCGGGGTTTCCGAGTGTTGTACGCGCTAATAGTACCCTTTTTAGCTCGCCTTCCGACAACGACTGTACCTGCCGATGTTTTAAATTTACGACTTCGGATTGCCGCAGGGCTTGCTCGACCTCATAGCTCGATACCGACTGCGTGAGTTGCATAAGTCGGCTGACGGTCAGTGGCATCAGCGTGTTAACGTAAACCTTTTGCGGTAGATACCCGATATGCAAATCAGAAGCGCGTTCGATATGTCCGCCATGGGGTTGAATCAAACCATTAACGATACTGGTTAAGGTTGATTTACCGGCACCGTTCGGACCGATTATCGTCGTGATTTGCCCCCGGTATAATTCGAAGCTAACTGAATCGAGAATACTGCCGTTGTTGCCCAGAAAACTAATGTCACGGGCCTTTAAAAGTAATTCAGTTGTCATTTTTGTTGACAATTTGCGCAAAAACCGGTGATTTCAACCACGGAATGATCGATGGAAAAACCAAGCTGGCTGGCTTCGGATTGTAATGTGGCATCGGGTTTATCGAGTTCGGCAACTTTTTCACATCCCTTGCAGATGAGAAATTGCGCAGCTCCCATGTGCCCTGGGCTGATGCAGCCAATGAATGCATTGCGACATTCGATGCGGTGGATTAGACCTTCTTCGAGTAAAAACTCGAGCGCACGATAGACAATTGGTGGCGCAATCTGCGACCTGGATTCTGTCTGGTTCATCTGCGCCAGAATTTCGTAGGCACCCATCGGCTGATGCGATTGCAACAATATTTCCAGCACCTGCCGTCGACGGGCGGTCAGCCTGAGCTGCCGTGTTTCACATAATTCTCTGGCAGTTGCCAGTAACTGATGCTGGCAGTGCCGATGATCGTGGCGTTCAAAGGCCAGACAATGTCGGGGTTTACTCGAAGGCATTATGTTATATTATAACGTAACGAAAACGATTGCTATCCCCAACCATGCGCTGCTTGTTTTTCCTGCTCTATCTGCTACCGATTGTGACCCAGGCCGAAATTTCGGTTGTCACCTCTATTCGACCACTGTACCAAATTACTGCAGCAATTATGCAGGGTACAGGTACGCCGGAACTACTCATCAAAAGCGATCACTCAGCACATCATTTCGCCTTAAAACCATCGCATTTCAGTTTATTGCAGCAGGCCGACCTGGTGATCTGGATTGATCGGCATTTCGAAAACGGCTTTCTGCGTCTAGCGGAAATTTTAACCGCCAAATCACGGCGGCTGGAATTATTACCAGTACTGGGATTGAAAAATGCCGATGGCCACATCTGGTACTCTCCCAGCCTGTTAATGAAGATTAGCAATCAGATAACGCATATGCTGAGCGAGCTCGATCGTGCTAATCAGAGCGTCTATCAACGCAACAATGGGGAATTTCAACATGAGATCACCTTATGGAAGCAGGAAGTCAAACGCATTATTGATAAAAGAAATCCCCGATACCTGCTAGATCATGATTTTTTAAATCATTTCGAAACGGAATTCCATTTGAAGGCCATCGCAGTCATTCATGATAATCACGACCAACAGGTAGGTATACAGGCATTACAGACTATTGAACAAAAACTAAAAACACAATTAGCTAACTGTTTGATCAGCAACGATACCGATTTTTCCAGGCTCGGTAAAAACCTGGCCAGACAATTTTCCCTGACCCGCCATTCGATCAATTCATTTGCCAATGAAGGTGATGTTGCTTCACGGTTTATCCGTCACCTGAATCATTTTGCCGAAATATTGCGTAGCTGTTAAGCAATTCCAGATAAGGTGCTTCTATATTGCTATAGGTAGATAGAATTGCGTTGCATACGGGCTCAAGCTACAGTCGGATCGGACCAAATAAATTTATCCAATTTTAAGATGAAGAGCTGAATATGATTAAGCCTATAGGATCCGAAACACTCAACCCGCTGTTCGTCACCGACGAAAACGAACGTCTTAGCCTGATCGACGAGGCTCAAAGTCTAGCGTCTATTCTGGTCAGTTCAGCTACTGCTGCTAACGCCGTCATGTTGGGTGGCGGATACTTTAATCCATTGACCGGATATATGAATCTGGCCGATGCTCTCAGTGTTGCCAATACCATGACCCTGACCTCCGGGCAATTTTTTCCGGTACCGGTATTGAATCTGGTTAAGTCAACGGATGCAATCGGCGATGCGAAACGTATTGCCCTGCGTGACCCCAACATCGAAGGCAACCCAGTAGTTGCAATTCAACGGGTCGATGCAATCGAATCCGTCAGCGACGATCAAATGGCCGTAATGACCGAAATAGTTTACGGCACAACAGACCCGGAACACCCAGGCGTCGAAGCTTTCAATGCGCAGGGTCGAATTGCCATCAGCGGGCCGATTCAGGTATTAACCTATAGTTACTTCGAAACTGAATTCGCCAATACTTTCCGCACCGCCGTGCAGATTCGTGAAGAAATTAACCAGCGCGGCTGGCACCGTGTTGTGGCCTTTCAGACTCGAAATCCGATGCACCTGGCCCACGAGGAACTTTGCCATATAGCAATGAATCGATTGAATTGTGATGGTCTGGTAATCCATATGTTACTCGGCAAACTCAAGCCGGGTGATATTCCCGCCGATGTACGCGACGATGCCATCCGCACCATGGTAAAGCTTTATTTTGCGGAGAACAGCGCGATGGTGACCGGCTACGGTTTTGACATGCTCTATGCCGGGCCGCGTGAAGCCGTATTACACGCTTATTTCCGTCAGAATATGGGCGCATCACATTTTATTATCGGCCGCGATCACGCCGGTGTCGGCGATTATTACGGTGCCTTTGATGCACAAACGATTTTCGATACCGAAGTCCCCGAAGGCGCCTTACAGATCGAAATCTTCCGTGCCGACCACACCGCCTGGTCGAAAAAACTCGGCCGCGTGGTAATGATGAACGAAGCACCTGACCATAACAAGGAAGATTTTGTGTTGCTCTCGGGCACTAAAGTCCGGGAAATGCTGGGTGAGGGTATCGCCCCACCGAAAGAATTCTCACGTCCGGAAGTCGCCGAAATATTGATAAACTATTATCGGTCCTTAGCTTAGGTAAATAATTGCTATCGAGGGCATCAATCGACGCGGCTATGCGATACACTATCGGATAACGTTAATCCAGTAATTTCCGATATCTGATCGTCACGATATGATCGAAACTGCCCTCGACAATACCCCTTATACACTCGATGACCTGAAGTCCATGGTCGCAACCGATATGCAACGCGTCAATCGGGTTATTACTGACAATCTGGCTTCGCATGTCGCACTCATCAACCAGCTCAGCCAACACATTATTCTCAGTGGCGGTAAACGGCTACGTCCGATGCTGGTATTGCTTGCTGCCAAAAGCTGTGGCTATCGGGGTGAAGACGACGCCTTACTAGCCGCCGTTATCGAATTTATCCATACCGCTACGCTGCTGCACGACGACGTCGTCGATGACTCAAAGATGCGGCGTGGGCAGGAAACGGCGAGCCATATCTGGGGCAACGAAGCAGCTGTGCTGGTCGGTGATTACCTTTACTCACGCGCCTTTCAGATGATGGTTCGCGCCCAGTCGATGCCAATCATGGCACTGCTTTCAGATGCCACTAATACCATTGCACAGGGAGAAGTGTTGCAATTGTTAAATGTCAACGACCCAGATACCAGCGAAGAAAAATACCACGAAGTCATTTACGGAAAAACCGCCTGCCTTTTCGAAGCGGCCACACGAATTGGTTCCATGCTGGGTAATAGTAACGCTGAAACCGAAGACGCCATGGCCAGTTACGGCAAACATCTCGGTACTGCTTTTCAGTTAATCGATGACGCCCTCGACTATAGCGCCGAAAGCGCCGAGCTGGGCAAAAATGTGGGTGACGATCTAGCCGAAGGCAAGCCTACCCTGCCTCTAATCTACGCCATGCAACAGGGCAAACCGGAACAGGTTGAATTGATTCGTAACGCCATCAAAGAGGGCGGCCTGCAACACTTTAACGCGATTACAGCCATCATTAAAGAGACCGGTGCACTCGAATATACATTTGCGCAGGCACAGAGCGAGGCCGAAAAAGCCAAAGCAGAAATTTCCTTTTTACCCGAAGGCAAATATAGACAGGCATTGATATTTATTGCCGACTACTCGGTGGAAAGGCGTATTTAAAATTTGCCGGGGGGAAACTTAGACTTTCAAAGGTAGCGTTATTATGTGAGTTGTATGGCCAGTGGCAATTACCACGTTATCGAAATAAGCCCTCAATGGTTCTCCGCACAAACGCCCACCTTATCAGCATAAAAACGCTGTAAAACAACTAAATCGGCATTCATATCCCCGCTAGGGAAAAATGCAGCACCAAACCCGATGGTCTTACTCGCACTGTCCAGATAAGCGGGCACTATAGGTACGTCCGCAGCTAGCGCGATGCGGTAAAAACCGGTTTTCCACTTCTTTACCCGGGTTCGAGTACCTTCCGGTGCAAGCCCTAAAATCAAATGCTCATTTTCAGCAAAAGTTTTGACGACCTGATCTACCATTGTGGATGCAGCAACGCTTTCGCGCTCGACCGGAATACCGCCCAGCCAGTAAAATAGTCGGCCGAATATGCCTTCGAATAGTGTGTGTTTACCAAGGAAACTGATATTCAACCCTAATTTGCCAACAACCGCGATAAAGATCGGGAAATCCCAGTTGCTGGTATGTGGTGCAGCAATAGCAACGTAGCGGCGGATGTCCGGCGGTGAATTAACGACCTCCCAACCCGAAATTTTCAGGAATACCCTACCGTAAAAATTCAGTAGCGCCGAGCAGAATCGATTGTTGTAAAAAACTCTGAAAAACGGTCGGACCGGATCATTCTGGGACAAAAGGTGCTCTCGAGGACTTTAGGGTGTAATGAATACGATATACAATTGAAGGGATAACCAGGATACTTCCGATAGAAAAAATGAACTATTTCCGGTTTAAGCTTCGAGCAAATTTACGAATATCTTTAACTAGCAAATCGGGTTGTTCGAATGCGGCAAAATGCCCACCCTGTGGCATTTCAGACCATTGGGTAATGTTATAAAGCCGCTCAACATAGGATCGTGGTGGCCAGGCCAGCATTTCAGCCGGAAATAAGGCTGCTGCAGTAGGTACTTCGACACGTTTGTCCTCTTCGGAAAGCAGCCGTCCACCTTCCTCGCGTCGACCGTAATAAATCCACGATGCAGTGTTGAAAGTTCCGGTAACCAGATAAACCATGATATTCGTAAGCATCGAGTCTTTGCTGTGTACGCTTTCAATATCGTCACCGTCGGTATCCGACCATGAATTGAATTTCTCAAGCAACCATGCAGCAACCCCGACAGGACTGTCCATCATGGCATAACTCAAAGTTTGCGGTTTAGTTGCCTGCTGTGTGCGATAACCATCCTGCTCTATTTGATCCTTATCGAATTGGGTAGCCCAGGCCTCTTCTTCAGGGCTCCGGGGGCCATGCGGATGGCGCATGGTCAAGATATTGATATGAATCGCGCAACAGCCAGGCGCATGCTCAAATCCGAGCCAGGATGAAATCGCGCCGCCCCAGTCACCACCCTGAGCAATGTAGCGATCATAACCCAGGGTTTCGGTCATCAATGTGTTGAAGATGTCGGCGATTTTCCGTGGACCGATCGGCCGGGATGGACGGCCAGAAAAACCAAACCCCGGCAGAGATGGCGCAATAATATCGAAAGCATCGTCGACATTGCCACCGAAACGTTCGGGATGTGCCAGTGGTTCGATGATATCCTTAAACTCCACGATTGAACCCGGCCAGCCGTGTGAAATGAGTAGAGGCATCGGCGAAGAACCGCTGCCTCTTTCGTGAATAAAATGCAGATCGATGTCACCAACGTCGGCTTTATAATGGGAGAATCGGTTGATTTCGGCCTCGTGTATTCGCCAGTCGTACTCGTTAATCCAGTAATTGCAAAAATCTTTCAGGTAATCGAGATTGGTACCGTATTGCCAACCCCCGTCGTCGGGCATTTCGTGCCAGGGGAATTCGGCGACCCGGGTACGAATACGATTGAGAACGGCGTCAGCGATATCGACGCGAAATGGTTGAATGCTCATAGTATCTCGATAGTAATGATGATTATCGGTTTTACCGGACAATCGTTTTCTGGTTATCCTGTAGTGCTAGAATAACCTCTATGTCCTGACATTAGAATTATTTTATGAGCCAACAAGATCGTAGTAAGTGGAATCTGCGTTATGCTGAAGATAGTTATCGCAAAGGAAACCCGGTTACATCACTCAAAAACTGGACTGCGGAAATAGCGCCGGGAAAGGCACTGGACATCGCCTGTGGTACAGGCCGCAACGCAATATATCTCGCGCAAGCAGGGTTTGAGGTCGATGCGATAGATATTTCCCGTGAAGGTTTAAACAAGGCCCAACAAAATGCTGAGAAACTGGGTCTCGACATCAACTGGATAGAGCATGATCTTGATCAATCCTACAGGTTTGGCACCGACTACAATTTAATCATTGTGATGTGGTACGTTAACCTTCCCCTGATTACACAACTGTGTAATAGCCTCGTTACTGGTGGTTACCTACTCTGTGAAGAGCATTTAAAAACTGATCACAAAGTTATGGGGCCTACCAATTACCAATATCGGGTAGGATCTGGCGAGCTTCGCAAAACAGTTTCAAAGCTTGATGTTTTGAAATATGAAGAATCGATTGAAACCAGTGAGGAAGGAGAACAGATCGCGAGCGCCCGTGTGCTCGCCAGGAATTAGTGTTTATAACCGCGAGGTTATTTTGGCAACGGATGCGATCCGAAAAACTTCCAGATATACCGTTTGATATCGGGGGAATCGGGATAACTGTAGTCGCCGGGATTGCCACCGTACCAACCGTGACCTGGGCCGGTCAGGAATAAAGTTTCTATCACCGATTTTCTGCCGCCATTTCGATACAGACGATGCTCCCAGGCAGTTTCCGAGACTTTACCTCTGGTGGTTTTGCAAACCTGCTGCATGTCAATATCAAAACATTGCCCCCAACTGTCGCGTAGGTTTATCGCAGACTGGATATCGACCGTTTCGTCATTTTCCGAGTGTACAATTTGCAATGGTACACAGCGAAAATCGTCACCCATTTCATCACGCATGGCGGAAACAATGGCATCGACGGGTCGATTACGTGGAACCGTGTTGAAGGCGTGGCGGACGGATTCTGATCTTTCCGCATAGGGCACCCCCGCAACCGCGGCTCCTGATGCAATCCTGTCCGCATGCGCCACCATCATCGCCACGGCCATACCTGCGCCCGACGATAAACCGGTGACATGAATACGCCTGTCGTCAACTGGATAACTGTCCTTGATTTCCTCGACGATCTGCCAGAGATCCTCTACCTCGCCTGCCCCCGCGTGAATTTCCCGATCAAACCACCAGCCCCAGCAATTCTCGAAACGTAACCCACGGTAACTGGTCACAAAAGGATAGGCAACCAGGAATCCATGGTGATCCGCCAGCTCGTTGAACCCGGTAATACTTTCGATATTACGATTATTCTGGCGACATCCGTGTAAAACTACCACTAATGGCCGCGGGCTGGTGGCTGTTTTGCCGCGGGGGACATAAACCAGGTACTTTCGATTTCTGGAGCCGTAATAGGATTTAGCCCTGAAAGTATGGCTATGACCCATTGGCAGTGGTTTCCGCCTGCGCTCCCGCCAGGATGTCAGAATAGCCCGGAAGTCGAATCGGTGGTAAAAATGAAGGACTTTGGCTAAAAAGTCAGCCAGCAAATTAGTCAGTTTCATAGTGGTTTTTTGCCTGCTTTATCTTTGGCAAATTGATATGCCAATGGTCAGTAATAACCAGGATAGAGGATAGTTTACAATGTTACCTGCTGATAAAACCTGATGAATATTTCGCTAAAAACCGGCGACAGTGATGCAAACGGTATCATTATTCATACCAGGCCTGGTACCGATTGATTCAGCCATGAATATTGACTTCACTCATGCGTTAATCGCCCGAATTGAATGCCTGTGAGGTAGTCTCAAATCGACCGCATAACGGATCTACCTCCCTCGATCATGGCAAGAACCAAGTTATTTTATGATTGTTAAACCGCTCACCATCGTATCGAGACTGACGCCATTATCAAAAGCCATGGCCGTTACACTGGCATTACCCCCTCTATCGGCTTTCCCGCTCCAGCTCAGCGTAGCACTGCCGCCAACCGGTATGGCGTCGATTACACCACTCGGATTCAGGTTCTTGATGAGATTACCCGGTGACACCGTAAGTGATAGCCGGGGAAGAGACAGGACGGAGGCGCCCGTGTTCGTCAATGTTACGCTAAAGGTAAGCTGATCGCCACGCTGTGCCACGATTGGGCCCGTGATGCCCACCGAACCTCTTCCCGACGGTGGGGCACTGCCGCGATTCACGGTAACCACCAGGGCGTCCTGTGTGCCTGAACCGTTGTTATCAGTGACCAGCAACTGGATATTGTGTACGCCCACTGCAAGTGACACATTAATTACCGCGCCCGTTCCCAGAATGGTCGGACCGTTGTTCCATTTGTAGCTCTGAATAGTGCCGTCACTATCAAAGGACGCGCTTGCATCAAGCGTCACGATGACAATTCCATCGCCATCGTCATCGGTGACTGACTGGTCCGGGCCCGCATTGGCAACGGGTGGAAAATTTGGCAGGCCGCCAGTAACATGCACCAGCACGTCATCGCTTGAACTGCCACCGTCGTCATCCGTAACCGTCAGCGTAATAAGGTGGTCGCCAATCGCAAGCAATACCTGGGTTAATGCGCCGGAGCCCAGTAGTGTAGCCCCTTCACGCCACTCGTAAGACATGATGATGCCATCCACGTCAAAGGAGCCATTACCATCCAGTGTTGCCAGCTCGAGGCCGTCACCATCATTGTCAATCAGGTTTATGTCCGGGCCTGCATTGGCTACCGCTGCCTGATTCGGTGGCAACAGCGATGGTGTACCGAAATAAACAAAAGCCGCGCCTTCCAGCGCTTCACCATTAGCGTAACCGGTAACCCCGACAATAATATCCGAGCGACCGTCAAAATCGATATCACCGGCACTACTGGCGCCAAATCCGAGTTCGGCATTTAACCGGTTGGAAGTGATGCGCGCATAGGCATCACCGAGGCTTGCCCCCACAATGCCGTTTACCCCACCACGGAACACATAAGAAATACCTTCGTTATTCAAACTACCCGGATAAACTCTGGCGCTAATTATGACATCATCGAAACCGTCACCATCAAAATCTCCAGCGTTTGACACGACTCGACCAACCCACTCGGCCAGAGCAGTACCCTGGAAAGAGGTATTTGCCTGTATAGGGTCAGTCGCGACAATACCCCCTGGGTTCCCTAGAAAGACAAACGCAGCCCCTTCCTGAGCACCCAGCAAAGGGTCACCTGCAGGATAGCCGATCGCCCCGATAATAATATCGGCATAGCCATCATTATTGACATCTCCGGCGGCGGATACCGAACTGCCAAATAAGGCGTCAAGCTGGTTGCCTTCTATTCTAGTATCAGCATTTGTGGCATTGCTGCCGGTTATGCCGGTCGGGCCACCGTGATACAGAAACACCGCACCTTCCTGGGGTGGGTTGCCGGTATCCAGTCCTGGCCAGGGACGACCGAAGTTCCAGGATGGCGCACCAATCAGTATGTCGTCGTAGCCGTCATTATTGACATCGCCGACTCCGGCAACACTGCGACCGAAGCCGGCACTGGTTTGTGAAGGCGTGCCTGCAGCCCACGGAACCAACTGTGCATGAGCGTTTACCGGCTGGTTGCCGACAATACCGGTCGCACTGCCAAGGAAGACAAATGCAGCACCCTGGCGACCCGAACCCTGATTAGCAATCGGCGGATTAAACGGTTCACCATAAAGACCTGCGCCGACAATCACGTCACTGAAGCCATCGCCATTGACATCACCGGCACCGGCAACGCTTCTGCCCATATGGCCTTCAATTTGTTTCGACTCGAGCACTCCGTTTGCATCTGCCTGACTGGTGGCAGTAATGCCCAGGGGGCCGCCATGGAAAATATAGGCCGCTCCGGATACCGCCAGACCAGACGCATCGGTCAACGGTGCACCGACGATTATGTCATCGAAACCATCGCCATTGACATCCCCGGCTCCGGTAACGCTGTAACCAAACTCTGCGCCGGCTTCCGTTGACTGGATAAAGGTGTCTGCCATCGATGGATCGAATCGAGCGATACCGCCTACACGACCGTGAAACACAAACACCGCACCTTCGTCAAATAACCCCCCCGCTGCATCCCACCCAGGGGCGCCGATCAGAAAATCATCAATGCCGTCGCCGTTGACATCTCCTGCCGAGTCGACGCTAAAACCCATTAGCGCCGGGTCGAACGAACCCGAATGCGCCTGATTTGATTCTATAATGGCATCGGGCGCCAATGGCGGTAATGGTGGCGGAGGAGGCGACGACGGTAACAAAACGGATATAACAATCGTATCAACGGCAGTGGCACCCTGGTTATCCGTGACCGTCAATTCAACATTATGAGTACCGAGTCCGAAGCTCAAAGCAGCGGTTGCACCGCTCGCGATCTGTATACCGTTTTCGGTCCACACCCAGCTAACTACCGTGCCATCGGGATCGCTACTTGCCGAACCGTTTAGAGTAACGGGTTCAAACCCGGAACTATCTTGATCCTGAACGGTTACATTTCCACCCGCGTTCGCTGTGGGTGAGCTGTTTGGCGGCGGCGATACAGGATTGCAACCGGAAACAACACTGCTCGCACTGCCAACGCTATCACTCACTTGCACAACACAGCTTGTCGAAGTGTAATTAGCGACACTAAAGCGGTATCCACCTTTATTGTCAGCCTGACCTCCAATTCTCCCATCAATCAAAATGACTGCGTTACTCTGTGCCCGTCTGCCCTCGATGTTCAGCGAAGTGCCTGACATTTGGGCTTTTTTAACGGTTATGGCTGACACAGTTCCGCTAAAACACAACGCAAGGAATACCAGTAATGTCATGTGCGCTGAATATTTTGTCGTCTGTGTGGATTCGTTTTTATTCATTATCCGCCTCTCTCTTTATTCTTTTGCCCGTATAAGGGAATATATTCCAATTTAAAAGGGAATATATTCCTGTTTAGAGAGGATGTCAATACCAGACGGGATAAGACAAGTCCGGTGCAATCTGCGACCAAATTCGGCCCAGTGGGCTATTACCAATCCAACTAATCCGGCCTGGTCAGGCCTTTTTCAACCGGCGCCAATCAAGCCAATGTCAAATCATACAATGACCCGAACTGCCCTAGTGAATCGTCAATACCCGCCAGTCGTAATGCATGCCAGGCCATTGCATGATTGGACGAAGTCAGTGGAATCCCCAGACTCTTTTCCAGGTCGGCACAGGCTTCCATTAAACGAATCGAGGTGCATGAAACAAAGACCGCATCCACCTGGGCATGTTTGACTATTTCGCGAACTGACTTTTCGATTGATACCGGCGTTATCCGGGCGACCACGGTATCCTGACCTTCATTAAACGAGCCAAATACCGGCACCTGGTATCCGCGTGCCGCGAAATAATCGGAAACGATTTTATTGACCTCTGCCGTATAAGGCGTTAACACGGCAATACGTTTTGCCTTGAGCGCATCGAAAGCTGCAAAAGCGGCGGTAATCGGCGTGGTGCACTTTGCATCGGGTTTGGCAGCTTGAATATACTCGAAGACTTTTTCTTCACCAATCGCCATCGACGCCGAGGTGCATCCATAGGCAATCACATCGACAGCCGTATCAGGCGTAATAACATTTACACAATCCGTGATACGGGGGGCCATTGCACGCAGGGTTTCCAGGGTCACATTGTTTTCGTTGAAAATGCGGCTCTGATAAAGCGCAACGCCTTCGACCTGAGCGAATAACTGCCTCCATTCGTGCTCTACTGTATAGTCGGTAGCGAGAACGATTAAGCCTACAGAGGCGCGTCTTGCGATTCCACCATCAAGCTCGAATGGCAGATTTTCTATAAGTACGGTCTGTTCTGTCGCATCGGTCACTGGCTGATTCATGGCCTACCTCTAATATTGAAAATCGGGTACGAATATTAATTGATTTGCAGAAACATAATCAACGAATGGTTTTTTAACCGAATATTGTTAGAATGCGCGCCTCTCATTTATCGCCCGTCCAAATCAGGAATACCTTACCTATGTGGTTCAAAAACCTACAGATATACCGTTTTACCAAACCATACGAATTAACCCTGGAAACGCTCAATCAACAACTCACCGAGCAGGCATTTGTACCCTGCGGTAGTCAGGATTTAAATCGCTCCGGCTGGGTACCACCGCTGGGAAGGCATGGCAATGAGTTCGTTCATGCCACCAATGGATATCTGATGATTTGTCTGAAGCGACAGGACAAACTTTTACCATCAGCCGTCGTCAATGAAGCACTGGAAGAGAAGGCACTGACCATTGAAATAAGCGAAGCTCGCAAACTCCCACGCAAAGAACGACAGGCCTTAAAAGATGAAATTATGTTCAGCCTGTTGCCCAGGGCGTTTGCCCGGTCGTCCTTAATGTATGCCTATATCTCGCCACGGGATAATTTACTCGTAGTGGACGCCTCCTCGACAAAACGAGCCGAGGAGTTACTGAGTATATTACGAGATGCGGTTGGCTCATTATCGGTCATTCCGTTGACTGCAAAGAACTTGCCTATCGATGTGATGACACAATGGGTGAACACCGGGCAGCCGGCTGAGGGCTTCGAGTTGGGTGAAGAATGCGAACTGCGCGACAATGCTGATGTAAAGAGCATGATTCGATGCAAAAATCAGGATCTAGCCTCAATTGAAATCGTCAATCACGTTAAAACAGGCATGCACGTCAGCAAACTTGCATTGAACTGGGAGGAACGTATCGATTGTGTAATCGATGATAAACTATCCATTAAGCGCCTTAGATTTTCCGATCTGGTGCATGAAAAAGCCAGTGAAGTTGAGGCCGACGATGCTGCCCAGCAATTCGATGTCGATTTTTCGATTTTGTCACTGGAACTGTCGGGCTTTTTCAAAGCCTTAATACTTGCCATGGGCGGAGAACAGGCATCCGCATCCTGAAATTATCGGAACAGTATAACAACTGAACTGGAGTGACTGGGTACTTGTAAATGAATTGATGACATAGCAGGCAGTGTCTTCTGCTTCATCGCCTTCGCAAATCGGACTAAAGCAACAATTCTTCAAAATTTAGCTATGCTCAATTAAATTAATTATTGGGAAGTGATTTGTGATATACGAAAAACTCAGTCTGGAAAAATTGCTGGAAAAAGGTGACTCCCTGCCAACTCTGCCCGAAATTTATATCCGGGTTTCGGAACTCCTGGAAAGGGAAGAGTCCTCAATTGAAGAAATTGGTCGAATAATTTCTACCGACCCGGCAATCTCCTACAAAGTATTAACTATGGTCAATAGCGCCTATTATGGATTGCCCAACGAGATATCTTCCATCACCCAGGCAATAACCCTGCTAGGTCGGTTTCGTTTAAAGCAAATTCTAATCGGCGCACTGATGAGTGAAGTGTTTAAAGGCCTCAATAGTGAGCATTTTTCCCTGCACGAATTCTGGGAACATAGTATTCGTACTGCGATCATCGGTAAACAACTGGCGTTAGGTGGTGACTTTCGAACAGAGCCTGAAACGATCTTCACTGCCGGATTGCTTCACGATGTCGGTCGACTTATTGTTGCCGCGCAAATGCCGGAGGTCTTACCCGAAATTGATCGAAGGGCTAAGGAAATGAGATGGGGTATTGTTGATGCTGAAATGGATATCACAGGCATGGCTCATACCGAGATCGGCAGTGCATTAATGCTCAAGTGGGGTTTTCCCGACCTGATCTGGGTCAGTGTACAATACCACCATCGCTGGGATTACAACGGTCCATTCTTTCAGGCCGCACGTATTATTTATCTATCCAATCAACTCGCACATTATCCTCCACCCATCGATGCAACTGAAACTCTGGCGATACTGGACAGAATTCCACACTGGCAGGATTTGGAGGCGACCATCGATACCATTCAGGAGGCCTGTACAACCGCTGAAAACATGGTATTTGATGTAATGAAATCTCTGGGCATGCATGATCTGGAAATTACCTGACCATCCACTAATTAGGGTTTTATACTTCTACTATTGATATCTCGTGCGGAGATTCGGAACCCTACTCTCTGATTTTTCTCAGACCCGTTGTATAAAAGGTCATAACCTGGAAAACGCTCTTTACAAGAAGATAAAATAAGGGAAATATTAGTGACTTGTTATCTACCACAATTTGACTTCCAGAAAAACCGCCTGCCCAGATGGCTGGCGGTTTTCATATCCCAATCAACATTTCATCTCGACCATCCCTTCCAACCGGCCGGCAGGCAAATCCACTCGCCTTGACTCCGCAATGGCCTGACTCCGGGTAATGCCGATGTCTTTTAACATAACCTCCGACATAGCCACCAATTGCCGGCGCTCCCGATTCACGCCGGCTTTGATGTGCAGGATTTCAAACCACCGGTGAAGGCGCTGTACCAGGCTACCCGATGTGCCATAGAAGTTCCTTTCGACATTCTGATTGCAATATCCTGAATAAGTGGTCATGATTGTCTCCTATCAATATTAGTGAAATTAATGCATATCTGCATAACGAATATTGACTATAGTTGAGATTAGACGTATAAGTAAATCGAATTAATTTGATAGAACACTTCACAGATATTGATGACTTCAAATCGCCTCCACAATCTCGATCTGAGCACGCTACGCAGTTTCGTCACCATTGCTGAATCCGGCAGCATGACGCGGGCGGCAGGCCGTTTGTTTATGACCCAGTCCGCAATCAGCATGCAAATAAAACGACTGGAAAACACCCTGGGCTTAAGCGTGTTCGAACGTTCGGCGCAGGGTATGACCACCACCAGTGAAGGTGAGCAATTGTTGCATTTCGCCAGCCAGATGCTGGCGATTAATGATGAAGCCATGGGCCGATTGACCTCACCGGACTACGAAGGGCAGATCAGACTGGGGGCGCCCGGCGATGTTATTTATCCCCATATACCAGGAATTCTTAAGGAATTCAGTCGTGACTTTCCGCGTGTTCAAATCAAGCTGTCATCCGGGCCGACGGTAAAATTGAAGAATCAATACAGACATGGTTTGCTGGATGTAGTATTGACAACCGAGCTAGAAGCCAGCAAAGGAGGTCGGGTAATTAGCACGCAGTCATTAGTCTGGACTGGTGCGGAGGATGGTCATGCCTGGAGAAAAAGACCTTTGCCTCTGGGCATTTCAAAAAACTGCGCCTTTCGGGCGAGCGCCACCGAAGCGCTTGACGACGCCGATCTCGACTGGATCGATGTCGTAGCATCAGAAGATGATACGGCTGCGTTAGCGATGGTTTCGGCGGATCTTTGTGTCAGCGCGGAACTGGAGTGCGTGAAAGGCCCCGGACGCGTGACGATCGATCACGGCGGTCAGTTACCTGAATTACCAGACTTCTCTATCGTGTTATACAGCTCCGATGCGCCGGTTAATCATCTCGGCCAATCGCTGGTTGAATATTTGTTACGGGCTTATTGACAAAAAAGCAGTGGATTATTTTTATTTCAAAGCGCTTAACAACGCTTTAATATCTTTCCAGCCGATCCGACTATCTGTTGCGTTAGCACCAGCAAAATTATCGATGCCACTTTGATCTTTTATACCGCCGATATGCTGGTAAAATTTTATCGCGGGAAGGTTATCATCGAATACCCGCAGGCAAACAGACTGGTGACCTTCGTCTATTAGCTGTTTGACAGCGGCTTTGATTAATTTTTTACCATATCCGCAACCTTTGTAACCGGTGTCAATATGCAAAGCTTCGATCACAGCATCATAGCCAGGCTCACCCACTTCTGTTGTCCAGATAAAACCAACGATTGCTTCACCACAATTTATGATTAACACGATTTCGTTATCGGACTTATGCTGGATTTTATGTCGCCAAAATTGACCTCTTTCCTGCTCGATTTGTTTTGTTAAATAAGCCTCCGGCAGGATATTCCAGTAGACATCACGCCAACTGGCTGTATGGATAGCGGCGATGGCCTCGGCGTCGTTTATGCCTGCTTTTAGAATCGAGATTTGCGTATTTATGTGATTGGCGCGAACATTTCTAAAATCAAAAGATGACAGGTCGGTTGCGGCCGGCCCCGGTGTTTCAACTGCCACGATTTGACTAAACCGATGTTCAAAGGCAGACCTGAAGTGATTTTTTGCTTTGATATAAACAACACAATAATCGTCCAGTTTCAACCCGTGCAAATTAAAATAGGCAGTGTCATTTACCGGTATATTTTCACTGGTAACGATGACAGAAAGATTTCTGATTTTTAAAACTGCAGTTGGCCCAAGATCGACTCTCAGGTTTTTCTCCATCGGACCAAGATTGGTAAACTTACCGTCGGTTAGATTTTCTATCTTTGCCGATACCTCGACAGATGAACCAAATACAGACGTCAGTCTGCCCCCTATTTTGCAAATCATATTGCCGCCAATACCCGCACCAATTGCTGCCTGGACGATACCGGGGTCCCAGAAAAAAGCGAATAGGGATGGGTGGCTGATATCAGATTCAAGCGCTGCTTTTAACAGACCCGGGGTATCGGCTGCGCCACCGGAAAAAATATTGTCCGATGGTTCCATTATTGCGATGGGGTGATCTAGAGCACCCTGATTGAGTAAATGATTAATTTTTGATAATTGTATTGCTGCCGGCGGTAACTTGCTATCCAATTGGGTCGCTTTCGATCGAAAGATACCGGCTAGTTTCAGAGCGTCCGGCATGGCATTGGTATCAGCGCATATGGTAATTGAGGCACCCGTATCGACGGTATCCGCATAGATAAATCCGCCGAGTACGCTGACGTCATAATAGCCCTTTTCCCGTGCCAGCTGCTTGGCACGCGCCATCATATCGGCCATGGGTTCCTGCGCGGTAGACATATTGAAGCTGGAGGGCGCGAAACCTGCCGCAACAATCCTTGTCCTCGGTGCTATTTCGTTTGCCATCGTTTTCCCGAGCAAGTCCAAGGCTTTAGCCGCTGTTTCTAGCATGTCAACGTGGGGGTAGGTTTTATAACCGCATACAATATCAGCCAGCTCGCCGATTTCAGGATTAAGATTGGCGTGCAAATCAAAAGAGACAGCGATGGGTACCTTTGGTCCTATAATGTCACGTACGAACCGAAGCAGTGTGAAGTCAGCCTGGGGTTCTTCTATTGATACCGCGCTGCCATGTAGTGACAGGTAGATACCATCCCATTTTCGATCATTTAACCCTGCCGAAATGTGATCAAGTATTTCGTTGAACAGTCCTTCTTCGATCGGTCCTGCCGGATAAGCGGCCGCACAAAAAATATAGTGCGCTTCTATCCCGGAGGTTCCCGCAATAAAGTCCTCAACGGCGGCCACTTCCACATTGGTGTTTCGATAGAATTCTTTCGCCGCTGAACCAATTACCCATTCACGTTTCAAAAAGGCTTCTTTCGTCGCCTTGATCGGTGAAAAGGCATTGCATTCATACCAGAATCGAATGATAGCTATTTGTTTCACGGGGATTTTGCGCCGCTGCCCTTGACGGCTAAGGCTAATTGCTGACATACCAAAGGATATTTCGCAGGCACAAGCGTATCATTCGATGAATAAAAGCCATACGCCGAATTGTGAAACGATAACATCAGGCACCGTGTATTAGTAACACTTGGCCACGCGATGTGACTTAACCAACCAACCCCAGATCGGCGACATGAAATCTGGCAATCAGCTGTGTTCCCTGGCCGATGGTACTGCGTATTTCGAACTCGCCTCCGACACTTTCGATCCGTTCCCGAAGACCGGGTAAACCGAGCCCGGAACCGGGCGCCGCAGTCGCGCCCGGATCAAAACCGGAACCTGTATCAGAGACTTCAACTTCAAAAGAGTCATCATTATACCTCGCGCTTAACGTGCAGGCAGCACCGGGCGCATGACGTTCCGCATTGTTAAGACCTTCCTGGACCAGTCGATAGAGACAGATCTGGATTGACTTGCCGATATATTCCGGTAAATCAGCCAATTTCAAATCGACTCGGTTATGCGTTCTATGCTCGTGGTTCGAGGTGGCTTTTGTGAGAATATCGGTGAGGGTCAGGCCATCGAGTTCTGGCAACACCAGTCCGGCAGAAATATTACGTATATCGTTCATGGCATCATCCAGTGCGCCCTGGACAATGTCCAGGTCCTCGATTTTAGACACCGGCAAATCCGGGACATCGTTAACGAGCTGCCTGATATCATCCAGTCTTAACAAGCCCAGAGCGAGTAACTGTGCCGGTCCGTCATGCAGGTCCGAACCTACCCGGCGTAGAAACTGTTCGTTTAATTCGGTCGATCTTCTTGATGCATTTTTTAGTCGATTACGTAGATCGGAGAGTTCAACTATTCGGTTTTTAAGTGCGGATTCCTGATTTTCGATCGTGCGGCTTCCACGATGTACAATAACAGACAAAACACCGAGCATGACAATAGTCACCAGTAGCACCAGCAACCAGCTTTCCATCTTGGTCCTGAAAAGGGCCTGCTGGAACAGATCGGCTTTCTCATAAAACTCGGCTACGGCGATAATGCGACCGGTGGTGGATTCGTGAATAGGACTGTACATTTCCAGATAGGGGATACCGGCAGTGCTTTCCTCGGCGTCCTCTTCGTCTACCAGCGTGTCAAACTCGGCGCTGATGTTACCGGCCCAGGCTTCTTTCAGATGGTCGGTTTCTGGAAATACCTTGCCGATAATCGATTTTCGACTGCTATAGGCAATCAAGCCGCCCGGTTTCCAGATTTTAAACGAATCGACCCGAGTGCCAATTGTCGTCTTGTTTAACAGATCATTCAAAGAGGTTTGATGATCCGCGCTCGGCTGGTCTTGATTGGCGAGTTCCTGAGTAATCGGCGAAACGAAGCTGTCGATATAAAACGCGGTATTAACCGCCGTGTTGTAGGTAACGCTGGTCTCTATTTTTTCTGCTACCCATGCACCTATCGTTACCATGCCAACCAGTAATACGACTGAGCTCATTAATGCGAATTGCTGGGAAAGACTTTTCCGTTGCCAGTAATTGACCCATATTTTCGGCCATTGATAAGAATTTCCTGTCGACATTGGAACAATTTAACCCGTCTATTGAGACATAACAACCCGACTAAGGTCTGAAAATGCTTCAAACCATGGTGGGTGTAAATCACCGAACCTGTACCGGTTATGAATAACAGATTGGAATGCGATGATATGCCCACTACGAGAAATAACAGGAGCAATTTTCGATCACCTGCCTGGTGATGGATCTGCGGTTAGTTTTATCAGGTGCACAAAGGGGTTGTGCAGATTTTCATGACTCAACCGGTTTCCCCCGGTTAACAATGCATGCCGACATTTCCTCGAATTGGCGCTACAACTGTCATTGTTACAATTGGTCAGGTTGCCATTCTCAAAAGCCAGAAAGTTTTACACTTCTACGATAGACTGTAAAAGATATTTACAAAAACCATTGCCGGGAAAATACTTTTTATTCTAAATAGCCTCGCTGTATATATTAATTATAACTGGCTTATTAATTGCAGTATATTCTTACTCAGAAGAATTTTTACTTTAACCCGGTAAACAAAACGCAGAAAATTGAAAAAATCGACCCTCATGGAAATGGTTTATGGCGAATAATATCCGAGTAGTAGTGGTCGACGACCACCCAATGTTTCGAGACGGAGTCACGCGTACACTGAGTCGTGCCGACAATATTAAAGTCATCGCACAGGGTGAAAGCGCCCAGGAAGCCATTCAACTGGCACAAACTCTGATGCCTGACATTGTTTTACTCGATGTTAGTATGCCCGGAGGTGGAATCGAGGCCGCTGATGAAATTGCCAGGAGCTGTCCGGTGGTGAAGATAGCTATGCTCACGGTATCTGAACGTGAAGATGATGTCATGAAATCACTACAGACAGGCGCCAGTGGATATATACTTAAGGGTATTGGCGGCCAGGAATTGATCGATATTGTCTGTGGTATCCACCAAGGTGAATCCTACGTATCGCCCGGACTGGCAGCCCGAATGCTAACCGAATTAAAAAATAAACCGCCGGAAGAAGTGGCCTTCGAAGACAAGTTTTCTGATTTAACCGTCCGCGAAGAACAGATACTCGTCAGCATTTCTCGTGGACTCAGTAACAAGGAAATAGGCCGTGAACTCGAAATAACCGAGAAAACCGTGAAGCACTATGTCACCAATGTTTTACAGAAACTTCAGGTTAGAAACAGGGTAGAAGCCGCCCTGCTTGCACAAAAGGAAGACTTATGGCGTAAACGGCGTGAAAACAGAAGGTCAGCTTCAGCGGTGCCGACCGCTTAAAAGGCCATTTCCCCTTGCCACCGCCCCTGTCTGAAATCGATATTAAGTCTGGATGGCTGCATCTTACTGGCGGCAATCGAATCGAGCAGGCGCCCCGCAGGATAATCCTGTGCAAAAGTCTCCGGATCACATACGGCTGATTGAATTGCCCGATATCCAAGGCCTAATTTTTCATCGACAGATACGGTGTCGAAATCGACCCGTTGGTGAAACAGAACTCGTTTTTTCACAACGCAGGAAAAGTATAGCTGCATTTCAATCATCAATGGCTCTCGTCTTTTCTCTAACACCTCATCGGCGCGCTTTGTCCATGTTACCTCGATTTTTTTACCCTGTAATAAAACACATCGCTGATGACGATACTGATGGATCCAGCGGTCAAATAAAAGAAACGGGTTCGCTATCGCAAAATAACTGTTACTCAAATTCATGCCTAAGGTTTCTATTCAATCCAGTCAATTGACAGAGTATAATCGGATCGGAAAGTTCCACTAACGAGTAGCCAATACTAGCGATGAATTTATCGGCCAACGAAACCCGTATCATCGGTTGTTTGATGGAAAAATCCATCACTACACCGGATCAATACCCATTGACGTTGAATGCACTGACCAATGCCTGTAATCAAAAATCGGGGCGAAACCCTGTGCTGGCGCTTAGCCAGGGCACCGTACAGCACACGGTTCGCGAACTCGAAGGAAAACATTTGATACATATAGAAGATAATTTTAAACGCGGAGTTGAAAAATATACCCATCGTTTCTGCAACTCTAAATTCAGCAAATTGCAATTTGACGGCGCTCAATATGCCATCGTTTGCCTGTTGCTATTACGCGGCCCGCAAACGCCGGGTGAACTACGCGCGCGTAGTCCGAGACTGCATGAATTCGACGACAACTCCGAAGTTCTGACATCGCTTAATAGCTTAATTGAACGCAATGGGGATCCACTTGCAGTCAAGTTACCACGCTCACCGGGACGAAAAGATTCAGAATATATGCACCTGTTGTCTGGCCCGGTTGATATTGAAGCCTATGAAATTAATCGGCAAACGACCGCATCGAGCAGCACTTCTACTCGCGTCAGTATGGCTGAACTAGAGCAACGCGTTATCGATCTGGAAGCCGAAGTGGCAGAGCTGAAGAAGCGATTGGCATGAGAATTTCTATTCCTTCGCCACATACTGTAAGGATTAATAGCCAGTGAGCCTTGCCTGCCGGCAAGGTGATTTTCAACAAATACGCCAAAACAATTTGTTCCTCCTTGCCCATGATCAAATACATGTCCGAGCAGTCGATTAATTTGGCATCCATCGCAAGTGCCCAAATTGCTGACAAGCCATACTTATCGGTAGTGAAGCCGGCATTATGACCGTTGAAACAGGTACTTTGCGGGAGCACCTGCAGACATCTATCAGGACACTTTCGAAACGGTAGATGGCATCACGGTGGTTTGCTCGATATAGAATCGGTATTTAACTATGTTATTCTATGACGTATTGAAGTAACAGGGGGGTTCATGGATAATTATTTCCACGATATAACTAAATATTTTGCTGCCAATATTTATGACAATTTACTCATTATAGGCAAAATGGTATTTAAGGACGGATCGTATTCTTTCGCCAGAGATTACGTTCGTGGTCCTTTTAATCTGGTTGCCGATACCGAAGCCGATATAACCCAAATGGTAAACGTCATCGGCGAAATCCATCCTCGCACCGCATTAGAGGGCATTCTTGATGTTGATGTTTCATCCTGTTTATATCTGAATGAAAACCTGGAAACCTCGGAAATTGAGGTGCGCTCTATCCACAAGGGTATGGGTACGTCAATTTATTCGAAACAGGAAACACCGCTTATTCTTTGGAACCCCAATTACCGGGAACACGGCTATTTCGACGTCATTGATATCCAGAATGTTTTTAACGATGCCCGTTTGAAAAATAGTTTTATGTCGGTCATTTCTGAAAGTCTGCGCGAGCTCGAACTGTTTCCGCCACTGATGCATTTAAAAAAAAACTGAACCCGACCTATAGGTCTGATTCGAGTCTTTAATGTGAGTAAGACGCGCGATTACCCTCTCTAACCTAACCGATTTTTATTTTTAAAACTCGCCGAATTTTTGCATCCACACCGGCTGCAATATATTCTGGGTGATGATCCTCCAAAACGCGCCGCGCCTGATCGTTTGCATTCCGCCAGATATCTCTGGCACCTTCTTCCGCCCAGGTAGTCGGTTCGCTTCGATCGCCGAATTTTGGATAAAAATAATCCCGTTCCATCGCTTCCATGGTCTGGATCTCGCCGATGAAATGACCTTCCCCGGTTATCACATTTTTCATCGCATCGAAAGCCAATGTTTCCTCGCTGACTTCGATACCGCGGATCATGCGATAGACATGCGAAAGCATTTCATTATCGGTAATAAAGGCTTCGTAAGAAACACCGAGCAGACTCGCCATCATACCGGATGACTCGTATACCATGTTGGCGCCGGAGAGTCCGCAGGCGAGCGATGACAATGCTTTTTCCATGCCCATCTGTGCATCCACCGCCTTGGCGTCGGACATGCTCGAAGCGACCCCGGAAGGCACACCGATGAAATTCGCGAGTTGCGCCGCGCCGGCATTCAGTATCGAAATTTCACCGCCACCACCACAGAAGGCGCCGGTGCGTAAATCGATTACGAATGGCCAGTTGGAGAAGATCATCGGGTAACCCGGCGCAAAAATATTCACCATCACCAGCGCGGCCAGGGTCTCCGCAAACGAGGCGGCGAGCATGCCGTCGATAGTCGCGGGTGAGGTCGCACCCGACATCGCCGCGATGATGCAATTCAGTGGCATGCCGCGTTGTATACTCGCGAGCGCGACGTCGAAAGCGTCTTCGCCATAGCGCATCGGCGAAATGATCGGGCTGATATGCGCCTTACAAAACGGCTTCTCGGCAAATTTGCCCTCGCCACCGGCAACCCAGTCGAACATATCGACAATCGGGTCGACGTGTTCTCCGAGGGTGAAATTTGTGCCGACCGGTTTCTGCGTGCGACGCATCAGACAATAGGCCGTGTTGACGTCGAGCTCGAAGATATCGGGCACATCGGTTGCTACGCAGCAGCGCGTAAACCAGCTCACGTTCGGCAGTGTATCGACCAGTCGCGTGAAACCATCCAGATCCTGCAGGGTCGATGGCCGGTAAACGTGGCTATCCAGATCGAGCGTCTGTACCGCTGCGCCGCCGGTGCCATAGTAAACACGGTCTCCGCCGACTTCGATGCTGTGCTCTGGGTTGCGGCCATGGAAAACGAACGATTTGCAGGCGCCGTCGATGATATCTTCGACCATACTCTGCGAAAAACACAGGCGGCCGAGCGCATTGATTGTGGCGCCGCATTTCAATGCCTGCTCGGTTAGTTTCGGGGGTGCATCACCCATGCCGAGTTCCGCGAGCATACGCATCGAGGTATCGTAAATCTGTCTTACCTGAAGCTCTGTAAGCGGCTTATACTGCCCACCGCTCGGTCCTGGCGGTGCCGGGTTTATTGCCGGTGGTTTGCTGCGTTTGGCGAGCATTGCCTCGCGACTCTTGCCTGCCCTGCGCCGTCGACGCTTAACGCCGTCATTCATGATCGCACCAGGCTGTTTTCGGGATCGTAGAGAACCGGTTCGACAACTCGCGCTGCATAGATTTCACCGAGTATACCAATACTCAGCTCGGTGCCGATTTTCGCCAGCTCAGGGTCGACAAAGGCGTAGGCGATGTTTTTCCCGACTCTAAATCCGTAGCCTGCGGAAGTGATGCTGCCCACCTGGCGCTCGCCAGCCAATACCGGGTCTCCGGAATGTGCTGAGGCGATGTCGCAATCAACCGTCATAGAAACAAACAGTTTACGCGGCCCGCGTTCTATCTGTTCGAGTAATGCCGTTTTGCCGATAAAATCGGGCTTATCCAGATCGACAAATCGCGACAGTGCAGACTCCATCGGGTTATGTTCGACAATCAGGTCGGCCTTCCAGTGTCGATAGCCTTTTTCCAGGCGCATCGACTCGGTTGCATAAAGGCCGAAATAACCCAGCTTGAATGCCTTGCCGGCATCGTTGAGTATGCTCCAGACAAGCAAGAGCTGCTCGTTGGGGATATGTAATTCATAGGCCAACTCGCCGGAAAAGCTCACGCTCATGGCGATAACTTCGGCATGACCGATAAACATCGATTGCGCGCGTAACCATGGAAAGGCTGCTTTCGACCAGTCGCAACGCGGTGATACCGATTGCAACAAATCGCGTGATTTGGGTCCGGCAACGACCAAAATGGTATGCATGGCAGCCATCTCGGTAATTTTGATTGAGTCGGGTTTATAGTGGTTTAACCAGTCGCGATCATGCCATTCTGCGGCGGCAGCCGAGCCATACCAGTAGCGATTCCGAGCGAGCTTAACCAGCGTTGCTTCGCTCAGCATATTGCCTTTTTCGGTGAGCAGATAACAAAGGCTTAGCTTGCCAATTTCGGTTGGGACTTTACCGCAGGTCATGCGGTTGAGAAAAGCCTCGACAGCTTCTCCACTGATTTCGTAGCGATTAAAACCGGAAACTTCCATAACGCTGACGTTTTCCTGCAGCTGTTCGACTTCTTTGGCAACAATGTCTTTCGTTGCTGTGAAACGATAGCTATGTTCATCGACAAAGTCAGCATCGGGTTTGAAGAATAACGCACGTTCCCAGCCATTGACGACTCCCCAGGCGCAGTGCATTTGATCGAGGACTAGGTAAAGCGGCGTGGTACGCGCCAGGCGCGATGCCGGGCGATGCTCATGCGGCATGTGATAATGAAATTCGTTCTGGTAATCTTCAATCGCTTTCAGGCAGGTATGCTCGGTATTGGCGTATTGGGTAAAACGCCTCGGGTCGAGAAACCAGGCGTCCCATTCGCATTCGCCGTGCACCATGATCTCGGCCAGCACTTTGCCGTGGCCGCCACTCTCACCAATACCGGCGCGTAAACCAATCGCACAATAGGCATTTTCGATACCGGGTATCTGGCCGATTAGCGGCGCGCCGTCGATGGTATAGGTGATCGGGCCGTTGATCACGGTATGAATTCCCGCTTCGGCGAGGGCGGGTAAGCGTTTGAAAATCCGCTCCATATTGTCGAGGCAGCGGTCGAGGTCGGAAGGGCATAGTGCCTGGGTGAAATCGGGGTCGATGTCGTCCATACCGAAAGTCTGGCAGCCCTGTTCGTAGACGCCGACCAGCAGGCCGTTCTTTTCCTGTCGCGAATAAAAATCATCGCCGGGATCGCGAATTATCGGCACACGAAAATCCAGCGCTTTGAGCTCGGGCATGGTGTCGGTGAGAAAATACATATGCTCCATCGAAGTCACGGGATGGTTCACGCCGAGCATATTACCGACTTCATTGACGCGATAACCCGTGGCGTTGACCACTTTCTCGCAGGTGATATCGCCATTTTTGGTATGTACGATGAACTCGCCATTCGCCTTGCGGGTGATGTTCTCGACCGGATTGAAGCGATACACTTCGGCACCGGCTTCGCGTGCCTTGCGTGCCAGAGCAAAGGTAATACCGGCCGGGTCGATATCGCCATCGAGAGGGTCCCACCAGGCGCCGAGCAGTCCATCGGTTTTCATTAACGGATGACGAATGCCGGCCTCTTTGGCACTAATGAATTCCATCTCTACGCCCATGCCGGCGGCCATCGCAACATTGTGTAAATAGGTATCAACCTGATCTTGTGTATGCGCTAATCGCATGCCACCGGTGATGTGGTAAGAAATTGGGTTGTCAGGGTCGGCGGCCAGTTCGCGATAGAGGTTGATGCTATGTCGTTTCAACGCCACCATGGTTTGATTGCCGCCGAACTGGGTGACCTGTGCCGCAGCATGCCAGGTTGAGCCGGAAGTGAGCTCGTCGCGCTCGACCAGCACGACATCACTCCAGCCTTCGCGGGTGAGGTGATAAAGTGTGGAGCAACCGGCGATACCGCCACCGATGACGACTACACGGGCATGGCGTTTAAGTTGATTATCCGACATGACTATTGACTCCAGTTTAGAAATTTGAAACCAATTTATATCCGCAAGGGCTGTAATGGCAATCGAAAATTGTTGCTTTATAGTTTAATATTACTGAACTATGAAACATGCACTGCCACCACTGGATAGCCTGAAGGTATTCGAATCGGCAGCCCGGCATTTAAGTTTTAGCCAGGCTGCCGATGAGCTATGTATCAGCAAAGGAGCAGTTAGCTACCAAATTCAGAAAATTGAGCAAAGCATCGATACGGCGCTATTCAAGCGTTCAACCAGGCAGGTCTATCTAACCGAAGCCGGGCAGAAATTATTTCTTACCACAGGTAGGTTATTCGAAGAGCTCGGGCAAACACTGGGGCAGCTCTCTCCAGGAGAGCACGAGCATGATGTCACCATTGGTGCAACGACTTATGTGGCCATGCGCTGGCTTTCTCCTCGAATAGCTCGCTTCAGCGTACAGCATCCCGATGTTTCCATGGTATTCCAACATTCCGTCAATTCAGAAGACTTCAAACCGGGGGACGTCGATATCGCCATACGATGGGGAGCCTGTAACGGCAAACGCGATGCCAGCCGTCTGCTGGAATTACCGATGCCGTTGTATCCGGTTTGCAGCCCAGCGTTGCTACAAAAACTGTGTCTGCAGGAATGCCCCGGGGATATTGATCGCCGATTTTTTAACGAACCTCCTTTTAATAGCGTCGTATTACTCTGTGAAGACAGGCCGATGGACCTGTGGCAAGCCTGGTATGGTGAAGCGCAACCAGCGCTGTCGAATCCGCGGCGCGTAGTGGCCGATGCCAATGTTCGCACCCAGGCTGCGATTGATGGCCAGGGCTGGACTATGGCCGATGCGCTGATGCAAGCCGAAATGAAGCGCGGAGAACTGGTCGCACCTTTCCAGCATCGTCTGAGTGGCTATGGTTATCAGTTGCTGGTATCGCCCGGGCGCTATATCAGCCGAAAGACCCGTGGCCTGATTGACTGGTTAATCAATTATGCTGAAGATGCCCGGGCCGACTAGATCAGCTCTGCATTAACGTCGGGTTCGGTCAGGCTGCCTGCTGTATTAGCTCGGAGACGACGTCATTGATAACTTCACCGATCACGATCATGTCCTCTACCTCGAATGTCAACGGTATGCGCAGATCAAAAGTGGTCGCCAGGATGCGGAGCGTATTCGGCAGCTGCTGGGTATTGTTGAGATAACGCCAGCTATCGTAACGGCTGGTAAAACCATGCGGTTCGCGGCCACCAAACCATTTCAGTTCCACACCCCGATAGGCTGTTTTTTTGATGAAAGCGTCGATCTGTCCGCTGTCGAGAGCTTCTACTCGAAACTGCAACGAGCTGCCGACATAGGTTTCGTCATCGTCGCGATGCGCGAGCTGAATGGCGGGGTTTTGCGTCAGGCATTTTTCCAGCGCCTGATAGCGATCATTCCAGCGCCGACAATTGTCATCGAGTAACGGTAGCTGTGCGCGTAAGATGGCGGCACGCAAATTATCCATACGGCCGCTATAGTTTGGCGTATCAAGTTTAATATCGCTGAAAACCGATGCCTCGGGTGCTGCGTCGTGGCGTTCGAAGAGCATATAGGAGCCGGAGTGCATTACCGCGCGGGCCATGATTTCGGCGTCATCGGTGGTGAGGAAACCACCTTCGCCGGAATTCATGTGTTTGTAGGTCTGTGTACTAAAACAGGCGATTTTACCGAAACTGCCGGATTTTTTACCCTTCCAGAAAGCACCCATGGTATGTGCGCAATCTTCTATGAGGATAACCTTATGCTGCTCGCAAAGCTCTACTATGGCATCCATATCGGCGATATGCCCGCGCATGTGCGAAACCATAAAGTACTTCGCCTTAGATTCGATCATCATTGCTTTGAGGTGATGCAAATCGACATTGTAGTTTTCGTCGATTTCGACCAGCACGGGTACGCCACCGGCATTATTAATGGCACCCGGGACCGGTGCCAGAGTGAAAGCATTGGTGAGCACCGCGTCACCCGCCTCTATGCCAGCCGCCTTCAGTGCGATATGCAACGCATAGCCACCCGAAGAACAGGCCAGACAATAGCGCTGCCCCATATAAGCTGCAAATTCGGTTTCGAGTTTTGCCGCTTCGGCGGTTTCGCCTTCGAGTACGTTGTAGCGATGCAATCGGCCGGACCGCATCACGTCGATTGCGCGCTCTATGCCTGCTTCGGGAATCGGTTCCTGCTGGGTAAAAGGCTTATTGAAGATTAACTTAGTCATAGTGTTGCTGATCATACACCTCAAAGCCCCATTCCCGATCAGGAAAATATTTTCGTAAACGCCAGTCGCAGGCGCGTGCATGGCCCTCCATGCCTTCGATGCGAGAAATCCTCGAACCAACCGCGCTAAACACTTCGTTGGACGATTCGTCGAGTTGTTGATAGGTCAGGACTTTCATAAATTTCTGTACATTCAAACCACCACTATAACGACCGGCACGTTTGGTCGGCAAAATATGATTGGTTCCGGAACACTTGTCACCATGCGTCACCGTACTGCCTTCACCAAGAAACAGAGATCCATAATTGTTCAGATTCTGCTTCCACCATTCGAGGTCATCGGCCATGACCTGCAAATGTTCACTGGCGCATCTGTCACTGACCTTAACCACTTCCTCTCTGCTATCACAGACGATGATCTCGCC